>JBARBI010000113.1:0-3296 GCA_049792875.1 Candidatus Sulfotelmatobacter sp.
CTGCACTTCGTTTGGATCGGGCGAAGGAATGCGCTGCGGCGGTCCTCCAGATGAAGACAGAAAGGAGATTTTCCAGGGGCGATAGAACTGCACATCCATATAAGCGATTTTGGAGCCGTCGGGTGACCAGCGCGGACCATAGGCCCGTACCGGAGGAAACGTTAGCTGCATTTTATCGCTGCCATCAGGGCGACTTCGCCACAGGCTCATGTCCGGATAGGAGACGTAAGCGATCGACTTGTGATCGGGTGAAACTTCGAAGGGACCGGCAGAAAGACCGGAAATATAGGGATCAAAGCGGCGAGATCTTGCATCGTAGCGGACCAGTTCAACGCGAAGTTCTTCGCCCAGCAGGAAGAGTCGCTTCCCGTCACCGCTGGGGACAGGAGCGCTGAGGCGCAGCGGTCCGGAGATGAGGCGGGAAGGGGTTCCAGGACCTCCTGCAACAATGAATCGACGCTCGGGCATCACCCAAATCGCCTGATCCATTCCATGGCCCGCCTGAAAATAGTAGTAGTTGCCATCTGGCGACCAATTCCCGCAGCACTGAAATGGCGACTCCTTCCAGCCCGGCAAGAGTGAGTGGAGATGTTCCCCATTAGCGTCTATTTCCCAGAGGGAACTGGAATCAGATTCTACCGTGCGAACCACGTAAAAGCGGATGCGCCGGCCATCTGGCGAGTAACGAAGTCCACGCACTACGCCGGCGACTTTCGCCAGCTCCCGCGGACTGCTGCCGTCATTTTCTGCGGTCATCAAGGCTTGCCCATTCGCGTATACAATGTGCATTCCATCCGGCGTCCAACAAGCATCGGTCGCGTAGACATTTCCGACGCGGTGGGGAGTTCCTGCCGGTAAGGGCTGCACCCAAAGTTCGGCTGCCGAATCGGAGCGTCCGGTCTCAGAATCGGCGCCCACGCCAACCCCGTTTGCCAACAACAATTCGGAACGATCTTGGGAGATCGCATAAATCTTGAGCACTTCCTTAAGCGAGGTCACAATGTGAGTAGTCTCGCCAGCTGTCGCCGACACTTGGGCGATTTCGGAGCCTCCCGCCCAAGGGGCCCCTTCAACGAAGTAGAGGTGACCACCATCGGTGACGAACAGGTTCGTGGATTTTTTCGCCTTGGCATCATTTGTTATTCGGAGTGCCTTGCTGACTCGCGGCAGGCGAGGCAGACCTCCCCAGAGGAGACCGGCGGACACAAACGCCAGTGTAAAAGCGGCCAAGTAAGCAAGTCTGACACTGCTCTTCGGCTGCCGTCGGGCCGGCTCGTTGACCGCCCCTAATTGGTCTCCGTTGCGTCCCAACAATACCTCGACCGGTGCGATGAATTTGTAACCCCTCCGAGGAAGAGTCCCGACGAACTTTGGATTATTCGCGGAGTCGCCGAGGGTCTCGCGCAATCGCTTGACGGCGGTGTTCAGGCCAATTTCAAAATCGACAAACGTGTCGTCGGTCCAGAGCAAGGAGCGCAGCTCGTCACGACTGACGACTTCGCCGGGGCGTTGCAGCAAATGCACGAGTACCTGGCGAGGCTGCTCTTGCAGCTTGAGCTTCACGCCGTTCTTGCGGAGCTCGGCGCTTCGCAGGTCGAGCTCGAACGCGCCGAAGCGGTAGATGGAAGTGTTCTGAACTGACACGAGGTGCCCCAAACGCGGTACTCCGTCGCCAAGTCTAGCACCATTAGGCAGCCGGAGCGCGTCATATTGGGTTGTAAGCCCAACACCTTAAAGAGACTTAGCAAGTCGCAAAGATGTCAGGCTCCGTCCATGGAGTGCGATGCACCACTTGGTCCATTTTCGTCGGTGATCGCAGTTTAACCACATCAGCGATATTGAAAAGAAAAGGAGAACCCCTTGACATCAAGAAATTCAAAACGCTTTGCAGCCCCCGGTAGAGCAACAGTATGGGTCTTAGCCGGCATGCTTTTCCTGGGGTCGGGACTATAGGGTCCATAAAGACTTGGGGTGAGGTTAACACGCCGCTTAGAAAAATCTGGAGGCACCATGAAATTCCGCAACTCTCCGTTTCTCCTGGCACTTGCAGCACTTGCTGTAGTCGCTCTTGCGGGGATATTGATTCGGTCCCCACGCGTATACGCCAATGACGATGATAACGAATCAAAGATTCAGGTTGGTTTCAAGATAGCCCCGGTCCCGCTGAATCTGGATGGAAAAAACCGCGCACTGGTGGGACTCGGTAGCTACATTGTCAACGCACAGGGCGACTGCAATGGTTGCCACAGTACTGGCCCTGCTACCGAATTCGTCCCTGGCGGAAACCCATACTTTGGCCAGCCGACGCAGGTCAACCCGGCGACCTACTTGGGTGGCGGCAGGGATTTTGGTCCCTTCCCCGGGCCAGGTCCATTTCCACACATCATCTCGCGCAATTTGACCCCGGACAAAACTGGGCTTCCTGAAGGGGGTCACACATTTGACGAGTTTGTTCAGATCATAAGGACAGGCGTAGACATGGATAACCTCCATCCAACCTGTACCGGCGCCCCCGACGGGAATTGTCTGCCACCCCCGTTCGACGGCACTCGTCTCCAAATAATGCCATGGCCTCTCTATCACAACATGACGAACCATGACCTGCGTGCTATCTACGAATATCTGAGCGCGATCCCCTGCGTCGCGGGCGAGCCTGCGCCGAGCCCGCGACACAACGACTGCCCTTGAAGAGTGAACCGGGGGCCAGAGAAGAAAGGAAAGAGAGGGCGCAACCTTATTGGCTGCGCCCTTTGCAATCGTTGCCATGGACGATGAAAGCCACCCCAGACTGCGCATCGCTCTGGAGTCACTTTTGAACCAGACTACCGTTGGCCTCCGGTTCAGCAAGCGCCGCTCGCTTTGGTTCAATAGCTAGTGGCCGGCAGATCGCTGGCGAAATATCTCGATACTCGTTGCGGGATAAACGAAGGTGAGAATCAAGCAGAGCACCAGCGGCCATCCGCTCACGTCAGCGGGAACAGCACTGTTGGGTTGCGGTGATTGAAGTTGCGAACTCATAGGCGCAAGTGGCCCAGGCCGACAAGATTTTAGCGGTTTCGCCGCCTGATAGCGACAGTTCGATCAAATAAACCACCTCGGCCAGGCTTATGGTCGAAATGGCAATCTTGCCTCTGGCGGTCGCCGCTTCGTTGATAAAGGCTTCGGCGGTAGCGGACAGTCTCTTGTCGTCGAATAAATGCCAAAGGGCCGTGTGGGTATCGGCAACGCTAGCAATCATCAAAAATGTTCACCGAAATTCTGGAACATATCGGCGCGATTGGCGTCGATTTCCTCTG
>JBARBI010000114.1:0-15399 GCA_049792875.1 Candidatus Sulfotelmatobacter sp.
GTTGAAGTCCGCGAGAGGGTGCAGCAAGTGCGCATCACTTGTGCCGGCTGATTGATTCGTCTTCACTGAGAGTCCGGGAAGGACGAATCACGAATCTGCTCGTAAAAATTACTTCGCCGATAGTTGCGAATGAAATGCGAGCAAATGTCCTCGTTGCAGGTGCCCTCAGTTGTGACAGTTTTGTGCTCAAAACCGCCAAGAAAGGCCATTGCAATCTCCTGCTTGAAGTTCACGCGGGGAAATCGAACCACCACGCTCTTCCTTACGTTCCCGGGAAACTGTTCATAGCCGATCCCGAGCACATCAAGTCCGACACCGTTGTACAAGAGCTCGACCTCGATCGGCTTGTACGCAACGATACCCGGCGTCGTGTGGAGAGAAATTGCATCCCAGGCCACTTGAATCCGGGCAGCGGGGACGTCGTGGTGCTCAAGAAATTGCCGAACCGCATTAGCGCCGTCAACCTCGAATCGGTCATCGGCACTGCTAAATCGCTCCAGCAAACCGAGATCGTGAAATGCCGCGCAGACAAACAGCAGTTCCACATCGAATTTTTGCCTTGCCTGCTGTCCCAATTCATTGGCCCAGAAAAAGACCCGATGCGAGTGGTTAAAAAGCAGGGTTGTGCTGAATTCGCGAAGAAGTCCCGTCGCTTCTCTGGTCAGTTGCGTATCAGGAACGCCGGGCTCAACCTTCTGGAACTTCAATGCGGGAGTTGGGACCGGTATAACAAGCTTCGGTCGTCGAAACGTTGATCGCAGATCTGCTGTTTGTTCGTTTGCAGTTTTGACCCCGGAAGTGCCGGTCGATTGTTTTTCAGTCAGTGTGCTCATAGTTTCGTCTCCTGATGCCCTCGTTTTGTGCGTGTCGGGCGTTGATGGGTTAGATCCGGCGCCAGAACCCAGAGAGTTCGAAGCATGTCGAGCCTATTCCGAGCGATGCGCAAGTTGGCATCTGCAACTGATGTAACGAGTCAGTTCCTGTCTCCGATCACAGGGCCGCCTCACTCGCGACAGGCCGGCAGATCCCGAACCGCTCCATCTTGTAAATCAGCGTTGTACGAGGCAGGCCAAGCTTTGCAGCCGCACCTTCCGATCCGCCGACCACCCAACCACGGTCTTCAAGCGCACTAAGGATCGTATTGCGTTCGATTTCTTTGAGGGTCGTTGGAAATGGATAAGTGTTGACAGATTGAGGCTCTGGTATCGGCAAGGGATTGGAAAGAACCCCATCCTTTGAGAGAATCACGGCGCGCTCGATCCGATTTTGCAACTCGCGTATATTGCCCGGCCACTCATAAGAACACAGTGCAAACATCGTTTCTCGGGGAATGTGGTTGATTTGCTTTCTCATCCGCTGGCTAAAAATCCCGACGAAATGAGCTACAAGCGCAGGAATATCCACGCGGCGCGCACGCAACGGTGGCAGCATGATCGGAAACACATCCAGACGGTAGTAGAGATCGCTGCGAAATTCCCCTTGCTTTACCATCTCCGTCAGATTGCGGTTTGTTGCGGCTACCAGCCGAACGTCCACGCGATGAGTCCGATTGCCACCCAGTCGTTCGAACTCCTGTTCCTGGAGTACGCGCAAGAGCTTCGGCTGCAATGCCGCCGGAATGTCGCCCACCTCATCAAGGAAGAGCGTGCCTTTGTCGGCCAGTTCAAAACGGCCGGTTTTTTGAGCGATTGCCCCAGTGAACGCACCTCTCTCGTGGCCGAACAACTCGCTCTCCAGCAGATCCAAGGGAATCGCAGCACAATTCAGTTTCACGAAAGCGCGCCCACGCCGAGAGCTGGAGCTGTGAATTGCGCGCGCGATGAGCTCCTTGCCGGTGCCTGTCTCACCCTCGATCAGTACAGTGGAATCAGTAGGCGCGACATGTTTGACTTGTTCGAGCACCCTTTCCAAACCAGGGCTGTCGCCTATGATCTGTTCAAATTCACGCGGGGAAGAATGTCGATCAGCACTATTGAGCATCGGGGAAGTTTCCATAGTGACCTCCAACTGACTGGTTTGGGACCTCATGGCCGTTCACCATTGATCCACTCACGGATGTACGCGGGACAATTCCGGAGCTGGATGCCTTCCGTTTCGCAGCACCTCAGAAAACTAACAACGTCCTGATCCACAAGTCTCAAGTCCTTCAAGTCCAAAACTGTCCGGATATCGGTAGCTTCTTTGCTGAGCAGCGACTCCAATTCGCCTACGTTTTCTGCGTCCATTCGACCGCTCAGATTAAAGACCACTTCTCCGTTTGAGGCCCTAGTGATCTTCAGCATCGACCCTCTCCTGAGAGTTCTTAGTTTTTGTGGGTTCTGTTACGCAAGGTGTATTAGCAATCACAGGTCCAATGTTAAGTTATTGAAAACAATTGTCTTAATGTTCTGCTGGATTTCGAAGTTTCGAAAATTCACGAGTTTTCCGAAATTCTCGGGTGCTTAGCACTGGGCTTTTTGGGGGATTCGTGAGGAAGTAATCAAGCGCGATCAGTCGAGGAATATGTGGATTTGAAGCGGTTCTTGTCGATCCTGAGCGACCTGATCTTCGAGTCCAGAGTAGAGCCTGGAATGCCCAGCCTGGCGGCCGCGCCTGAAGGCCCTGACACTCTGCCTCCGCTCTCGCGCAGAGCAGCCTCAATCATCTCCTTCTCTTCGTCGGTGAGAACCCGAGATAGTTCGGGCTGCCCTTTTTTCTCGATTGCAAGAGGCTGCCACGAAAGCCAGCTCTCATCCACGGAAAAATTCTCGGTATCGCACACGATGACCGATCGCTCGATGACATTTTGCAATTCGCGGATATTCCCAGGCCAGGGATACGACTGAAGAAGTTCCAATGTCTTCTTGTTTACGCTGCGGATGTTCTTTCCTGCTTTCCTCGCAAAACGATCGATAAAGTACTGAACCAATACCGGGATGTCTTCACGCCGTTCCCTCAGAGGAGGCACCTCGATCGGAAAGACGTTGAGCCGGTAAAAGAGGTCGCTCCGAAATCCGCTCGCGGCGATTGCTGTTTGGAGATCGCGATTGGTGGCGGCGATCACGCGTACATTAGTTCGGATGGACCGGGTTCCTCCGACACGCTCAAACTCGTGCTCCTGCAGAACACGCAACAGAGCAACCTGGGTCTCGGCAGGAAGTTCTCCGATTTCATCAAGGAAGATCGTGCCTCCTTCCGCCAACTCAAAGCGCCCCAGTCGTCTCTGAATTGCCCCGGTAAAGGCGCCCTTTTCGTGGCCGAACAGTTCTGAAGCGAGCAGATCGCGCGGGATAGCGGCGCAGTTCACACTGACAAAGGCTCGCGAGGAGCGTTGCGATCGCTTATGGACCGCACGCGCGATCAGTTCTTTGCCCGTCCCCGTTTCGCCGGTGATCAGAACAGTGGAGTCGGTGGGAGCAACCTTGGATACACGGGAGAGCACCGAACGAAGGGCGGCGGAAGTTCCGACGATCTCCTCGAACATCGACGCCCTGTCTATTTCTTCGCGCAACGCGACGTTCTCATTCTGTATCCGCTGCTCAGCCTGCTTGCGATCCTCGATATCGGTCCCAGCAACATACCAGCGCGTGATGCGTCCTAGTTCATCCCGTATTGGGGTAAGGCGTAGGAGAAACCAGCGATACTTCTCGTCTGTTCCTCGTAATCTGATTTCGAATTCGTGCGGGAGACCCTTTGAAAAGTAATCATAACTCTGGCTCATTGCATGCTCGAAATCGTCTGGATGCAATAACCTGCGTTGGTCGACGCTCTGCCATTGCTCAAGGGTTAAGCCGAGATAATGGAGGTTGGCCTGGTTTGAATAAATAAAAGCGCCATCGGGTCCTAATACAGCAACCTGCTGCGGGGCGAAATCCAGAATATGACGAAGCACATTTTCGCTTTGCCGGATCTTTTCTTCCGCCTCTTTTGCTGCGGTGACATCCATCAAGGTACACACGAATTGCTCCACATCCCCTGATAGGTTCAAGACAGGATGGCCAACCGTGTGGGTGTATTTCACAGTGCCGTCCGGAAGGACGATTCGGTGATCCACTTCGTAATCTGACTTTTCCCTGGTTGCCCGATCCTTTGCTTCTTGCACTTTTGCTTGATCCTCGGGATGCATGCGTTGCAGCCGGTCTTTCCAGGCTGACAGGCCCTGTTTTGGGTCAAAGCCGTAAATGCGATACCACTCCTCGGAGAGGTATAAGGCATCCCATCCTGGCACGGCCCAAGCCCCACTCCCGGTATGCGTAAGCCTCTGCGCTTCTGCGAGATAACTCTCGCTCACCCGCAACGCCTCTTCGGTCTGCCTACGCTCAAGGCTCTCGGCATGCAACGCCTCGTTGGTTCGCTGAAGATCTTGAACCGTGACTTCCAGGTCATCGCGCGCGCTAACGATCGATTCTTTGGCCTTCCTTTGCGCAGCACTCAGTAGTCCGATAAGAAGGTTCGACACGATGAACAACAAAAGACGGGGCGTTTCTGGAGGCTTTGAACCCAATGCATGGATCGGTTGCAGAAAGTAATAATGGAATGTGAGAGCGGAGAACGCCGTCGCGAGCAAGCATGGCCCGACTCCACCGTACCAAGCACTCAACAGGACGACGCAGAGAAATAGTGTTCCGGGATAACCTATATGAGGGACCAGCCACTGAGAGATGATTAGTGCTGATGTAGACAAGAGAACAGCAACCCCGTAGCTCCAAAACGGGGACGGCTTGAACAACAGAAGACGATTGAATCTGGACACGCTCAACTCCAACGCAATGGGCCTGAACCTGCAGATTACTAAACAATCTCTGAAAATTGTGGGCCGCTGGGCGGGGAGTTTGCAACAACTTTCGTTCCTGACCCATGCATATCGGATTGAGAACGGTTCTGTTCGAATTTTGGGCCCAAGGTGCCTGTGGAATAGAGCGCGCCATATTCTGCGTTCACCTTCGTCAAAGCTGCGTGGGTAGCCGAGTATTCAATCGCGAAATTCTCGGCGATTGATATTCTCTCGCGCTAGAAAATTAGCTTCAGCGCGAATTGAATCTGTCGCGATGTCGTCACGGTAGTTGTGATCTGCCCCACCCCCGTTAGCGGTGCTTGCTGATACGCTCCCAGAACAGACGTGTTCCCATTGAATACCGTCGCAGACGCTGGCATGCCCAAGTTGGTATGGTTCAGGATGTTAAAGAATTCCGTGCGAAATTCAATGTATCCTTGTTTGCCCAACAGCGAAGTTGCTGTGTCCTTGAGGAGCGAAAAATCCCAATCCCCTAAGCTGGGCCCGCGCAAAATCCCGCGCGAAGCGTCCCCCAAAGTCCCGCATGTGAGCGACGTGCACATCAGGCACCTTCAATGTAGGCATTCATCTCAGGTTTTACTTCGACCAAGGAATTCGAACATTCTGCAAACATTTCCGTTCATGGACAGAGATTCATGCGACCGATAGCTGAGGCTTTCATAAGATGCCGTGATCAAAGCGACTTCATCGAGTGAATGGTGATGGGCAATGAATAACTGATTCCCCTGTGAATCATTCACCTGAAAGTTCCCCGCGCGCCATCCGAGCCTGGCGCCTGTTTCGTACCGCACACGGTAGGCCTCGATCTCCGGCGACGCCAGGAAATCGTGTATGTAGACGTAGCCGTGAGCCTTCAAGAGCTGGACTGTTCGTCTCAGGACTGCATGCCATTCCGAGTATTCAGAAAAGCAGGTCAGGACTCGAATCAGCAAAACAACATCGAACTTATCCGTGAACGGTTCTTCGAGAATGTTTGCCACCCTGAAATCAGCCGATGCCGTCACGCTGAGTTCCTGGGCACGAATTCTTGCCTCTTCTATGGCGGTACGATTTATGTCAATACCGAGGACCCGAAAGCCATGTCCGGTCAGAAAGAGTGAATCGCTTCCTTTGTTACACCCGACATCGAGGACGGTGCTGCCAGGCTGGACGTGTTGCAGGACCAGCAAGGGGGAATGGTTTGAAATAGCTGGCTGGTAATCGATCCGGGTCCAACCTTTTTGGCTCACCTCTCGGTTCACTTCTCCTCCACTGAGGATCCTGGCCTGGCATTTCGCTTCGATGGCATCGGGACGAATGATGACCCGCCTCCAATTTGGAGCAATACTAAGAACGAAATGGCATTCATATTTTGCAGCCTTTCATTTCACATGTTGTATTTGCGGGCCACCGCTTTGTACTTTTCGACCCTGCGGATAATGTGGCTAGCGCTGGCGATCCATTGAAAAGGCCGCGGGTTGCGGTTGTAATGTCGGACGTAGTCGTTGATGGCCCCGACGAGATCGCGTCACACTGCGGAAGGTACCGCGCCGGATACGCTTGCGGGTGATCTCTGCAAACCAGCGTTCGATCTGATTCAGCCAAGAGGAACTGGTGGGCGTGAAGTGCAGATGATAGCGGGGCCGCGCAGCCAGCCATTTCTTCACCTCGGGATGTTTGTGTGTTCCGTAGTTGTCCAGCACCATGTGGATGTCCAGCGCCGGATCGACACTGTGATCGATGCGACCAAGAAATCGCAGGAACTCCTGATGGCGATGGCGCGGATGGCACTGGGCGATCACCGTTCCTTGGAGCACGTCGAGCGCCGCAAATAGGGTCGTGGTTCCATGGCGCTCATAGTCATGCGTCTGTCGCTCAGGCAGACCTGGCCGCAGAGGAAGAATGGGCTGCGTACGGTCCAGCGCCTGAATCTGGCTCTTCTCGTCCACGCTGAGCACCAGAGCCTTGTCCGGCGGGTTCACATACAGCCCCACAATATCGCGAACCTTCAACGCGAACTCGGGATCGTTGCTGAACTTGAAGCTCTCGATCCGATGCGGCTGCAGTTTATGCTTCGTCCAGACCCGGTAGACCGTGGAAGTGCTGACCTTTTGCGCCTCGGCCATGGTCCGCACGCTCCACTGCGTGGCATCGCGCGGAGTCGTTTTCAGTGTGGCCTCCACGATGGCGGTCTCCTGTTCGGACGTGACCTGCTTCGGGCGGCCGCTGCGCGGCTTGTCTTCCAGCAGACCCGCCAGACCTTCCGCTTCATACCGCTTCCGCCAAAGCAGCACGGTCGGCACCGAAGTAGACAGACCACGAGCGATGGCGCGGTTGGCAATTCCCTCCGCGGCAGCCTGCACGATCTGGATGCGCAGCAGGACACCGCGCGGTGTGCTGCGGTGACGGCTGATTCGCAACAACTGCTTCTTCTCAGGTTCCGACAGCACCAGAGGCATAGCAGCAGGACCAGGCATCTCCATCCCAGGAGGCACTTCATCTCCACATCCGTCAAGCTATTTAAGAAACAGGAGACTAGGCCCACCTAGCTCAGATGCAACGCCGAACCGGTCGAATTGGATCACTTGCATGATCGTCTTCCATGGTGCGGGGAAATCTGCACTTGGATGAGTTCATTCTTTTGCACAATCTTGTCGATCATCTCCTATGCGGAGTGGGCCGAGGGCATACGAGTCTTCAACTATCTAGATCGAGACTCGTCTTTGATGTGGTCCGCTGGAACGCCTTCGGGAGTCGCGAGGAAGATATTCAATTGCGATCTGTCGAGGGGTATATAGATTTGAAGCGATTCTTGTCGATCCTGAGCGACCTGATCTTTGAGTCCAACGTAGAGCCTGGAATGCCTAGCTTGATTGCTGCACCCGAGGGTCCTGATACCCTGCCTCCGCTTTCGCGCAGGGCAGCCTCAATCATCTCTTTCTCGCGTGTAGCAAGCTTTCGAGGTAGTTCGGGCCCGCCTTTCGGCTCGCTTGAAACGGGCTGCCGCGACAGCCAACTATCATCCACCGAGAGATTCTCGGAATCGCACACGATGACCGATCGCTCGATGAGATTCTGCAGTTCGCGAATATTCCCTGGCCAGGAATACAACTGAAGCAATTCCATGGTCATTTTGTTCACGCTGCGGATACTCTTTCCGGCTTTTCTTGCAAAGCGGTCGATGAAGTACTCAACCAGCATCGGAATGTCTTCCCGACGTTCCCGCAGAGGGGGCACCGCGATCGGAAAAACGTTGAGCCGGTAATACAGGTCGCTGCGGAAAATACCAGCGGCAATAGCGACCTCCAGATCACGATTCGTAGCAGCAATCACCCGCACATTGGTTTGGATCGTTCCGGCGCCGCCGATGCGCTCAAATTCGCGTTCCTGAAGAACACGCAGCAGAGCGATCTGAGTCTCGGCGGGAAGCTCTCCGATTTCATCGAGGAATATCGTGCCTCCTTCGGCCAACTCAAAGCGCCCTAAACGCCGCTGCATTGCCCCCGTAAAGGCACCCTTTTCGTGGCCGAACAATTCGGACGCGATCAGATCGCGAGGGATAGCGGCGCAATTCACACTGACAAAGGCTCGCGAAGACCGTTGTGATCGTTTGTGAACCGCACGCGCGATCAGTTCTTTACCCGTCCCCGTTTCGCCGGTGATCAGAACAGTGGAGTCCGTAGGAGCAACCCTGGATACACGGGATAGCACCGCACGGAGAGCGGGAGAACTGCCGACGATCTCCTCGAACATCGATGCTCTGTCGATTTCCTCGCGCAGCGCAACGTTCTCGTTCTGCAACCGTTGCTCAGCCTGCTTGCGATCCTCGATATCGGCCCCAGCGACATACCAACGCCTGATGCGTCCTTGTTCATCTCGCAAGGGGTTATAACGGAAGAGAATCCAGCGATACTTGCCGTCTTTTCTCCGTAAACGCAATTCGGCTTCGTGCGGAAGGCCACTTAGGAATTTAGTTTGATTCTCGCTTATCATGCGCTCCCAATCATCCGGATGCACAGCACTGCGATTGTCGCCGCTCTGCCATTCCTCAAGGGTGAGGCCGATATATTCGAGCGACGCTTGGTTTAGATAGAGGCGTTCGCGATTAGACCCCAGGACCCCAACATACTGCGGCGCGAAATCCACGATCTGCCGAAGCTCCATTTCGCTTTGCCGGATGCTGTCCTCTGCCTGCTTGCGCTCGGTGAAATCGATTACCGAGCCCACACACTCAACAAGATCGCCGGATGGCCCGAGAACCGGGTGCACCACTCCGTGGAGATTTCTGATTTCGCCACCGGGACGAATGATGCGGTAGTCCAGCTCAAGCTCTGCCCGTTCGCGTCTTACTCGCTCTAATGATTCCGCAATCATGGGTAGGTCGTCCGGATGAAAACGTTGAGCGAATGTTTCAAAGGGTGGTATCCCGCCTGCAGGATCAAAACCCATGAGGTGAAAGGTCTCGTCAGACCAGTACCTGAATTCGCTCGTATCTGGATTCCATGCCCAACTGCCGATATGGCTGAGCCTCTGCGCTTCTGCTAAGTATGCTTCGCTCTCCCGAAGCTTCATTTCCGCCTGCTTTGCGGCGGTGACGTCCGTGACGGCGCCCACAAATTCGAGGTCGCCTGAAGAGACCTTCGACGCGTGCCCGATAACGTGGAGGTGCTTGATCGAACCATCCGGCATCAGCAAGCGATGCTCGAAATCAAAATCTGTCTTGTCATTGGTCGCGTGGTTGAGAGCTTGATGCACAAGATCTCTATCGTCGGGATGAATTCTCTGAAATATCAGCTCCAATGTTGGCCCAACGGCTCGACCAAGTTCGAAGATCTTGTAAGTCTCTTCCGACCAGTAAATCCCTCCGCTGACAACGCTCCAACCGAAGCTGCCTGTGTGGCTGACGCTCTGCCCTTGAGCAAGGTAAGCCTCGCTACGCTGCAGATCGGAAAAGAGGGTCGCGTTCTCGATCGAAATTGCAGCTTGTGAAGCGAGCAGCTCTAGTACCGCAACCCTGTCTGCCGTGAAGGCGCGCGGAGTCAAATTGTTCTCCAGATAGAGTACGCCGATGAGCTTGGTTTGTTTGACGATGGGCAGGCATAGCACGGATCTGGGGCGCTGCTGCCGCACATAATCGTCCTCTGAATACAAGTTCCAGATCGAAGCATCGTCAAGCACCACGCGCTCCCGTGTCCGAAAGACGTACTGAAGCACGGATCTGGGGAGATCAAGTGGGGCGATGACTGCCTGTCGAACAGTTACCTCGACGGTGCTGTGGCCGATGGTGGCCTCCGCCTCGATCCGCGGTTCAGAGCCTTTTAGAAGGATAAGCAGCCCTCGCTCGGCACCCGCATGCTCCACTACGATTTGCATGAGCTTCTCGATCAGCTTAGGGAGGACAATCTCGATCGAGAGCGCCTGTGAGGCCTTGACTACAGTCTCGACGTCCAATTGCCGGACAGTTGTGCCGATTGTGAAGGCAACCGAAGCGGGAACGCGCTCCTCATTCAAGCGTGGGTAGCGTTCATCGAGTTGCTTCACCTTGCCGAGCGCGCCCCAGCGGTCGTAGCATTTACGCGCGTTGCGAAGATACATGTTGGCGATCGCTTCGAAACCGCGTGACGCATAGAATTGCGCGGCCACTTCATGGGCCAGGCCCTCGTTCTGGACAAAGCCCTGTTCGCGAGCCGAGTGAATCGCCTGGTCGTACAATTGCATCGCCTCAAGGGCGCGGCCTTCAATGCGCGCGATCTCTGCGCCAACCAGCGCCACACGGGTTTCGAAATTCTCCGGGCAATTCTCAGCCCATGCTTCGAGCTGTCCGTGGTGGGCAGCCAAAGCCTCGTAATGCTGCTGTCTTTGGTCGGGAAGTGCGTAATCCCAGGATGCCGCGTGGGAAAGCGCCCCATAAAAGTGATACTCCGCCGTTTCAAAAAGTGATGGCGATGTCCAGAGCAGGCGTTGTGCCCTCACTGATGCATCGACGGCAGAAGCATAGTCTCCGGAAACGAGGCGAGCTTGCAGCTTTCGGATCCAATACCAGCACTCTGGCAGCGCCAATACCGGGTCACTTGCCAAATGGCGCTCGAACTGAAGCTCTTCAAACTGCCCATCGTCGAACGAGCCGAATTTCGGAGTCAAGCCACGGAGTGTCCGGATAAGCCCGAGCTGCGCGGTGATGATATCAATGACGATACCGAACTGAGCCTTCCGGGCAAACTCGAATCCTTTCTCGGCTTCACGTTGTACCTCAGAGAGCGGATCTCCTGACGCGAGAAGGTTCGTGTTCAGGGCGTCGCAGCTGTACGCCGCAACTGTAAGATCGCCGATCTTGTTCGCGGCCTCGAACGCGCGGCGCAGCAGATCGCGGCCAGCCTGGATATGTTTTGTCCATGGCATGACGTGACTTCCGAAACACATATAGGTCCTGGCCTGGAATCGCTTCAAGCCGCGTTGTTCGACCAGTTCGTAGCCAAGCCGACCGAATCGAAATCCTGCCTCGTAGTTGTTGAAGTGCGGTCCGGCTATCGTGCCAAGCCATACATAAGCGACGCACGACCCGTCGCTGTTGCCACTCTCGAGGCTGAGATTAACCGCCCTGCAGGTGGCCAGGGAAACAAGGTTCGCATCCGTGTACAAAGCAGGGGGCACGACCTTGGTCAGAACATCAAGAGTTGCGAGGGATCCCGGGTCCTCCATCAACGGCAACTCCATGAAATCCTCAATCGCGCGGCTCCCAATTTGTGACCAGATCCGCTCGTATTCGCGTCGCGCTTCCTCTGCTGTCGGATGCGCTGACCATTCCACGCCCAAATGAAGGAGGTAGTCCAGGCAGATGGCGACTGCGCGGTCGCTCTGATCGAGGGTCGTGTACACATCCACGAGCAAACACGCGACGATAGCTCGATCCACCGTGTTTGTCGCGCGGGATGAAAGCATAGTCAGGCGATCCGCCGCAGCCAAGAGCTCGCCAGTCAGGAACTCGCATTCGCCCCGGTGCAATTCCAGGGCGAAGATGAGCTCGTGCTGGTGCTCCCAACAGTCGTCCGCTAACAGCGCCGCGCCAGCGATCAGATACTTGAGCGCTGAGGCGTAGGCCGTAGACGCCTTGGCGCGCTTGCCCGCGATTAGGTTTAGCTCAGCGGCTTGGTCGCGTTCCTCTTGTGAGGTGATCAGCGCGGCCCCACGGTTTAACTGGTCGACGATCTCGAAAATCAACTCCTCTCGCCTCGCTGGGGGAGTGTGCGCCGCGAGCAACCTCCCTATTCGGAGATGGGCCCCGGCGCGTAATTCCTCCGGGATCAGTGAATAAGCTGCCTCCTGCACACGGTCGTGGGCAAACTTATAGGAACTCTCCAAACGTACAATGAACTCCAGACGCACAGCCTCCAACAGATCCGAGTGGATCTCCTCCTCTGGTGCCCCAAGTACGATGGAAATTGTCGTGGTCTCGGCACTGTTTCCGACGCAGGCAAGCTCTTGCAGTGCCTTCTGCGCTTCGACAGGCAGGCGGTTCAGCTTCAAAATCACAAGGTCCACGACGTTATCGGTGAAACCTTTGGCAATGATTTTACTCAGGTCCCAGGACCATTGCCCTCCGCCATAATCGAAGGTGAGTAATGCCTCCACGGCCAGTGCAGAAATAAACTGAATGGCGAAAAATGGATTGCCAACAGTTTTTTCGTAGACCACTTGCGCCAGCGGAGTAGCGCGCTCCGGCTCGCAGTGAAGGGCATCCGCGAGGAGCCGGCCCACATCTTCGAGCCTGAGGGGCAACAGCACGATTTCCTGCATCCTCGCTCCAGATTTGCGAATTGCCTCCAGAGTCCGCGTTAACGGATGAGACGAACTGACTTCGTTGTCGCGGTAGGCCCCAACCAGCAACAGGTATCCAACATCCGGATCGGTAACCAGGTGCTCCAGGAGGTCAAGAGTTGCCGCGTCCAGCCATTGCAAATCATCGAGGAACAGCGCCAGCGGGTGCTCCTTCCGGGCGAATGCCCCGAGGAATCGCCGGAAAACTAATTGGAAACGGTTCCGCGCATCTTGCGGCGACAGCTCCGCAACGAGCGGCTGTTTCCCGATGATGAACTCAAGCTCCGGAATGAGATTGACGATAAGCTGGCCGTTGGTGTCCACCGCCTCCTGCAAGGAGCCCCGCCACCGTTCCACTTCCGCTTCGCTCTTGACCAGGATCTGCCGAATTAGATTCTGGAAGGCCTGTGCCAGGGTCGCATATGGGATATCGCGCCTGTACTGGTCAAACTTTCCGGACGCGAAGAGGCCACGCTGCGGTACGAGCACCTTGTGCAACTCGTTCACGACCGAGGATTTGCCGATGCCGGAATAACCAGAGACCAGAACAAGTTCCGGTGTACCCTGGATCGCGATCCGGCTGAACGCTGCAAGCAGAAGATCCACCTCGCGCTCCCGCCCGTACAGCTTTTCCGGAATCAGCAAACGGTCGGGCACATCGTGCAGGCCGAGCGGGAACGGATCCAGGCGACCATGCGACCGCCAATCCTCCAGGCACTTGCGAAGATCGGCTTCCAGACCCGATGCAGTCTGGTAGCGCTCCTCGGCGTTCTTGGCCAAGAGCTTCATCGTGATCGCAGACAACGGCTCGGGTACCGCAGCACAATCGCCAGGCGGCGTCGGCCAGCGCGCAATGTGGCAGTGGACCCACTCAAGCGGATCGGCGGCGGAAAAGGGCAACCGGCTCGTAAGCATCTGGTACAAAGTGACGCCCAACGAGTAGAGATCGCTGCGGGTATCAATCGAGCGATTCATACGGCCGGTTTGTTCCGGCGCCATGTATGCGAGGGTGCCAGCGATAATTTCCGGCGGAGCAGGCGCTTGGCGCTCGTGCGGCAGCTGGGACGCGATCCCGAAGCCGGTGAGCCAGACGTTGCCCGCGTCGTTGACAAGCACATTTCCAGGCTTAACGTCCTTATGTATGAGGCCGTGTCGATGGACCTGGCCGAGTGCCGACGCCAAGCCGACAGCGATACGCAAGACGCGGGTCAGATCGAGCGGTCGTCCGTGGCCTCGCTCAAGAACCAGGTCCAGGGGCTCGCCTCCGGGGTCCTCCAGTATGAGAACCGTCTGCGCTTCGTGACGAGTAAGCGTCAGAGGCTTGGCTGCCCACGCGGGATCGAGTTCGGCGGCAAGCGAGTATTCGTGCTCGATTCGCCGGAGACCTTGAGGCGAAGGCTGTTCCGCGGCGAGTGCCAACGCTAAGAGCGGTAATGGGTTGCCGTGCTGCCGGCCACGGTAAAGAGTGAAGTCCGCACCTTCCCGGAGTGGCTCCAGCACGTATCCGGAAGGCTTTGCCATGGGGAAAATCCTTGTCGCCGCAGCTGAACACTCGGAATATTCATGCTGACAAACGGCTAAGAGGACGTCAAGACAAATGCCCACGGGCGCCTCTGCCGTCCAATTCGGAGAGACCGGCCAAACCATTCCAATGAAGCAGCTAAGTTTGGGGACCGGAGAAGTTGGCGCAACAGACTAGAATTCCACCTTCAGCGCATATTGCTTGATCCGGGGATTCGCTGTTAAGGCACTGATCACACCAAAAGTGCTGGGTGCCGAAACATCAGCGAAATCGCGCTTTTCTACGTGGCCCTCGCTGTTGATGACCACTGAGCGCGCGGTACCTGCGCTCCACGGGAGTCGATCCACGGTGCCGGCGATCGCTCCGGTATCGGCTGTCTGGCCGTGCATACCGAGAGCGCAATACCGAGAGCGCAGAGCGCGAGCACGGTGGTTCGGAGCAATGGGCAGGAGGCATTCATCGCGATCTGCGGCGAGTGACACCGCCGGGACTGGCGTCTCGTTGACCGCGCCACCAGCGGCGGTAGAACCCCAATATGTACTCAGAAGGACCTGTCAAGGAGGGACCTCCTTATGACGCGTCGGACTACTCAGTTGGTTCATTGTGGCGAGAGGTGAAGAGGAAATCAACTCCAATTATGCCTTCTCCGAGCAGCGCAATCATTTTGTGTAATGAGAATCCGTTCGAACTGCGCATCGGTGGGGTAAATCTCCGAATTGCTGTCCGCAGTCCGACACTTCGTCGCTATCGTGACGAACAGTAGACAGCACTCCTCTCTTAAACACGCGCGCACATAACGGACAGCTTCACATCAAGGCATAGGATTGCGGTTTAGCCCACCAATTCATTTGACATTGCTGAAGGAGATGCGGCAACTGCCAATTCCTGAACAGGCGGGCAGACCGAGAATCATAGGCTCACAGGGATTTATTGTTTGGAAGGCCGATTGCTTAATCAAGGGGGGTAACGAACGACGGGCGGGAGAGCGACCTTATGAAGGTTGGATTCATCGGTCTGGGAAGTATGGGAGCGGCGATGTCTCGCAACCTGATTAATGCGGGCCACGAACTGATTGTTCACAACCGCACGCGAAGCCGAGCCGAGGAAATACAGAGCCTTGGAGCGAGAGTTGCCGATACCGTCTCCGAAGCAGCGGTTGGGGTGGAAGTACTTATCACTATGCTGGCTGACGATCACGCCGTGCAACATGTCATCTTCGAACCTGGGCACGCGATCGAATCGTTATCAGAGAGAGCGGTCCATATCTCAATGAGCACCATCAGTGTGGATCTGTCTCGCAGGCTTGCAA
>JBARBI010000115.1:0-5999 GCA_049792875.1 Candidatus Sulfotelmatobacter sp.
CACTCACCGGAGCGAGAATGCAGGCTATCCTTGCGCTGGAGGACGGCAGAGTCTTCCGAGGCAAAGGCTACGGCGCCAAAGGCGAATGCTACGGCGAAGTCGTTTTTAATACTTCCATCACTGGCTATCAGGAAATTTTCACCGACCCCTCCTACTCGGGACAGATCGTCGTCCTGACCAACCCGGAAATCGGAAATTACGGCACCAACCAGGAAGACAACGAAGCCACGCGACCGTGGATTGAAGGGCTGATCGTGCGCGAGTTCTCAAAAGTGAGCTCGAACTGGCGCTCGCAGCAGGTCGCCGAGGAATACCTGGAGCAGTTCAAGGTGCCCGTGCTGTCTGACATTGATACGCGGGCGCTGGTGCGGCATCTGCGCGACCACGGCGTGATGCGTGGCGTGGTCTCGACCATCGAGAGCGATGCCGACAAGCTGATTGCGAAGGCGCGGTCCATCCCCAAGATGGACGGGATGGATCTGGCGAAAGAAGTCAGCACGAAGCGGCCCTACGTGTGGGAAGTAGGAGAACGCTCGCACGAGCCGGTCGCCGTGGTTGGCGTGAAAGATGAGCCTCCACGATTTCACGTAGTGGCTTATGACTTCGGGATTAAGCAGAACATTCTGCGCAAGTTGCGGGGTGAGGGCTGCAAGGTGACGGTGGTCCCGGCCCAGACTCCGGCGGAAGATGTACTGGCCTTGAAGCCAGACGGAGTTTTTCTCTCTAACGGTCCCGGGGACCCTGAACCGTGCACCTATGCGGTGGATTCAATTCGAAGGCTCATGGGGCGGCAGCCGATCTTTGGCATCTGCTTGGGGCATCAACTCACCGGGATTGCGCTCGGCGGCAGAACCTTCAAGCTGAAGTTTGGTCACCATGGGGGGAATCATCCGGTAAAGCAATTGAAGACCGGGAAGATCGAGATTACTGCCCACAACCATAATTTCGCCGTCGATCCGGACTCGCTGGCTGACAGCGAAGTTGAATTGACCCATGTCGACTTGAATGACCAGACGCTCGAAGGCCTGCGGCATCGGAATCTGCCGCTGTTCAGCGTGCAGTATCATCCAGAAGCCGCGCCCGGGCCGCATGACTCGCACTATCTGTTCAAGGAATTTACGAAGATGATGGAGGAGTGGAAGGGGTGAGGATGGTACCCGTCGCGCTGACGGCATTTGTTTTTGTGGCTCCGCTTGGCGCTGATACGTGCTTAGCGCCAAAGAACCCAGTGCCAGCGGCGGTCGTCTGTGGACACGTATTCGATCCCGCAGGTGAGTTTGTGGCTGACGTGGAACTGCAACTGGTCAGCAACGAGAGCGTTGTGGCTGAAGTTCACGCCGATGCGAAAGGCAATTTCATGTTTGCTCCGGTGCCTAAGGGAGAATACAACCTGACCACAAAATCGGAGGGTTGGCACCTCTTTTGGCCTGTCAAGGTTACGAGTTCTAAGGCAAGCAAGATTTGCAAACAACCACTTGAGGTCCAACTCTCAATCAAGACGTGCGGGGCGGGGGTTAGCAAGAAGGGGTATCACACAAAATTTGGAAATTGATTGGTGCACACAAGTTAAATGCCCAAACGCACTGACATCTCGAAGATACTGATCCTCGGCTCCGGGCCCATCATCATTGGGCAGTCCGCTGAGTTTGATTACTCCGGTACGCAGGCCTGCAAGGCGCTCAAGTCCGAGGGCTACGAAGTGGTGCTGGCCAACTCGAATCCGGCCACCATCATGACCGACCCGGAGTCGGCCGACCGCACCTATATAGAGCCGCTCACACTGGAGTATCTGGAAGAGATCATCCGCATCGAGCGGGAAATGTCGCCGGGAGCGGGTTTTGCTTTGCTCCCCACCGTAGGCGGACAAACCGCGCTGAATCTGGCGATTGAACTTTCGGACGGCGGCGTGCTGGAAAAATATGACGTCAGCTTGATCGGCGCCAACGTTGCCGCCATCAAGAAGGCGGAAGACCGCCTTGTCTTCAAAGACGCGATGCAGAGGATCGGGCTTGATGTCCCCAAGTCAGCCCTGGTCAACAACACGAAAGATGGCGTCGAGTTTGCGGGCAAGATCGGATTCCCTGTGATCATCCGGCCCTCGTTCACGCTCGGCGGTTCGGGCGGCGGAATCGCGTACAACCGCGAAGAAATGGTGGAAGTGCTGAGCCGAGGCCTCGATTTCTCTCCTGTGCGCGAAGCTCTGATTGAAGAGTCGGTGCTGGGTTGGAAAGAATACGAGCTTGAGGTGATGCGCGACACCAAAGACAACGTTATCATCATCTGCTCGATTGAGAACTTCGATCCCATGGGCGTGCACACCGGGGATTCGATCACGGTCGCGCCGGCGCAGACGCTCACCGACCGCGAATACCAGGCGATGCGCGATGCCTCGATCGCGGTGATCCGCGAGATTGGCGTAGATACGGGTGGATCGAACATTCAGTTCGGCGTGAATCCAGAGACCGGCCGCATGGTGGTGATCGAGATGAACCCGCGCGTCTCGCGCTCGTCGGCACTGGCATCGAAGGCGACCGGCTTCCCCATCGCAAAGATTGCCGCGAAACTTGCTGTAGGCTACACGCTCGACGAGATTCCCAACGACATCACGCGCAAGACTCCGGCATGTTTCGAGCCGACGCTCGACTATGTCGTCGTAAAGATTCCGAAGTGGCAGTTCGAGAAATTTCCCGGCGCCGACGACACGCTGGGGCCGCAGATGAAGTCTGTCGGCGAAGTGATGGCGATCGGGCGCACCTTCAAGGAAGCGCTGATGAAGGGCATCCGCTCGCTCGACACTGGCAAGCGCGTGGGCGGAGAGAAGATCGAGCCGAAGATTCTGACCAAGCGCCTGGTGACGCCACATCCGGAGAGGCTTGCCTACGTACAGTATGCGCTGCGCCAGGGACACACGGTGAAGCAGATCGCGAAGATGACCTCGATGGATCCCTGGTTCCTGTACCAGCTCAAGGAAATCAACGACCAGCAACTGGAACTGGAGAAGCACCCGATGGAGTCGATTCCCACCGAGGTGCTCCGCGATTCGAAGCGTATGGGATTCTCCGACGGGCGGTTGGCCGCCGCCTGGCGGCTCGAGGGCCAGGAGAAAGTCCGTCACCTGCGCAAGAAGCACGGTGTGATGCCGGTCTACAAGCGGGTCGACACCTGCGCGGCGGAGTTCGAAAGCTTCACGCCGTACCTGTATTCAACCTACGAAGAAGAGGACGAGGCGGCGCCGACCGACAAGAAGAAAGTCATTATTCTCGGCAGCGGGCCCAACCGCATCGGGCAGGGGATTGAGTTCGATTACTGCTGCTGCCACGCGTCGTTCGCGCTGCGTGACGACGGCTACGAGACGATCATGATTAACTGCAATCCCGAGACCGTCTCGACTGACTACGACACCAGCGACCGCCTCTACTTCGAGCCGTTGACGTTTGAAGACGTGTGGGCGATCTACCAGCACGAGACATCCAAAGGCGCGCCGGTGGGCGTAATCGTGCAGTTCGGCGGCCAGACTCCGCTCAACCTGGCATTGCCCCTGAAGGCCGCGGGTGTGAACATCATCGGCACCTCGCCCGAGTCGATTGACCTGGCGGAGGACCGCAAACACTTCAACAAGTTGCTGGAAGAGTTGCAGATTCCGCAGGCGCCCGGCGTGATGGCAACCTCGATCGACGAGGCTATTGAAGGAGCACGGCGCATCGGATATCCCGTGCTGGTGCGGCCTTCGTATGTGCTGGGCGGCCGTGCCATGGTGATTGCCCACGACGAAGAGTCGATCATTCGCTACATGAAAGAGGCGGTGGAGTATTCGCACGACCGCCCGGTGCTGATCGATCACTTCCTGGAGGATGCGATTGAAGTCGACGTCGATGCGCTGTCGGACGGCGAAGACGTCGTAATCGGGGGGATTATGCAGCACATCGAAGAAGCTGGCGTTCACTCCGGCGATTCGTCGTGCGTGCTGCCGGCAGTCGATATTCCGCAACATCTTCTGGAACGCATGCGCGACTACACCTTTAAATTGGCACGCGCTCTGAAGGTTGTTGGGTTGATGAATATTCAGTTCGCGATCCCTCGCGGAGATGGGGGCTCGGGTGGCAATGGGGCTGAGGGTGGCAAGGTCTATGTGCTCGAAGTGAACCCGCGTGCTTCACGGACCGTGCCTTTCGTTTCGAAGGCGACGGGCGTTCCCATGGCGAAAATCGCGGCGCGCCTGATGACGGGCCGCAAGTTGCGTGAATTCTTGCCCGAATTCGTTGAGCGCCGCGCCGATCTCGACACTGGAAGCCACTACTACGTGAAGTCCCCGGTGTTTCCATGGAACAAATTTCCGGGTGTCGACACCGTGCTCGGACCGGAGATGAAATCGACGGGTGAGGTGATGGGCGTGGCCGACAACTTCGGCGAAGCCTTCGCCAAGGCGCAACTCGCTGCCGGACAGAAATTACCCACGCAGGGAGCCATCTTCGTCAGCGTGACCGACCACGACAAGCGGCACGTTGCACAAGTTGCCCGAAAGTTCGTGGACATGGGATTCAAACTTGTTGCCACGGCCGGCACAGCCGATATCATCGAAGACGCCGGCATGAACGTGGAGCGAGTCTACAAGGTGAAAGAAGGCCGGCCTAACGTGGTTGACTTCATTAAAGGCCAGCGCATTCAACTGATCATCAATACCCCCACCGGACTCGAACCCTGGTTCGACGAGAAGGCGATTCGCCGCGCGGCAGTAACGGCTCGGATCCCTACGATTACCACGCTGGCAGCCGCGCGAGCAGCCGCAGAAGGTATAGCCGCGTTACAGCGCGGGGAAGTGAATGTGAAGGCGCTGCAGCATTTGCACGCGGAGCGCGGAGCAGGGGTCCGTCGGCTGACCGGATGATCCCGCCGGTCGCCCAGTTTCGGGTTAAAATTGCGTATGCTGCTACACGGTATTCTTCCTCCCATCACAACGCCGTTCTATCCCGAAGGCAACGTCTATTTCAAGAAGCTCGAATCTAACGTCGAACGCTACTCGCGCACGCCGGTAGCCGGCATCGTCGTGCTGGGTTCGACGGGCGAAGCGATCCTGCTCTCGGATCAGGAGCGGCGCGACGTCCTTAAGGCCGCGCGCGAGGCGGCTGGACCCAACAAAGTGTTGGTCGCGGGCACGGGCATTGAATCCGCGATTGAGACCCTTCGCCTCACCGACTACGCCGCCGAACTCGGATACGACGTGGCCATGGTGCGCACGCCACATTACTACAAGAAGCAAATGCAGACGGCGAACATCCTGGCCTTCTACCGCACGGTGGCTGACCGCTCGCCGCTGCCCGTTATCATTTACAACTTCCCGCAGGCCACCGGGTACGACATGCCCGCCGAAGTAGTGATTGAGTTGGCCGGGCACCCGAACCTGGTCGGCATCAAGGAATCGAGCGGCGACGTGGAAAAAGTGCGCAAGATGGTCGAAGGTACGCGCCACATCCAGCGCCGCGCCACCGTTACCGAGACGTTTGACGCGGTTACGCCGCGGATGCTGGCTGCGGCGGCCAGCGGAGCAGGCTCGGAGGGCAGGGAACTAGTGCCGGTTGGAGTATTGTCGGGCGTGACGGCGGCGAAGCCATCTACATCGGCGGTGAGCGTCGTTGGCAAGATGAAGACGCGACAGAAAGAAGTTGGATTCCAAGTGCTGGTGGGAGCGGCACAGAAACTGCAGTCCTCGCTGGATGCCGGTGCGGTGGGAGCCGTCCTCGCCTTTGCGTGCCCTGCGCCGACGGCCTGCTACGAGATCTACGCTGCGTGGAAGGAAGGCGATGTTGACTTGGCACGCCTGAAGCAGGAACGGATTGTCCGAGCGGCGCAGCGTGTGGTTGGCGACCTCGGTGTTCCAGGCGTCAAGCACGGCATGGACTTTAACGGATATTACGGCGGGCCGTCGCGGCTGCCGTTCCTCCCGCTGACGGCGGGTCTGAAGGGTGAAATCGAGAGCTTGCTCGCGGACGTGAGGAACTAGA
>JBARBI010000116.1:0-25771 GCA_049792875.1 Candidatus Sulfotelmatobacter sp.
CGGCCGCCCCATTTTTCTTATCAGCACAATGGCCATGCACACGCAGAACTTGCAGGCTGATCCCCGCGCCAGCTTGCTGGTTACTCAGCAGGACACCGACGGTGAACCGCTCGGCGCATCGAGAGTGACGCTCGTAGGAAATGTTCTGCTGGTACCCAACACGGAGTTGGCCGAGGCGCGCAAGCTGTACCTGGAGCGTCACGCCAACAGCAAGTATTGGGTGGATTTTGACGACTTTTCGTTCTACCGCATGAATGTGGTGGATATTTATTACGTTGGCGGCTTCGGAGTGATGGGCTGGGTATCGGCCTCAGACTATGACCGCAGCCAACCAGATCCCCTTGCTGACTCGATGGCCGAAATCATTCAGCACATGAACGCCGACCACAAGGATGCGCTCGTCTTGCTTGCCCGGACATTGGCTCGCATTGATTCAACGGAAGCAATGATGACCGCAGTCGATCGCCTCGGGTTTCATGTTCGCTTGAAGACCCCGGATGGCATGCGTGGTGCCCGCATCGCCTTCTTGCGGGAAGTGCGCAATGCGGCGGAGACTCGAAAAGTCTTGGTCGAAATGGTGCAACGGTCGCGCTCCGAGGCCAAATGAACTCAAAACTGGCCCACAGCTGACACACCGGACCGGCCATACTCTCAGCAAAACCACGATTTTCGAGTGATTGTCAAGGGGGGTATTACCGGACTCCTCCGGAGGTCTCAGAGGCCGCCAGCCTTCCCCGAAGAACAGTGAGAGAGGCGGCGGGCAGGTTGTACACCGTGCTCTCGCTACCTGTGAGGCTTGAGGTCGAGGGGGGACCGTCGGGATCGGCATGCCCTCTTTTTCTGGCGGCGTGCCACTGGTATTCGGCTTTGCCGAACGTAATCATAGTGACGGGCCCGAGGAAAGTCCGGTTCCGGTTGACCTCAGCATCATGAAACGTGATTCGAAGTCGGTGCGCATAATCGCGGTCCTTATTGATGAGCATGAGAGACCATTGACCATCGGGGCGCTCTAGAGCGTACGCGGTTACGAGCAAGTGCCCGGCGGAATCCCTCACGTCGCTGGAAGCCACGTAGAGTTTGTGTGCAGCGTCGGTAGGTTCCGCCCACTCCTCGGTGATGAGTTGCGCGGCGAAGAATTGGGAAGTCCGCTGCTGGATCTGGTAATGTTCGTCCACCATGAACATATGGTAGGTGCCCCAACTGTTGGGGCACGCCGGGTGGGGAGGAGAGTAGGAAAGGTCGTGATAGTAGTGAGTGGATTTTCCACCAGCGGTCAGAAAGCCTCCGAAAGAGTCCGCCAGCCACAGAGCACCAAAGATGTCGACCGCCGCCTCCCCGCCATGATCGTTGGTTTCGGTATCAAGCAGCGGAATCCCTGAAGGCAGGCCGTCGTCACGCCAGACCTTCATAATGTGAGTGATCAACTCCGGTTCCTGATAAAGGTTCTCCCAGGGCGTCTCGCATCCATCATACGGATAGTGCTCGAATGACATGAAGGCGAGATCTCGAAGACGTCCATGGACCCTCAAATAGTCGAGAAAACGCCGGAGCCAGGAAGTCTCTCGGTGCGAATCGGGCCAGACCTTGATGTCTTCGGTGACTCCTTGAAAGGCTGGTCCTCCTAGTTTGAAATCCGGATCCACTCGGTGGAGAGCGGTGGCGAATTGCAAATACAGAGTGGCGTAGTCTTCAGGCAGCATGTATTGACCGTCAGGTTCCTCGCCCATCTCGATGTATGACACTGGGTAGCCACGCGTCTTGATGTACGCCATTTGCGCGGCCGCGTCCTCCGGCGTGCTGTACAACATCGCTACGGGAACAATCGCGGGTAGGCCGCGAGTGATTCCGCTGGTGAAGAACAGGTCAAAGCCCGGTTGATCCCCCGATTCCATGCGGTCTGGCGCTAAGTAGAGGTCGGAGGGCTCGTGCCACGGATCGACCGAAGAGCACAACGTCAGCGTCTGTTTCTGATCGGGTGAGTGGTGGAGCAGGTCTTTGAATTCTCCCTTGTCGTCGATGGTTCCGAGATAAAGCTCTCGGATCGCGTAGCCGAGGCAGTTTCGGCGATCGCCCGAGCCGTGGGTATCGCAGGTATTCGAAGAGTGGGTCATCAACACTCGCACGTACTTCGTGGGCGACGGAGCGGTGTCCAGTCGCAGCGTAGTCGTACCGCCTGTTCCATCCGCCACCGTTCCTGACGTAAAGGTCCTCCACACTCCTTTGTCCTGATCATCCATGGCGTCGCCGTCTCCGATCCAGTACTGCACTTGGTAGGCCTGAGCGTAGGGGTCTGCCCAAGCGACGCGGATCGCGTTGATGCTTTCCTCCTTGTCGAGAGCGATCACTACCCACTGCGGATGGAGCGAATCGTCCTCTCCGGTAAAGTCCTTGGCCAGATATGGATTGCTCTTCCAATAGGACTGGGGATCTGCATCATCCAAACGCGAGAAGCCGTCAAACTCTGTTCCGCCATTCCGAGTAAAGCCACGGTGAGGCAGTGAGTAGCCATAGGAGTGGCGGATCATTTCTCTCGTGGGAGTGGCGTCGCCGGTGAAATATCCTTTGCCCGCCGAATCGCTCCAGGTCCCCTTGGGATTCCAATGCCATGCTTGCACAAATAAATCTGTGTTCTGGCGGTAACTGATCACTCCCCAGCCCGCCGACAGAACCTGCTTGATCTGGTCGGGCCGGAAGAACATATCGGTGGCGGTGCTGGGCACACGGTCCACCGTAGATCCCAAGGCGTAGAGGGGACGGAAGGTGTTTACGACGTGACCGGGAGTTGCATCGACGACAACGGCTTGCGCCATCCCATGGGCTGGCCAGAGGAGGGTGGCCCATAGGAAAACGATTGCGTTTAGCTTCTTGCGCAGAGTCACTGTAGGAAGAGCTGAGAGGTGGCTATGCATTGGCGTGGCCCCCGGAAGAATTGCCAGTCATTCGCGTAAAGAGTCATACAACAAATTGCAGCATTACTACTACGCCCAAGTCGGAGACTTTCATGCAATGAAACTCAGCTTACAATCCCGTCGGCGTTGACCGTCCTCTTTTGTATAATTTACCGGCTGTGCTAGGCACAAATTTTGCGCCATT
This sequence comes from Candidatus Sulfotelmatobacter sp., assembly GCA_049792875.1. GTDB lineage: Bacteria > Acidobacteriota > Terriglobia > Terriglobales > Acidobacteriaceae > Sulfotelmatobacter. The sequence continues at coordinate 3,094 of JBARBI010000116.1, forward strand.
CAGTTGTATCCTTCTTCATGCAGCTCAAGGTATTCACGGATCGGGTCGCGGTGGGGCAGGCTGCTGCCGAACAGGCGGCTGTGGCCATTCGGCGTGCCATCGCCGAGCTTGGAAATGCGCGGATCATTGCCGCAACTGCAGCGTCGCAGCTAGAATTCTTGGATGCTTTGACGAAAGCACCGGGGATCGACTGGTCCAAGGTAGAAGCCTTTCATCTCGACGAATACATCGGCTTGCCGGTCTCGCATCCAGGAAGTTTCCGTAAGATGCTGCTGGAGCAGTTGGTGCGGAAAACTGGAATCCCCAAATATCATTTACTCGACGGAGATGCCACCGACGCTTTGCAAGTAGTGCGGCGCGTTGGCAAGGACCTGGCATCCAGGCCCGTCGATATCGCGTTTCTTGGTATTGGCGAGAACGGCCACATCGCATTCAACGATCCGCCCGCCGATTTCCAGACGGAAGAACCCTACATCATCGTGAACCTGGATGAAGCTTGCCGCCAGCAGCAGGTGGGCGAGGCTTGGTTCGCCGACATCTCGCAGGTTCCGCTGCGAGCCATTTCGATGTCGGCTCGTCAGATCCTCAAGGCCAAGGAGATTCTGGCGGTCGTGCCCGGCAGCCGCAAAGCCGCCGCGGTGAAGGCTTGCCTTGAGGGCCCGATCAGCCCCATGGCGCCGGCGTCCATTCTGCGAACGCACCCCAATGCCACCATCTATCTCGACAAAGACTCTGCTGCGCTGCTAGGTCCGGCCCGGCAGCATTCGGTCGTGCCAAAATTCGCTTGATCGAAATTCGCTCAAAAAACATTTCGACATAATTTGCTCAACATGAGTCTTCTTCATAGATACGGCACGAAGCCTCGCGTCTTCGTATCGAGTCGATACACGGAAGTAGTGGCCGTAATGTACAGCGTCCGATAGTCCTTGTCACCCCAGTTCAGATTTGCAGGCTGCTCCGGCATCACAATTGTGCCCATGTGGTTGCCATTAGCGTCCCAGACCCAGATGCCTTTCGGCCCGGTGACAAAGAGGTTGCCGTTCTTATCGACTTTTATCCCATCGGGCACTCCATCGCCCTTCCCACCCGGCTCCTCGCCGAAGATTCGGCCGTTCTTAAGGGTTCCGTCAATCGCAACATCGTACACACGAATGTTTCGTTGTTCGCTGTCGTCGACATAAAAGTGCTTGCCGTCCGGCGAAAAGGCGAGGCCGTTCGGCTGGGTGAGATCCTTCGTGAGCAGCTGAACGTTGCCTTTCCCGTCTAGGCGGTAGACACCCTGGAACGGAATCTCCTGCTTTTCACCGGCAACCAGGTCCAAGGTCGGATCCGTGAAGTACAACGCTCCATCCGGCCCAACAATCACATCATTTGGACTGTTAAGTTTCTTCCCGTCGTAGTGATCGGCTAAGACTCTGTATTTTCCGTCGGGGGTGACCTCGATGATGGCACGCAACACGCTGGCACAGTCGATCAGGCGATGCTGGCGGTCGAAGGTATTGCCGTCGGGGTCGCCGAGCGCAATCACCTCCTCCTTCTTGCCATCGAGATGGAGTCGGTAGATCTTGTTGATGGTTTCGTCGCTCACGTAAAGAAAGCCCGCTTCATCCCACACCGGTCCCTCGGTAAAACCAAAGCCCGTGCCCACTATAGTGAGCTTGGCATCGCGATCCACCAGATCCCAGAAATGTGGAGATTCGGCCTGCAGTCGAAACTCTCCATGCTGCGCTGGTGTGCCGGAAGAACCACTTACGCTCGCTGCAATCAGCAGCAAGGTTGCGAGGCTAACCATGGTGCAGACCTTCATGCTGCGATTCATGAGGACGCGTTTCCTCCAAAGAGCTTATTGATAACCCTCGCGGATGGTGATCTATTCCTCTTCAAACCCTTTCTCGGGCGTTTTCGACGGCCTGGTACTGGCGTCGACCAGGCTCATCAAGTAGCTGACGACGTCGTTCAATTCATCAGGGCTAAGGGTCGAGCCGAAGTTAGAGGGCATGAGAGATTGCGAGCCGTATTCCAGCCCTTCGATCTCTGACTTCAGGAAGAAGTGAAAGATACCGTCCAGCGCCTGCAACTGCACCGAGAAATTATCTTCGTTGCGGACTCTGCCCGTATATCTCTCGCCGCTACGAATGGTCGCGGTCGCCGTTCGCACCCGATAATCGTTGTTCGGGGGAGTGGTGATCTCGTTGCGAATTTGCTCCGCGGTGTGTGTGCGAGCGTAGGCGGACAAGTCCGAGGCAATGAACCCACCTTTGCCGTCAACCATGTGGCATCCGGAACATCCCGCTTTGCCGAGGAAAATAGTCTGCCCGCGCCCGGGATCACCGGGCAGTTTGACCGGCTGTCCTGTCCCTTGCAAGGTTCGGAGGTAAGTTACGACGGCTTCAATGTTAGAGTTTTCAAGCGAGTGAAACGCAGGCATCCCGGTTCCAGGAATGCCATTCTCAATAATCTTGAAGAGTTGAGCGTCCGAAAGCTGTTGCACTCTTAGCCTTTCCGCGATGTTCGGCGCGCGTTCGCCACCTCGGCCGTCAAGGCCGTGGCAGTTCGCACAGGTGGACACGAAGGTTTGCCTGCCCGACACCAAGGTCGGCTTTGCGTCTTTCTTCCGGGAACCTTGCGATTGAGTTTGCGACAAGGCCAGGAAGGTGCTGGCAGCCCAAATCGCCGCAAGAACGCCCACCAACACACGATATGATTTGGGCCTTGAGAGCATGAACGAAACCATGTCATTTCGCAAAACACGCCCAGAGAATTAGAAAGGCGGAGCCACTTCAGCAGAATCCGCGCGGCCAATCAATTACGCATGAGCAGAACTTTCATCCACTGAAAGGGCGGAGCCGAAACATGAAAATGCTGCACACGGGGCTGACAGTGTTTATCCCAATCGCAGTGAGCCTGTCAACCCTTTTTGCGGCGTACTCTTCCACACGGCGACAAACAGTGTTAGAGTCCGCGGACATACATAACATTCAGGAGGACGAAATGAACAAGTTTCGTGGCCTTGTGAAGTCTCACACCATTGAGGCATCTGTGCTATCCATCGGCCTTGTGTGCGCCACCTTCTGCGGAGCCAGACTTTTGCGGGCGCAGACGGCGACAACTCCTGTTCCGGCGTCCGACGCTGCTTTGGTTGCGGAGTTTCGTCGCGTCGAAGTGGCTTCGGTCTCGGATGCTCTGGAGCAACTAACCGGCAGACGCATGTACATGAGTCACCGTATGAGCCCGATCTTCACGACGAAGTTTGCCGGCTTCGCGCGGACGGTCCAGCTCAAAAAGGACGAAGGCAACAGCGACCCCGCCGCCTTGAACGGAATGCTGCAAGCCATCGATGAGGGATCCACTGATTCCGTTTATGTGATGGTCGTCGAGGACGGCCAGGACATTGCGGGCATGGGCGGACTGATGGGCACCGCGATGGCAGCGCGAGGTTACTCCGGAGCCGTCATCGACGGGGGAGTTCGTGATGTTGCGTACTTGCGCAAGATCGGCTTCCCGGTCTATGCCACTGGCATCGTGCCGTCTACCTCCGTGCACCACTATCGTTTCGGTGGTTCCCAAGTGCCGGTGAACTGCGACGGTGTAATGGTCAATGCCGGTGACATTGTCGCGGCCGACAGCGATGGGGTCGTCATCGTTCCCAAGGACAGAGCTTTGGAAGTGCTGCACCTCGCGCAACAGATGGACTTCAAAGAGCACTCGATGTACGCGGTCATCGAGCAAACGAAATCGATTCTGGAAGCCGTCAAGAAGTTCGGGCGGCTTTAGGGAAAAGACATCTATTGCACAAATCAGACTTTCATCAGATAATCTGCCCTTTCATTTTGTGATACCAGATTCTCTCGTCGCATATGACAGGCCCTCAAAAGCGAAGCTACAACATTACGGCGCTGCAGCGCGGGTTGCGTCTTCTGCAACTGTTCAGCGAGTCGCCGCAGGGCCTCGCCGCCAAGCAGGTCGCAAGCCGCTCGCGGCTGCCGGTCAGCACTGTTCACCGTTTCCTGGCGAACCTGGAAGCTTCAGGCTTCTTGAACTGCAGTGGAGACGGTGTATACCGCTTGGGAATCGCGTGCTTCGCCATTGGCCAAGCGGCTTTGGGCCAGCTCCATATTCGCCGCGTGAGTCTGCCTTACCTTCAGGAGTTGAATCAGCAAACGCGCGAAACCACTCATCTCACGGTGCGCCAGGGAATGTCCGCGGTTTACGTCGAGAAGCTGGATTCCCCAGAACAGCTGCGCATTCACTCCCGCATCGGCGCCGCCGTTCCGTTGTATTGCACCGCGGTTGGCAAGATCATGCTGGCTCACATGCCTGACGATGAGCGGCAAAGAGTTCTGCCGCAGTTGGCTTTAAAGCGCCTGACGCCGAACACGGTGGGAAATCTTCAGGAGTTGGAAGCGGAACTCTACCGCGTACGCAAGAACAGATATGCCTGCGATCTGGAAGAAAACGAGCTTCACATTCGATGCATCGCAGCGCCGATCTGGGACCATGCTGGCTGCGTCAACGCCAGCCTCAGCATCACCGCGCCGATGGTACGCATGCCGACCGCCCGTCTGCGACAACTCGCCCCAGTAATTCAAACCGCGGGATTGCAAATTTCACGTGAGCTGGGATACCAGCCACCCAATCACCGCTCGCCCTTGCAAAGACAGATCGCCCCGGAGGCAGCGTTTGCGAAACCTCTGTAGGCGGTTGGGAGGGGTTGACAGCGCGAATGCGGAAGGGTTCCTGGCATGAGGATGGCAGCGATGATCGCCGTCGTTTTCGCCTGCTGGGCAACTCTTGCGGGCGATACCATTCCCGCAAGCATGTCCTCTGCCATCGACGTCCACTCCGAAGACCTTCTGGTTCAGCCTCCCGCTGCCAATTGGCTCTCCTATAACGGAGACTATTCCGGCCGCCGACTGAGCGGCCTTTCAGAGATCAATCCGGGGAATCTCGCCGGGCTGCGAGCGGAGTGGGTCTTTCACGCCGGCAATTCAAGCCGGCTGGAGGTCACGCCCGTTGTGGTGAATGGAATGATGTTCGTGACTGCGGCGAACGACGCCTCTGCCCTGGATGCACGCACCGGACGCGTCGTGTGGCACCATGCATGGCCGGTATCAGAAGGGTTGATCGACGATGCCTCCGGGCACCTCAATCGCGGCGTCGCAGTATGGCACAACCGGGTCTACATGGAGACGGACAACGCGCATCTCCTCTGCCTGGATGCCCGCTCGGGAAATCTCATCTGGGATGTGGCGTACGCGAACTGGAACAAGAATTACGGCGCGACCAGCGCTCCGCTCGTGATCAAAGACAAAGTCGTGGTGGGCACCTCTGGCGGGGATGATGGTGTCAGAGGTTTTCTTGCTGCGTACGACGCCATGACGGGCAAGCTAGCCTGGAGGTTCTGGACGATTCCGGGCCCCGGTGAATTCGGTTCGTCAAGCTGGCCCGGAAAGCTCTATTTGCATGGCGGTGGAACTACATGGATGCCCGGAACTTACGATCCACAACTCAACACACTGTACTGGGGCACGAGCAACCCCGCCCCCGACTTCGAAGGCGGCGTGCGTCCGGGAGACGATCTCTACACCGACTGCGTACTGGCCCTCGACCCGGATACCGGAAAACTAAAATGGTATTTTCAATTCACGCCGCATGATCTGTTTGACTACGACGCGGTCGAGACTCCGATCCTGATCGATGCAGTTTTCCAGGGCGCCCAACGAAAGCTGCTGGTACAGGCCAACCGCAACGGCTTCATCTACGTGATCGATCGCACCAATGGAAAGTTTCTTTCGGCAACGCGATTTGTGGAGAAGCTCAATTGGGCGAAGGAAATCGACCCGCAGGGTAGGCCCGTTCGCACAGGCATCGAACCCACAGCGGCCGGAACCCGCGTTTGTCCGGGCTACTCGGGGGCGACCAACTGGTACGCACCCTCGTATAGTGAGTCCACCCATTCGTTATATTTCATGGCCCTGGAAGAGTGTGAGACTTATTTCTTCAAACCGCAGGCTTTTCAGGAGGGGCACGGTTATTATTCAACCGGAGTGAAACGAATCCCGGGCGAAACTTCACAAAAAACTTTGGTGGCGTTCAACCTGGATACAAATTCCATTGCCTGGAAATACCCGCAAGTTGGCGGAGGACATTCTTCCGGTGGGACCATGACAACCGCAGGCGGGTTGGTATTTTTCGGCGATGATGCCGGCTCCTTGGAAGCCGTGGACGCGTGCACGGGTAAGCCGCTGTGGCACTTCAATACGGGGCAGAATATGAGTGCATCTCCGATGAGCTATGCCATCGCGGACAAGCAGTACGTGGCCATTGCCGCCGGGAGTAACATCTTCAGCTTCAAGTTGCCGTAATCAGCGCTGGGATTTCGAAAGATAAATCGCAAATTGAAGGAGACTAACATATGAATTTGACTCTCACTCGCCGAACCTTCGCCACGCGTTTCGCCTCCGTGCTATCCGCTTTGGGAATCAGCGCCACCGTACTGCCCAACCGCGCCCTAGCTCAAAGCTCCTCCGCGTCGGATGCAGGCGGAATCCGCAAGATGAACAGCGAAGGCAAACCAGGCAGCGAGAAAGACGTGATTATGCCCGTGGTTGTCCACAACGGGCTGATTTACGTTGCGGGACAGGGCGCCCACGATAGTCGGGACTCCAAGGAATGGACGATTGAATCTCACACCACCATGGTCATGGACAAGATCAAGAAGCACGTGGAAATTGGCGGAGGGTCCATGGACAGCATTCTTCAAGCGAATGTCTTCCTGGTAAAGATTGAACACTGGGATGGAATGCACAAAGTGTTCGCGACCTATTTCCCCCATGGTGGCCCGTCACGCACAACCGTCGCGGTAGCTGCGTTGCCAGGAGACTCACTGGTGGAAATCAACTGCATTGCCGCAGTCACACGGAAATAGACTCCAAGGAGAAGGTCTCATGCGACTCAGTTCGAAGTGGAACCGGCGCAGTTTTCTCGGCAGCGTGGGCGTAATCGCAGGCTCAATTCTGACGCCCCGCAAGTTGTTTTCTCGGCCTCGTGCTGTCGTGGAGCCAAACACGCGCATAAGCGGCTTTGGCCAGACGGGTAATCCATACGAAGAACTCGGGGTGACCACGGTGATCAACTGCGAAGGGACCATGACCGTTCTGGGCGGTTCACTTCCTCACCCTGAACTAGAAGCGGTCATGACCATGGCCGGGCGGCACTTTGTAAACATTCCGGACTTAGAGGTCGCCGCAGGCAAGCGCATCGCGGAAATGCTCAAACTACCAGATGGCTACACCGCGCTGGTGACCTCGGGTGCGGCAGCCGCGATTCAATCAGGACTGGCTGGCATTTTGACTGGCGGGAAAGAGGCCTTGATCCGGCAACTGCCGGATGTCACAGGCATGAAGTCGGAAGTAATCATTCAGAAGTCGCATCGCAATCCGTTTGATCATCAGCTCCGATCCACTGGCATCAAGCTCATCGAGATCGAAACGCCGGATCAATTGCGGGTGGCGGTCAATGACCGCACGGCGATGATGCATTTCTCCAACTTCGCCAACGCCCTGGGGCAGATTAAGGTTGACGAGTGGGTCAAGCTGGCGAAGCAATACAACGTCCCTTGCATGAACGACGCCGCCGCCGATACACCACCCGCTTCTCATCTCTGGGACTACACCAACATGGGTTACGACCTGGTGACGTTCAGCGGCGGGAAGGCAATTCGCGGACCGCAGTGTGCTGGGCTATTGATCGGACGCAAAGACATGGTGGCGAATGCCCTGCTGAATAACAGCCCGCACGAAGACACATTAGGCCGCAGCCAGAAGGTGGGCAAGGAAGAAATCCTGGGCATGGTCAAGGCTCTAGAACTTTTTCTCGCGGAAGACCACGAAGCTCTCGCCAAAGAATGGCAAGCCCGGCTGGAAGGAATTTCACGCGAAATCACGAAAGTTCCGGGTGTCACTACATCGTTCTTTGTGCCCGACATCGCCAATCATGTGCCCCACATGAGTATCACCTGGGATGCGGCCCGCGTTTCCTTGACCCCCCAGCAGGCGTCCAAGCTCCTGCGCAATTCGAAGCCTTCCATTGTCATCGGTGGTGGTGAAGAAAGGCCGGGACTGGCCATGTGCTCGTTCATGCTGCAACCTGGGGAAGACAAAATCGTTGCCGAACAGCTTTCGCGCCTGTTGCGGGAGCACGCAGTTTAACCGAGGATGCCCCCTGCGATGAACGGTGTGAGAACGAGCAACGTGCGCTGGTTTCTGGTTTTCTGGCTGTTTATCCTCAGCGCCGTTTCATTCCTCGACCGCGTAAACATTTCCATTGCCGGCGGGTCCATTGCTGAGGCGTATCACCTCAACGATGTGCAACTCGGCAAAGTGTTCAGCGCCATGCTGGTCGGTTACGCGCTGTTTCAGACCGTCGGCGGCAGGCTTGCAGACCGCTATGGGCCGCGCCGCGTACTGGCCGGGGGGGTCGCATGGTGGGGAATCTTCACAGCCCTGACTGCTCTGGTTCCCGCGAATATTGCAGGCGCGCTTCTCGTGTTCGTCGCAGTCCGGTTTCTTCTGGGAGCCGGCGAAGCCGTCATTTACCCCTCGGCCAATCAATTCATTGCGCGCTGGATTCCGACCACTGAGCGCGGCATCGCGAACGGATGGATTTTTGCCGGTGTGGGAGCGGGCGCCGGCCTTACGCCGTTGCTCATTACCCAGATCATGGTTCGTTACGGTTGGCGCTCATCCTTCTGGGTGTGTGCCATCATCGGATTCGCCGCGGGAGCGGTGTGGTTCTTCAGTGCTCGCGACACGCCCGATGAGCATCCCGGCGTTTCCGCATCCGAGTTGGCGCTGATTCGCTCCGGACTTACACAAACGCAGCCGAGCGATGATCAGAAAGCACTCGTGCCCTGGGGGCGCGTTCTCCAGAGCAAAGAAGTCTGGGCCCTTACCCTGAGCTACTTCTGCTATGGCTACGTAGCCTGGATATTCTTTAGCTGGTTCTATCGCTATCTTGCCAAGGTGCGTGGCCTGGACTTGAAGGCGAGCGCCTTTTACACGATGTTGCCCTTTCTCGCCATGCTCGTGTGCTGCCTCTTAGGAGGAACGATTAACGATCGGCTCACAAAATGGCAGGGACCGAGGGTCGGACGCTGCGGACTTGCGGCATTCGCGATCACTGTCGCAGGCATATTCATTGCCTTTGGCTCACAAGTTCAAAGCGCCCGGCTGGCCAGCGTCGTGCTCGCCGGCGGGGCAGGTGCGCTCTATCTCGCGCAAAGTTCTTTCTGGTCCGTAACTGCTGACCTTGCGGGTACGTCCTCCGGCTCGGTGTCGGGCTTTATGAATATGGGAAGCCAGATAGGGGCGGCGCTCACGGCGTCTCTCACTCCCTGGATCGCGGCCCGGTTTGGTTGGACGACGTCATTTCTAGTAGCGGCCGCTTTGTGCCTGGTCGGTGCGGCAAGTTGGTTAGTTGTTGATCCGTCGCGTCACCTTACGGTGCCGCAAGCGGATACTGCCACCGATTCGGTTCGGAATGTGAAACGGCTGTCTGATCAGCCCGCAAGCAGTTAACACTTTTCCGCCGAACGAGAAGGATTCTATGCAGCCTAGTTTTTTCACCGACTTTAATGCTCGTCGAATTCTTGCAGGAAAACTGCAAGGCCGGTCTGCGGTTTTCATCATTATTCTGGTGGTAGGCGCGCTTAGCCCTGCCGCTACCGCCCAATCGAAATCCTCCGCGGAACCGACAGCAACCGTCCAGGTCGATGCCACGCCCGGGCACGCCATTAACTCCTTCGATCCCGACAGCGCTCTTGGCAGCTCCATCGATGTTCTCTCCCATGCCGATATCGATAAGGTTTACACGCCGCACATCCTTCAGGAATCGCTCTCCGCGGGCTGGGGTCCGATCACGTATCGCAACAATTCCGAACTCCGCATGGCAGCCTGGCACTGGACCGAGAACGGAACGTGGAGCGACCCAGCGCACAAGAGCGGATACTTCACCGGCAGCAGCGATCTCAAGGAGCCGGTGCGCTACATCCTCTCCTATGCATTACCCCACCGTGGTTTCTCCACCAGCGGAGACCGCCCGCTGCAAGGTCCGAATCTCAGCTATTGGAAGAGCAATCCCTATCTCACCACCAAGTTCACCGGGGAAGGCGACGCGCTGCATCCGCAATGGGTGGTTGTGGATCTGAAGGCTGAAAAGCCGGTGCATGCAATCCGCATCGCGTGGGCGAGCCCGTATGCCACGACCTATCAGGTGCAGTATTGGGTGGGAACGCGCGCACTCGACTTTGATGGAGGCCCCCTGGGCGAATGGAAGACCTTTCCCTCCGGCGCAATCAGAAATGCTCCAGGCGGGACGGCTAGTCTGAAGCTCGCGGACGCTCCCGTCAGCACTCAGTACCTGCGCATCTGGATGACCGAATCGTCGAACACCTGCGATCTGCATGGTGCGGACGACGTCCGCAATTGCGTGGGATACGCGATACAGGAAATCCGCGTGGGCAGGCTCGACTCCAATGGCGCTTTCGCCGAAGTTCAAAAGAATTTCAGTGACAGACCGACCACCTTCACGTCGTCTTCCATCGATCCCTGGCACTCGGCGGCTGACGTGAACGCCACCGGAGGCTACCAGCACAGCGGCTTCGATCTGTTCTTCACCAGCGGACTCACCAACAATCTTCCAGCGATGATTCCGGTCACGATGCTTTATGGGACGCCGGACGACGCTGCCGCCCAGATTGCCTACATCGAAAAGCGCGGCTACCGCATCGGACACGTCGAACTGGGGGAGGAGCCGGACGGCAAGCACGCCATGCCGGAAGACTACGGAGCCTTGTACATCCAATGGGCCACTGCCATCCACAAGGTTGATCCCTTACTCAAGCTGGGGGGGCCGGTCTTCGAAGGCGTGAACGAAGACATCCGCGTTTGGCCTGACGCGCAAGGCCGAATCTCGTGGATGGGTCGCTTTATAGATTATTTGAAGACGCATGGCCATATCTCCGATTTGGCTTTTGTGTCATTCGAGCACTATCCGTTCGAGCCTTGCGAGATTACATGGAAGACCTTGTACACCGAACCTCAGTTGATGAAGCGCATCCTGCAGGTGTGGAGAGACGACGGTGTCCCCAAGGAAGTTCCCCTGATGGTGACCGAGAACCATCTGGCGGCCGCCCTTACCGGGCCGATGACGACGATTTTCGCGGCCCTTTGGCTCGCCGACAACGTTGGCTCTTTCTTCGAGGGCGGAGGCGGGGCTTTCTATCACTCGCCGATTCAGCCGCAAGGCATTCAGAAGACCTGTCTGGGCTGGTCCTCGTGGTCGAATTTTGTTTCGGACGAGGACTACAACATCCAGGGCTACACATCGCCGTATTACGCGGCTCACATGATCAACCTGGAGTGGGTGCAGCACCGCTCTGGCGTCCACCAGATGTTCCCTTCTTCCACGGACCTTAAGGACGCCAACGGCAACATTCTGGTTACGTCGTACGCGCTGCACCGTCCCGATGGGAATTGGTCGATTATGCTGGTCAACCGCGATGAGAACAACCCGCACATCGTGCGCGTGCGATTTGAAGATTCCAGGAACAAGCAGAATGTTTCGTTTTCCGGACCCGTCACGCTTGTAACCTTCGGAAGCGAGCAATATGTCTGGATTGATGACGGGCCGAACAGTCACCCAGATCCGGATCACGCGCCGATCGCGACTACCCAGGCGGCAGGCTCGCAGACTGAGTTCACTCTGCCCAAGGCGTCCATCACCGTCTTAAGGGGAAAAGTGGCGGCTTTCAAGGATTGAACCTAGACGCCTGGATCCGAAGCGCAAGTCATCGAATGGGAAAAAGCACGCTGCGAGCAGAGCCTCCGATGCGATTTGAACTTGCTTCTCACCGCCGGGAACGACTTCGGATCGCGATGAGTGATATCTGTTCCAAGTCTGGGTATTGGTCCTCTTTATTGGGAGTGCGTTCGGCAGGCGCAATTTGCTCGATCGTCGTTCGAGCTGGCAGTACCTGGCCAAAATACTGGACATACACTTCATCGAACGCCCGCACGTCCGACAGATCGTCCAGGTAAACGTTGGTGGCCACAACCTCGTCGAAGGTCATGCCGGCTTCTTCAAGGTTGTCGAGCAGGTTTCGCATGGTTTGCCGTAGTTGATGGGCGGTGGTAGAGGCATAGACGCCTCCGTGTGGTCCAGGAATGAAGCCACTCTTCGCTGAGCAAAACAAAGTCTCGCCGGCGAACACGCACGGACTTGCCGTTGGGCTCGGTGGCATGTTCTTGGGTCGAACCGCTTGCCTTTGCTTCAAGTCGCGCACTGCGACTCCGGTGTACTCGATGTGGACTCCCCCCGGAAGGCTCGACACTTCAATCGTGGCCCGTGCCGGAGTGTTGCCGAATTCGAAGCGCAACGCATAGCGTTGATTCATGACCCGCATCGCGATGTCCGCCGTCAGGTACGGATTGACGAAGACCATGTGGCGGAGGTCCAGGCCGGCGGCTTCCAGCACGGCCTTCATGCGGTCGAGCGCGAGGTCTACTTGGGTTGCGAGGTCGTCCGGAACTTTGCCGGTAGAGGGATCGCTGCCAGGCATCGCGGACAGAAACAGTCGGTCGTGAGTGAGAATGCCGGGCGAGGCGGACTCTTCTGACTTGTAGCCGGACGGAATTACGGCTCGCCGGTCAGCTAGATCGCGTACTGCAATCGCGCTGATCTGAACCGAGGGTTCCGGAAGCTTGGCGACACCCAGCACAGCCCGCGCGGGCGGAGTCTTGGCAAATACTTCGCCGAAGGCTTGGTTCACTTCTCGATACTTGCCGATGTCCTCAAGGTAAACCTGCGTATAGACCACGTGCTCCATCGTCAAACCAGCGGCCTGGACAACCGACTTGACGTTATCCAGAGATTGCCGGACCTGTGCTTCAAAAGTTGCTGGTAAGCTGCCGTCTGGACGGCGGGGCCCCTGTCCGGAGACGTACAGGTAGTCGCCAGCGTCTACGCCGGGCGACCAGACACGATTCGCCGAGGCAGATGCCGGCGCTGGAACCACAGCCCGCACCTGGGCCTGTACTTCGAGCGTCAACCATAACAACAATCCGGCGAGCAACATTCGCATTCGAATCCTTCCGCCGTGTCGTTTTGAGAGAAGATACGTTCCCATCATCTCTCCTTCACGCTGCAGATTTCCCCTTTTGCGCGGCACTCAGAATTTCTCGGAGCCTTTGCCCCACAATGATTTCCTGACCCGGCTGTATGGTCATCGAGACCAGTTCGATGTGGTCTGCCTCCTTGTGTTCTTTGCGGTTTGGGTTGCCTTCGCGCACGGCTGTCACCAGACTTGGGTTGTCGGAACCGAGCACTTCAATGACGGGATCGTTCTCGCGCAACTTCCGCACGCAGTCCGACGTTGTGAAGGCCCAACCCGCCTGGTCCCACGAGACTTTCAAAGTTGGGAAGCGGTTTCCATCATCGGGAATGTAGACGGCCGTCTTCACACCCGGCACGGTGTCGACCAGCTTCCGAATGCGGTCAACGCGAGCGTTCCACTCGCTGTATATCTTCTTCTCATCCATGTTCAGCCAGGTCTCCAGCGCGGTCACGCATCCGATGATTTCTTCCTTTCCAACTTTCATGGCGCGGCAGACCGAGCCTTCGCGTGGAGCGGAGTTCATCAAGGCTGCCTCAATCAGGTCCTTTCGGCCGAGCAGTAAACCGCTGCACTGTGGTCCGCACAGCCCTTTTCCGCCGGAGAAAGCGTAAAGGTCAATTTTCATCCGGGCATAGAGCCGGGCGTTGTCTGCAGGAGGAATGCCCGCAGCGTCGTCCAGCAACATTGGGATCCGGCGTTCTTTCGCAATCGCGAGTTCGCGCTCCAGTTTCTCGCCCAGATCGGTGGTATAGATCATGGCTGTGTTTTCATTGATGGCGTTGGCCAGTTCGTCCGGAGAATAAGCGAGCACCAGTTTCGCTCCGGTCAGCCGGATAGCGTTGTCAAAGGCGCTCCTCCCGCCCATCATAATCACTTCATGCTTCAGACCGGTCGTATCGGGCAGTTGCCAGACATACTTGTCATTGGTTCCAGCCATGCACGCGGCCGTTGCGGCCGCCATAGCGCCAGCAGCGCCTGAGGTGACCATTCCTGACTCGGCGCCGGTCAACTCCGCCAGGCGGCGCCCGGCACCGCGCTGAAGTTCCATCATGTTGACGAAATATTGGCCGGCCTCGACCTGGGCTTGGCGAACTTCAGGGAACTCGAGAGACCCGCTCAGGTAAGTCCACGTGCCGCGACAATTGATGACGGTTCGCACACCCAGTCGGGCGTACACATTCTGCCGGGGGTCTTTGCCCAGCGCAGCAGCGGCCTGCGCATACAGGTTTCGCGCTGCGATCTGCCCTAACAGGGGAGCCGCTGCCGCCAACTTCATGAATGATCGCCGACTGGAACTCCGGGTACCCATTTAAATCCTCCTTAATCGAAACAAGACACACAAATTTTCCATCTGTGAAAAGCCGCACACTGGAAGACCCGCGATCGCTTGTGCCGAAGGCGAATTCGGTATACCACAGAATAAGCTTGACGCCCATCAATTTATTGCGTTTGATTAGGTTTTCTTTCGTTCACAGGAGACTGTTTTAGACGCGGCTGCCGAGCCCTCGAACTGCCCTTGCACGCGCGGCGCGCTGGCCCTCCGGAGAGAGAATCAATGATGATACGACGGTCGCGAAAACCCGCCGCTGTGCGATGTACATTCCTATTGCTGTTTCTGGCGGGTCTGGCGATGAGCGCTGTCTTCGGCCAGACCACACGTGAGTCGCATCCACCGGCAAAATCGACCTGCCGCGTCGAACCCGCGGATTACAAGGGCTGGCATGCGCAGAAACTTTCCAATCACTGGGTCGAACTGATTGTCCTGCCGCAGAATGGCGGACGATTGCTGCAGGTCGTCTTTGCTGGACATCCCTATCTCTTCGTCAATCCACAGTATGAAGGCAAATACCTTCCGCCAAGTCAAAGCCAATGGTTCAACTACGGCGGCGACAAGCTCTGGCTCTTGCCCGAGGGGAACAGCGATGAGCAACACTGGGTGGGAAATTCCGACCTGCTCGATGATGGGCCGTATGCCTTTCGAAAGGTTTCGGAAGGAGAGCATTGTGAAATAGAGCTTACGGGACCGGCCGATCCCCGGACGGGGATTCAGTTCCAGCGCACGATTCGCCTGGACGCGGACTCGCCGCGCATTCGCTTTCACGCCATTATGAGGAACACCTCAGGCCACACCGTGGAATGGTCCATGCAGTCGGTCTCGCAATACGATACGGCGGCTCCGGGCTCTCCCTCGCAAATGAATCGCGATTTCCGCGCATTCACTCCCGCGAACCCCGCCAGCAGCTATCTCAACCGGTACCACGTCCGGTTCGGCCCCGCGGAAAATCCTGCGGCCTCGATCAGAGAAGACGGCCTGTTTGCCCTGCATTATGTCCACATGGCAGCCGAACTGTGGCTGGACTCGACGGCGGGCTGGCTTGCGGTCGTCGACGGCAGCAGCAAGTACGGAATGGTCGAACGCTTCCAGTTTGAAGAGTCCCGAAGCTATCCGGGCAAAGCATCAATCATTTTTTGGACGAACGGTCCGGAAGTAAGGTTGAGTGCCGACGGCGAAGCCTCCATGAGTGCGGGAGGAGATGGAGTTCCTTATTACCTGGAAGCCGAGATCAACTCACCTCTCTGCCGGCTGCGCCCAGGGGAGACCTGCAGTCTCGAGACGGAATGGTTCCCTACCCGCGTGGAAGGCGAATTTCACCGCGCGACCGATTCCGGCATTGTGGTACGCCCTCTGCGCGCCACTCGTCTGGAGAGTGGCAAGATCAAGCTTTCCGGTGCCTTTGGAGTCTTCTTCGCCGGACGCCTGGTGGCTCACCTCTACAACGAACACGGCGCAGCATTAGACGACGTTCTAGTACGAGATGTGGACCCCGTCGAACTGGTCGGGCTCGAAACCGAGATCGCCCCTGCGGGGAAACCCGCCCGCATCTCGCTTCACCTGGAGGATTGGAATGGGCTGGATCGCGGTTCTCTCCAGGAGGTTTCAGTTGCCTCAGGGGAGAATCGCTGAAGTGAATTCCCGTGGCACAGCGCTCGCTTTGGCCTGGCTTATCGTCCTTCTACCGGCCGGCTATACGGCTACGGACCAACCGGCGCAATCTGCCATCGCCGCTGCCGTGAATGTAACTGCAGAAGACTTGGTCGCAACGCCGGTTGGCGCAAACTGGACGTCGTACAACGGCGACTACTCCGGACAGCGCTATAGCAGCCTGCGCCAAATCAAACCGGAGAATGTCGCTCATTTGCGTGCGGCGTGGGTCTTCCATCCCGGCAATTCCGAAAGACTCGAGACGACTCCGGTGGTCGTCAATGGCATCATGTACGTCACTTCAGCGAACGATACGTTTGCTCTCGATGCCCGAACGGGGCGCGTAGTCTGGCACCACCAGCGGCCAGTGAGCTCAGGCTTGCTCGATGACGCCGCGGCTCATCATAACCGTGGGGTTGGAGTGTGGCGAAACTTCGTCTACATGGAAACCGATGATGCTCACCTGCTTTGCCTCGATGCCCGCTCGGGGAACTTGTTGTGGGACGTCACGTACGCGGACAAAGCGAAACACTATGGCGCAACCAGCGCTCCTCTTGTCGTGAAAGACGAAGTGATCGTGGGGACGTCGGGGGGAGACTCGGGCGTGCGCGGCTTCCTGGAGGCCCGCGACGCAAAGACGGGCGTGCTGAAGTGGCGTTTCTGGACGATTCCGGGACCGGGAGAATTCGGCTCCGCCTCTTGGCCCGGCGATTCGTACCTTCATGGCGGAGGCACGACATGGATGCCTGGAACTTACGATCCCAAACTCAACACTTTGTATTGGACCACCAGCAATGCCGCGCCCGACTTTGTAGGAGATTCTCGCCCCGGTGACGACCTCTATACAGCTTGTGTCTTGGCGCTAGACCCCGACACGGGAGAGCTGAAATGGCACTTCCAGTTCACGCCTCACGACCTGTATGACTATGACGCCAATGAAACGCCGGTGCTGGTGGATGTCGAAGAGGATGGCGCAACCCGTCACGTGTTGGTGCAGGCCAATCGCAACGGTTTTCTCTACGTTCTGGACCGCGTCACTGGCAAATTTCTGAGAGCAACACCATTCGTGCAGAAACTGAACTGGGCCACCGGCGTCGACGCCTCAGGCCGTCCCAAGCTGTCGGGTCGAATCCCCAGCGCACAAGGTACGTACATCTGCCCCGGGATCAACGGGGCCACGAACTGGTTTTCGCCTTCCTACAATCCCGACGCCGGGCTTTTCTTCGTTATGGCGCTTGAGAGCTGCAATCTGTTCTTCAGCAAACCAAGGCAGTTTACCCCAGGCGAGACCTTCTACGGTACGGGCACGAAACTTCCGCCGGATGAACACGCGCAGAAAACGCTGCTGGCATACTCTCTGGCAGAGGGAAAGCCGGTGTGGCGTTATCCCCAAGTGGGCCCTAGCGATTCCTGGGCAGGCACCCTGACTACCGCCGGTGGATTGGTGTTCTTTGGTGATGATGCCGGATCTCTGGAAGCGGTTGGAGCTCTTACCGGCAGCGCACTCTGGCATTTCAACACGGGCCAGACGATGCATGCTTCGCCGATGAGCTACATGGTCGGCGGGGAACAATACGTCGCGATCGCGGCAGGCAGCGACATTTTCAGCTTCTCACTTCCGCATTGACGCCTTGTTCTATTTGGATGACGAAGCGCTTTTCGAAAAACACCGGTTCCCACGGCCGTGCCTCAGCCGGAGCGCACCCTCACGATGCTTATCGCGGCTACGGGCTTCGCATTTCCGAGTGCCTTGGTTTGCAGTGGGCCGATGTGGACTACGACAACCAGCAGGTCTTTGTCCGTCGCTCGTGGACGGGCGGGAAGGTGGGTAAGTCAAAGAGTGCGGTAAGCAAGGCTCCCGTTCCATTGGTCCCGCTACTCGCAGGCTTCATTCGCCAGCGGCAGGAGCACACACCTTACGGTCGTCCGACGGACTGGGTGTTTGCCAGCACGCGGCTGAAGGGCAAGCAACCACGCGTCGCCAACATGCTGGTCGAAGATCATCTCCGTCCGGCTGCGGTGAAGGCGGGCGTACTTAAAGAAGGCGAGAAGGTGCGCTTCGGGTTCCATAACCTGCGCCACAGCTTGGCGAGCTTCCTCGTTCGGAAAGGGACAGAATCGCTGCCCCGCCTCCGCGTGCCCATCCCCGGTGGCGCCCCTTGCGGAAATTACCATGGCAGATCCGCATTTTGAGACTCTGCTTACAGATTGCCCGGGTCAGTTTTGGAAAGCAGACGTGGTCAACTTTTCGCGAGCGCCGAAGCTATGTGGGAGAAGATTCGAGATGAACGCTATTGCCGCAAGCGTATCGGTCGCGTACAAATCCGTCGCGTGGCGAGTGCCTCGTTAACGACCCACTTCACCCAGTTCCAGAAATGGTGTGTCTGCAGCAAATGCCGTGCCAACAAAGCAAACACTATCTCGGAATCAGATATGACCCAGGAATGTTCTCGTCTAGCGTTGCGAGGACCGCACCCTTCGCCCTCGCAAGCTTGCTCAAGTGACCATCGGTAATTTGCTTAGGCGCTCTGACCCAACCCGGAAGATGAGAAACATCGTGTTCGTCTGAAACGAATGTGAGGCGAGCGGTGCGGCCCTCCTTAAGGCGCAGCAACAGTGTGCGCGCTTGAGCGACCGTGAATCCATAGGCCGGGGCTTGGGCTAGCACACGCAGAAATCCGAGCTCGGTGATCGAGCAACTCCCCAACTGCGGTGCATTACTCGATTGGACCCAGGAAGCAACGCGAGCGTGGAATTCGTGATTAATGAACCCGAGGGCGACCAGAGCATTCACATCGAGCAAGTAGATCATGGGAAGTTTGCCAAGATCTCTTCAACTTCCTTGCTGCTCAACGTCGGCGCGTTTGGGCCCGCGCTCAGCGCCGGTAGTCCGGTAACCGGATCCGTCACAAGTCTCGCTCGATGAGTCCGTTTCTTGCGCGGCGTCAATACAATACTCCCATCCTCTATATTGGCGTCCAGCGGATCGCCTGCACGGATATCGAGGCGGCGCCGAAGTGGCCCCGGAAGAACGACTTGTCCCTTCGTGGAAACTTTGGTCTGCATGGTAAGACAATCTTACCTACATCGCGCCGATTTCGCAACCAATCGGGAACTGGAACCGTCCGAATGTGGCCTCCTTTTCCAACCAGATCAACAATGGCCCAATGCTCTTCGCGTTGCTGGAGATGATCCACCGTCAAGGCCACGGCTTCATGCCTCCTCAACCCATACGCGAGTAGCAATGCAAGCAAGGCTCGGTCACGCTTTCCTTTCAGCCGTTGACGATCGGGTGCTTGCCAAAGCGCATCGCCTTGCTCTGCCGTCAACCAGTTGCCGAGGGGCTATTTCGACTAGGCGAAGTCGAGAACTAAACGGTCATCAGCTAATGACCTTCCCTGTCGAGAGCATCTGCTTCATCTTCTCCACTCGGCGAGCCTTTTCTGGGTGCCTGTGGCAGGCGGGCGCTGGCGGATGGACTGGCCGCGCACGAATCGGGGTTCGTGACGCAGTGGCTTTGGGGCGGATATTGGTACTCACCCGTGGGCATCCTCTGCAATGGTTTCGGTACTTTGAAACGCGAAATACCGCACAGGTCAGAAGCAATCCTTTGACAATTAAGTTACAACCGCGTTGAAACGAATCCCCTCTCACCGAATCAAATCATGTATGCAATTCGATAATGGCTTTGGGTGAGGCTGAGAGTTCCATCCAAGTGCTGATGCACCGTGATCTGGCACCCCGCCGGGGTGGCTCGCCAGCGCACGGCTTCGATTTGTAGGCTCAGATTCTGAAAGCTGACCGTGTTGTCGCGGTTCACTGCTCGCTCGAACTGGAGGGAGAACACCCGATCGAGATCGCGTCTCCGACAGGCCAAAAAAGCATTCCCCCGCGCTTGCGGCGAGTAGGCCGGGATCATCCGGATCCCCACCTCGCCGCAGCGCCCGTCCGACCTGCGTCAGCCGATGCGGATCCACTTTGCCGCCCACCTTCGGCGTGAGCCAGAAATGGCTGCCGCGATCGCTGTATAAGGCGCAGAATACGCCCTTCCGCTCGATCACTTCGCGCAATCCCACCATCACCGTCACCGTCGATTCCTCCTCCACCAGTTGCGCGTAATAGATCTCGCTGCTGGCGTCGTCCAAAATCACGATCAAGTCGTACCAGCGTTCATCCTGAAACCACTGGTGGCGGCTGCCGTCGATGTGCAACAGCATCCCCGGCAACGGCCGCCGCGGGCGCCGTTTGCGATGCACCCCACGCTGCCGTCCCCGCGCCACCAGCCCGGCCCCCTGCAGCACCCCTTTCACCCAGCTATAGCTGAGCCCGATCTGGTGCTCGCTGCCCAGCTTCTCGTGAAAATGCCGCAAATTAAAATCGAAATACTTCTCCCGATACAGCTCCAACACCCGCTCCAACACCGCCATGGGCACCCGCTTCGGCGAAGGCTTGCCGCGCCTCCGGTCAAACAGCCCGCGAAAGCCGCCCTCCTCGTAACGTTCCCGCCACCGCCGCATGTGCCGGTCGCTGATGCCAAGGATCTCCGCTGCCTGAAACCACGTAATCTTCTTCGCCATGGCCTGCAATATCACTTCCTGTACTTTCATCGCCCGTTCCATCGCGGCCCTCAAGTAAGATTCCATGCTTCGCATGGTCTCCTATTCTCGCCGCCCGCAAAGCGGACATATCGTGTGCTTTCTCAACCGGACATATCATGTGCTAACGACAGCTTGATAATGCCCGCCTTGACTGTCAGTGAGTTCGCGACCAGAATAGGCGGCAAGTTCCTTTGACTAGCGGGACATTCTATTCCTGAAACCAAGTAAGAACTCTGGAGGGCAGCATGTTGCGACTCAACTTGATCCGCGTCGCGCTGTTTGTCGGTGTGTACTCCGTACTTGTGCCAGCGGCTTTTGCGCAACATGAGCATCCCGCAGGAGACCCATCAAAACTGGGTAAGGTCAGCTTCCCCGTTTCCTGCGACACATCGGTTCAGCAGCAGTTCAGCAGCGCCGTGGCAATGCTCCATTCTTTTTGGTACGAGAAAGCCAGCGAAACCTTCGCTGCCATAGCGGCGAAAGACCCCACCTGCGGCATGGCCTACTGGGGAATTGCCATGACCTACTACCATCAGGTCTGGCAAGCGCCCGGCCCGGCTGATCTGAAAGCGGGCGCGGGGGCTGCGGAAAAAGCAAAGTTAGCCGGTGCCAAGACACAGCGCGAACGCGACTATATTGCGGCGATCGAGACGTTCTACAAGGACGCCGACCAACTCGACTACCGCACTCGCGCCCTGGCTTACGAAAAGGCCATGGACCAGCTGCAAGCGCGCTACCCTGACGACCATGAGGCCGCGATTTTTTATGCGCTGGCACTGCTCGCCACCGCGCCGCCAACCGACAAAACGTATGTGAATCAGAAAAAGGCTGGCGCGATCCTTGAGCCACTATTTGCAGAACAACCAGAACACCCCGGCATAGCTCACTACATCATTCACGCCTACGATTATCCACCGCTGGCTGACAGGGCTTTGGACGCAGCGCGACGTTACGCCCAGATTGCGCCAGACTCACCGCACGCGCTCCACATGCCGTCCCACATCTTCACCCGGCTCGGCTTATGGCAGGAGTCCATTGACTCCAACCTCGTTTCGGCAGCCTCGGCCCAGAAAAACAATGCGCCCGGCAATGAGCTGCACGCGAAGGATTACCTGATCTATGCGTACCTACAAGGGGGCCAGGATCGCGAGGCGAAAAGAGCCCTGGATGCGCCACCACCGGGCCGTCCTGACGATCCGCAATATATGAACTGGCTCTACGCCATGGGCGCATCGCCTGCGCGCTACGCTGTGGAGCGGCATCGCTGGGCAGAAGCCGCCGCGCTCCTTATGCCGCCGAATACTTTTCCCGGCGGAAGGGCAGCGTGGACGGAAGCGAACCTGCATTTCGCGCGAGCCCTCGGCGCCTCACATACGGGGCAAATCGATGTTGCCGAAAGTGAGGTGCACCAGCTCGCATCGCTGCGTGACACGCTTACGCAAGTCAACGACAGCTATTGGGCTGACCAAGTGGATATCCAACGCCAGACCGCCACCGCATGGATGACGCTGGCTAAGGGCAATCCCGAAAACGCTCTCACCCAGATGCGTTTTGCCGCTGAGCATGAGGACCGGACCGACAAGAACAACGTCACCCCAGGGGTCATCCTGCCAGCTCGCGAACTGCTTGGCGAGATGTTGCTGGAATTGAAACAGCCGGCGCAAGCGATGACCGAGTTCGTGGCGACGCTGCGCACGGCCCCAAATCGTTTCAACGCTCTGGCCGGCGCCGCGCGTGCGGCCAAGCTTTCGGGCGATCAAGAGAAGGCGAAAACATACTATGCCCAGCTCCTGGGCATCTGCCAGCATGCCGATGGAGACCGGCCCGAACTTCAAGACGCACGCTCGCTATTGGCCCAGAAATGAGCCGGTGCTCGCGTAGCCGCAGGTGAACGAACTGGCAAGCCAAGACGACCTGAATGGG
>JBARBI010000117.1:0-2627 GCA_049792875.1 Candidatus Sulfotelmatobacter sp.
TCGAACTCGTGGTGTGGGTTTCGATGCACAGCGAATCCGGATCCGTTCAATCAACCGATGTGGCGGGAACCATACCGGCCCGTTTTAAGCATTGGAAACTGTGCCGAAAAGCAGAACAGAAGTTGTCCAGTTCCTTGCTGGAGTGAGCGGCAGACAGGAATCCGCTTGCTCCCCACAGGAAGAACCCGCGCTCCGCGAGCAGGTAGTGGAGGAGGCGGACGGCGGGCGAACAGCTATCATTTGGTCCCGCCGGCCCGAAGAAGGAGCCAAAGCTTGCCCACCTCAGGGGGATACCTTCTTCATCAAGGCAAGAGTTGATTCGTGCCGTCAGCGTGCTGGTTCGGCGATTGAGTCCGTTCTGCAATCGGGAGCCGCGCCGCCGCAATTGGAGTAATACCGCACGCGCGGCGGCCAATACGAGCGGATTCCGCGCGAAGCTACTCAAACTGAACGTGCACAACGGCGGAACAGCGTCGCTTTCGGCAAACTTCCACGCGCCGCCGTCGATCGCGTTCATGTAGAGCGTCCTTCCTGCAACCGCGGCCAGCGGCAGACCGCCGCTCAAGACCTTTCCGTAGATAGCGAGGTCGGCCGGAACGCCAAACCACGCTTGCGCCCCGCCCGGCGCCAGGCGAAAGCCTGTGATCATTTCGTCGAAGATGAGAGCGATGCCCGCATCCGCCGTCAGCTTTCTGAGTTCCCTCAGGAACGCGTGCGGGCTCAGGCCGGGCTGCCTGGACTGCAGTGGTTCGACCAAAACCGCCGCGAGCTCATCGCGATGTTGACGAATGACGTCCAGCGACTCATCCGCCCCGTAAGGGAGCACGAGTGCGCCCTCTACCAAACGAGGCGGGATGCCGGGCGCTATGGGCACCGCCTGGGGGGTAGCTTGTGTGAGATCGGGCCAGGCGAGCGTCGCATCGTACTGTCCGTGGTAGGAGCCCGTGAAAAAGGCGATCCGATCCCGGAAGGTTACCGTGCGGGCGACGCGAATCGCCAGCATCATCGCTTCCGTGCCGCTGCACGCAAAAACGACGCGTTCCATCCCGGTCATCTTGACGATGAGTTCGGCGACCTCTCCCGCCAGTTCACTCTGTGGCCCGACCATGAACCCACGATCGGCTTGTTCGCGAATCGCGCGTCTCAAGAATGGCGGAGCGTGGCCGAAGACAGCCGATCCGAAACCCATGCAGAAGTCCACATATTGGTTGGAGTCTACGTCCTCGAACTGCGATCCGCCGCAGCGCGCGGCAAAGAGCGGATAGCAGATGGCCTTCAACGTCTGATCGAGAGCGACTGGCTTGAGAGGGTCCGCCAGTGACTCACTCGAGATCGCCATGCTCCTCGATGCGCGGGTGCGCGCTCGGTAGCGGCTAATGAACTGCGAAAGCCAGTCTGACCGGCAAGCGTCGGCATATCCAATCGACCGGGCTGGAGTGCGGTTGCTCAAGGCCGTGGCAATCATTATAATGGGCCGCATGGCAATATGCGGGACTTCACCGATCAATTCCCAACTGCGGAATCAGATTGCGCATTTGCAGGCGCAACTGGACCAGAACTTGAACTTGTACAAAGCCCAGCGGAGTTCCGCTTCGCTGGTATCGGCGCTGAAGATTCAGGCTCAGATTGTCAGCGCGTTGCTGAGTGCGACCGCGCTGGCGAGTCCAACCTCCGCCGCCCAGTTCGGGAAAATCAACTCGCTCTAGTAGACTGGGGCGGATGCTTTCGGGGAAGAGCGGCAAGTCGCGGGTGCGGTTCGTCTCGGAGACGGAAATTCACGTCGCGGACGTCGTTCTGGATCTCGATAGCGCGGCCGCAATGTTCTCGGGCCCTCCCACGCGGCACCGGTTTCCGATGCTCAAGAACGCCGAAATGGTCCGGCTCTACGATCGTGTGCTTGGCAGCCGACGGATCGAAGGAGTCTTGGAACTTGGAATCTTCAAAGGTGGGAGCTGCGCTTTCTTCAACGCCCTTCTGCGGCCCCGGGTCCACGCGGCAGTAGACTTTGCGACGGAGTCCTGGCCGGCACTGAACGAACTGGCGGCGGATGTGACGGCCGACGGCAGAGTTTTGGAACTCCGGTACGGTCTGAACCAGACAGACGAAGCCGGACTTTCCGCTCTGGCTACCCGCCTCTTCACCGAGGGTAATGGGCAGTCGATTCTGGATCTGGTGGTGGACGATGCTTCCCACCAGTGCGACCCCACCCGGCAAGCTCTGAATGTGCTGCTGCCAAGGTTGCGCGCGGGAGGCGTCTATGCTGTTGAAGATTGGGGGTGGGCGCACTATTATCGCGACGCCTGCAACCCCTTGGACTATCCCACCTCCACCGGGCCAGCCACCACGAACCTGATCTTCGAACTTACCATGCTCTGTGCGGGCCGAGACGATATCGTCTCGGAAATCATTATCACGCCAGACGTGGTTCTCGCCGTTCGTGGATCCGCAGCGCTGCCGATGCCTTTCGACGTCGCCTCCAGCTATCGGCTTCCGGGAAGCGCTTTTCGGATGATATAGGGTATCGGACGCGACAACGCCGCAAGACTCGGCTAGCTGGCCGGCCAAGAGCGGGGGTTTACCGACTGTAATCCATCTGGCCAGTCAATCAAACGGTGAAATGGGCGCCG
>JBARBI010000118.1:0-3919 GCA_049792875.1 Candidatus Sulfotelmatobacter sp.
GTTGTCGCTTGGTTCGGAAACGTAGAGGAGTCTGGATCAGCGCGGTCATGAGAGCAGCTCGAATCGGACCGACCGAAGGAATCTCCCGCAGCAACTTTGCCGCGCTATGTTTCCGGCTCTCCTGCACCAGATCTCGCCGTATCGCCCGATGCAGAGTGCGCAGGGCATCGAGTTCCTGGTAGGAGAACTCGGCCCGACGGCGCACCCCAACCTCCTTAATCTTGTCCAACCATTCCGCACGGTGACGCGGGGAGTAAACCGACGTGCCGGCACAAGCAATGGCCCAGCTGCGATAGAGCGCCTTGACTCGATTCATAACTCGGGTGAGATCTTTGCTGACCGTCAGATAACTGCGCCCCAGTTCCTTCAGGGTTCGTATGCCATTTTCTCCATGGTAGACCGGTCGGAGAAGTCCGCCGCGCAGCAGATCGGCCAGTTTTCGCGCATCGACCTTGTCACTCTTGCTGCCCTCTTTCAGTAATGCATTTACCCGTGGGTTGCACACCACCGCCTTGGTCACGTGCGGTTTTAGCAGATCATAGAGCCAGGCGGCCCAAGTCCCTTCTTCGAAGGTGACATACAGGTCTCCACGCAGTCCCTGTATAAACTGCACAACGGTGATGGCTTTGGTTTCGATGACGGACTCCATCACCAGCTTCCCTGTGCTGGTCATCACCGCGATCGAAATCGATTCCTTGTGAACATCCATGCCGATACCATGTGGCCTTCCGGACTATGTCGAGCAGCAGTTCCGCAACCCAGTGCATAAGCCCTTCGATACGGTTGTTCTCCAGATAGTCTTGGTTCTCCCACTGCGACAAAGCAGTGCAGAAGGAGAACCGCATGAAACGATTTGTCAAAGATCCCCATACGCTACGGCAAAAACTTCAGGGTCCTTTATGCCCGCATATCGATGAGTTCGCTCAGCATCGGAAAGGTCCGGTAGCCACGCCGGGCACCCTCGTCGAAAGGACAACGATTGACAAGCTACTAGACGACTTCAGTTTGTACCTTCAGCAGGAGCGCGTGCTCGCACCAACGACGGTAGCCAACTATGTATCCCTCATTAAGAAGTTCTTGATGCATCGTTTTGGAACTGGACGGGCGGACCTTTCCGATCTGACCGTTGCCCAGGTTGTCGGATCGGTGCAGCGCCTTGTACCGTCGCTCTGTCGGAAGCGAGCTAAAGTGATGACCAGTGCGTTGCGCTCATTCCTTCGCTACGCACGGTATCAGGACTTCATCCGATCGGATCTCGCGGCCTGCGTGCCTTGCGTGGCAGACTGGTCCGTCGCGTCGATTCCAAAAGGCTTGCCGATCGAGCATGTCAAACGAGTGCTGGCCAGTTGCAATCGGAAGAGTGCTATCGGCCGACGCGACTACGCGATCTTGTTGCTGTTGGCACGTCTTGGGCTGCGAGCAGGCGAAGTGGTGGCCCTCACGTTGGAGGACTTCGATTGGGAAACCGGGCGGCTCACCTTGCGAGGCAAAGGTGACCACTACGCTGAGCTTCCCGTACCAGCCGATGTCGGGAAGGCGATTGCGGCTTACCTGAAGAACGGACGCACACGCTCGACCAACCGCTGTGTGTTCTTGCGGGCACAAGCGCCGGCCGTCGGCCTTAGGAATAGCAGGTCCGTGGGCTTAATCGTCGCGAAGGCGCTGGCACGCGCTGGGATCAACTGTCGTAGAAAAGGTGCGCACCAGTTCCGGCACACTCTGGCAACCGAGATGCTCCGCCACGGTGCATCGTTGGCCGAGATCGGCGAAGTCTTGCGGCATCGAAACCCCCAAACTACCGCCATCTATGCCAAGGTCGATCTTGCCTCGTTACGCACACTAGCCCTTCCATGGCCGGGAGGTGTCCGATGAACACATTGCAGAAAGCTTTGCAAGAATACCTTGCTATGCGTCGCGCTCTAGGATTCCAACTGCTCGACGCTGGTCCTGCCTTGTCAGATTTCGTCTCCTTTTTAAAACGAAGACGAACCTCTCATATCACCATACGACTAGCGTTGGAGTGGGCCCAGAAACCTGGCGCTCAACCAGCAAGGTGGGCTCATCGGTTGGGCTTTGTTCGCGGTTTTGCCCGATATCGGAGTGCTACGGACCCTCGGACGGAGATTCCACCCTGGAGACTTTTGCCATTTCGATCAAAACGGGTTCGCCCGTACCTGTACACAGACGATGAAGTGCGCATGCTGTTGAAAGCTTCTCTGGGATTGTCACCGAACAACCCACTGCGAAAGTGGACCTATCACGGTTTGCTGGGTCTGTTGGCTGTTTCGGGTCTGCGCCTCAGTGAGGTTCTTTCACTCCGGCTGAGCGATGTGGATCTGCAGAACGCGGTTTTGACAGTGCGTGGAACGAAGTTTGGCAAGTGTCGCTTGGTTCCCCTTCACAGTTCAACGCGAAGGGTGCTGTTGATGTACAAGTCGCGTCGAGACCAATACCTCAAAGGCCAATCGACCTCTGACTTTTTCTTCGTTACCAAACGGGGAACTCGATTGGACAAGAACAACGTCCGCGGAACGTTCCATGCTTTGTCGCGGCAGATAGGCCTTCGAGGTGAGTTCGATAGCCATGGACCTCGCCTGCACGATTTTCGCCATCGATTCGCCATGCAAACACTTTTACGTTGGTATCGCTCCGGCGACGATGTCGAGCGCCGTCTTCCAGTTCTTTCCACTTATCTCGGACACGTCCGTCCAGACGATACCTACTGGTATCTGACCGCTTGTCCAGAACTGATGGGACAGGCCGTTGACCGGTTGGAGAGGCGTTGGAGGACTCCAAAATGAAGAGTACATCCAACTTCCCTGGTTTGTTGGAGGGCTTCTTCACCCAGCGTTTGCTGCAGCAGAAACAAGCCAGCCCACACACCATTGCTTCGTATCGTGATACGTTTCGACTTCTGTTCCGGTTCACCGAGAAACGCCTGCACAAACCACCCTCTCGGTTGACCTTGGAAGAGATCGACGCGCCGTTGGTCGCGGCATTTCTAAATGATCTCGAGAAAAGTCGCTTCATCTCACCACGCAGCCGCAATCTAAGACTGACTGCCATTCGCTCTTTCTTTCGCTATGCTGCCTATGAAGCACCAGCACACTCAGCCCAGATCCAGCGTGTGCTGGCGATTCCCGGCAAACGGTATGACCGCGTGCAGATTCATTTCCTTTCACACGCCGAACTGGACGCACTTCTCGGCGCTCCTGAGCTGGAGACCTGGTCTGGCCGCCGCGATCGCGCTCTGCTGATGGTGGCGGTGCAGACTGGGTTGCGCTTATCTGAGCTGACAGGCTTGAAGCGACAAGATGTCATGGTCGATACAGGCGCTCATGTGCGCTGTACAGGGAAAGGACGGAAGGAGAGATGTACCCCACTGACCAAGCAAACGAGGGCCCTATTGAAAAACTGGTTGAACGAACCCCAAAAGGCGCATACGGAGATGCTTTTCCCCAATGCTCGGGGCGGTCGTCTCAGCGGTGATGGCGTGCGATACATCCTTGCTAAACACCTTGTGACCGCTTCCAAGACCTGCCCTTCGCTGCTTAGGAAGAAAGTGACGCCGCACGTGCTGCGCCATACGATGGCCATGGAACTGCTTCAGGCTGGGGTCGATCGCGCGGTGATCGCACTCTGGCTTGGACATGAGTCCGTGGAAACGACACAAGTCTACCTCGATGCCAATCTTGCTCTTAAGGAGGAGATCCTTGCAAAAATGAGATCACCAAATGGCAGGAACTCCGGCCGCTACAAACCGCCAGATAGCATCCTGGCCTTTCTGAACGGCCTGTAGCACGCAAAACTATGTCGAACAGTGAGGGGATTCAAATCTGGCGGCCTCCAGTATGAGGCAGACTTGCTGGATCGGCTTCCTCTCCTCTCGACATAGTCCGGAAGGCCACATGGTATCGGC
>JBARBI010000119.1:0-8575 GCA_049792875.1 Candidatus Sulfotelmatobacter sp.
GCGTGCGCAGATAGGCACGCCGCGCAAGACGCTCCTCAAAGAGGCTGAGGAAGCGGCCGACTTGGTGCTCCTGCCGCGCCTGAAGGCCATCGGCAAGCAGAAGCTATAACTTTCTCTCGCCGGCGGCCCGGATTGGTAATGATATGTCGGCCTATGTGGATCGATTCGAAGGCACTCTGGATAACGAGCAACCCGGAAGTTTGTGAAGCCGGCCATTACATGTAAGGCGTAAGTAATAGCAGTTCGCGTGATGGTGTGAACTGAAACCCCGCTCGCTTGGCGTGGGAGTGGCGCGTTGTCGGCCGCATTGCAACACTACATGTCACTCATTCCAAAGACGAAAGAGGTCCTGAGAGTATGGATTTTTGTTCGGCGCTGCAGAAGCGGACGCACCGACCTGGGTCTGCAAAATTCCTCCTTCGTCGATCGAAAAACTGATTCCCAAGCGGTCGGTTTTAGCCTTAACGGCACGCCCCTGCGGCGAACTTAGCGCAAAACCGCGTCAGTTTCGACAATTTGTCAGAAATGAGACCGGGCCGGACAATATGATTTAATGAGCGCACGTGGATACTCCGTCTACCAACATTATTCCAACAGAACCTTCGGGCGGGAAAGACTGCACCACAGCATCGGTGGCGAAAGAGATCGCAGTCGAAACGGAACCAACGCCAGAGAGCCGACTTTTGCCCGAGATGCTCGGGGAAGAGCTTTGGCGGACGGCCGGGGCAGAGTCAGTGGAGGTCAGCAAGGCCGAGTTCTCGCATGCCCTTGAGACGATCGGAGCGAGGGACAATTTCGGTCTCGACGCGGGGAAGCAGGCCAGTGAGCGGCAGCGAGAAACATTCTGGCGGGCTCTGCACCTGGAGGAGCTTGCGCTTGCGCGCGGATGCGCGCTGGGGCGGGAGTCCGCATGGCGGCACTTTCTTGCGCAATATCAGGACAAGCTGACTAGGGCTGCTGTGGAGATGACACGATCAGCGGCGTTGGGCGAAGAGTTGGCGAGCGCACTTTACTCCGAGTTGTTCGGGTTGACGGAGCACGAAGGCAAGCGGTGGTCCCCGCTGCTTGGATACTCGGGGCGAGGATCGCTGATGGGATGGCTGCGGGCGATCCTGGCGCAACGCCGCGTGGATCAGTACCGGAAAATCGGCCGGGAAACCGCGCTCAATGAGATCGAACCAGCGGCGGCGGTTTCGGAGCAGATTGAGTTAAAACGATTAGAAGATTTGCGGGTGGCGCTCAAGATGACGCTGAGCGGGGCTTCCGCGGAAGAACGCTTCCTGCTCTCGGCCTACTACCTGGATCAGCATACCCTCGAGGAGATAAGCGGCGTGTTGCGAGTTCACGTGGCGACAGTTAGCCGCACACTGAAGCGTGCGACCGGCCGTCTGCGCAAACAGTTACTGCGGACTCTTGCGGCACAGGGTCTGAGCCGGCGTGCGGCGGAGGAAGCGCTGGGGAGCGATCCGAGGGACATCGAGATCAATCTGCGTAACTTGCTGCAAAATTCGGAGGATGCCCCGATCCCCGATAAGGAAGAACAAGGGTGAAGGCCAACTTTCAACCCGGAATCCATCCTGACGCTGACCAGTTAAGTGTGTTCGTGGAGGGCGCAGCCAGCTCACATGAACACGAGCGGATGTTGGCTCACTTGGCCGAATGCGCGGAGTGCCGGAAAGCTGTGTTTCTCATGCAACCGCACGAGGAGACGCAAGCACGCAGGCCAGAGGCGGTGAAAGGATGGATGTGGCGGCGGCTGTTGCCGGTGGCGCTGCCTGCGGCGGCGCTGGCGTGCGCCGTGATTGCGCTAGTGGTGTATCTCCGTCCACACGGCGGCTCTCCTGAGGTCCTGCAACAGAATGCAAGCGTAAGGCAGCCAGAGATTCCGCGTCCTCCAACGACGGTTGCGCCAACCACCGAGTCAGAGAGCTTTGCCCGATCCGAAAATCCCAACAAGAGCTCCGCACCGAACGCCGCGGCGCCTAACTTCTCTCGGGAAACGAAACACCCCGCAAATGGCTTGCATTTGCCCGAAGCGAAGAACCAGCAAATCGCCGCTAACATCGCTAGTCCGCCGACAGCGTTAGCCGCTCCGTCTGCCTCGGCCCCGGTTGCCGGTGTGGCGAGCGTGTCCGGCGCCATCAGTTCCGGGACTGTATCCGATTTGCCTTTGAATGCGCGGAATTTCACGGGACTTCAGCAACTGACGCCGGGGGGCACAAAGGGCGCATCATCACAAAATAGTCTAGCCACGAAAAAGGAACTGCCCCCCTTGGAGATTGAGGGTGCCGGCGGACGGGATGCGACTCTTGCTGGAATCTCCGGCCGGGTTACCGATCCAACTGGCGCCGTCGTCGCGGGGGCGACGATTACGTTGCGCGATGCGAGCGGCAAAACACGACAAACGACGACCGGCACGGATGGAAGCTTTCATCTGGCGGAATTACCAGCTGGTCGGTACGACTTAATGGCGACGGCAACGGGCTTCAAGACAAAGCAACAGTCGATCGAGTTGAAAGCGAGCGAGGTTGCCATGATGCAGCCGGTGCTTGACGTAGGGACAGTGTCAGAGGCGGTGGAGGTGAGCGGAGCGGCTCCGACGCTCGAAACCGAATCGGCCAGCGTGAGCCGGATTATGCCGGTACCGTCCGGCCTCCCGGTTACGACGACTGTGTCGCTCGGCAAGCGTTCTCTTTCTCTCGATAGTGCAGGCAATCTCTTCCTGAGCCGCAATGGGGGCAAGAAGTGGAAAAAGATCAATCCGCGATGGACGGGGATGGCACTACGCATCGAGTTGAAGCCGCCATCCGATAGCGGTAGTTCGCCCAAACGCGACAACGAAACCCTGGGCTCAGTGAACGCGACCGACGTCTTCCAGCTGACCACCGACGCTGGTGCCGTTTGGACCAGTAAAGATGGGACGCACTGGCATCAGCAGTAACTTCAAAAGTCCCTAAAAATAGTCTGCAAAACTCCCAACCAGGCCCGAACTCCGATTGAGCAAATAAGCGCGGCCGGGGGGAGGACCCAATGTCTAAAGCTAAGTTGCTGGGAACCGCAGTCCGTTTCGCTATCCTGCTTCTCGCTGGTCTCGTAGCAGCCGTTACGATTTTCAGGTTACGCGCTTCTGAAGCTGGCGGGCCTGCTCCCTCTCTCGTGGCCACCTATGCGCATGGCGTATTGCATGTAACGATCCCGTACCGTGGTGCCGACACGGGATCCGGTCAACTGACAGTAGAAGTGCTCGATCCGGAAGATGATGTGCTTGGCCGGACCGAGCGAGGTCTCGAGGTCAGAGCCAGCACCGGCCGATGGAAAGAGGAAATTCGGCTGGAGAAGCCGCTGCCGTTGGAGGATTTGGTTTGGCATCGCTTGCGCTATCGCTTTGCATACGACGACAGGAAAATGGGCGCTCTTCAAGGCGAGGAATCTATTTCGCAGATTCTGCGGCGACCTGTCATGCACATTCTTGGACAGCAGTCCTATTGTGCCGGCGGCCAGGCGGCTGTGCGCGTGATCGTGACCGACTCCGAGAATCAACCGATCGCCGGGCGGGGCTCGGTGCAGATCGAACTTCTTGAGCCGGATGGAAAGCCACAGGTTCTTTTTCAAGGCGGACTGAACCGGCGGGGAACAACCGAGGCACAGTTTCGTCTGCCGACGGGATTGACCGGCGCCTATCAACTGCATTACGTAGCGGAGACGGCGATTGGGACAACCGAGTTCTCGCAAAATGTGCAGTTGGAAGACAAGGTGTCCATTCTTCTGACGACGGAAAAACCGCTCTACCAGCCGGGGCAGACGATTCATGCGCGGGCGCTGGCATTGAATCGCGCCGATCATGAAGCGGCAGGCAAACGCAAGCTGACGTTTGAAGTCGAAGATTCACGCGGCAACAAAGTTTTTAAGAAGGCCACCGAGACCGACGAGTACGGCGTTGCCTCGGCCGAATTTGCCCTAGCCGACGAGGTCAATCTTGGCGCTTATCACCTGCGCGCGCTGATGGGCGATGCCGACGCTCCCACGAATACTGCCGAAATCGCCATCAACGTTGAACGATACATTCTTCCCAAGTTCAAAGTTGCGGTCGAACTTTCGGAAGAAGGAAAGAAGCAGAAGCGTAGCTATCAACCTGGCGATCACGTTATCGGCAAGGTTCGAGCCCATTACTTTTTTGGCAAGCCAGTGGACAACGCTGAGGTGAATCTGAAGGCCTCGGCCATGGATGTGGCGTTATTCGAGGCCGCATCGGCACATGGCAAGACCGACGCCGACGGAGTGTACCGTTTCGATATCCGGCTGCCGAACTACTTAGCGGGACGCCCGCTTAGCCATGGCGCCGCTCGCGTGCTGATCGAAGCGACGGTAAAGGATTCCGCCAGCCATGCGGAAACACGGGGAGAGCCGATCACTGTCAGCGATTCACCGATATTGCTGACCGCAATTCCTGAAGGGGGCACACTCGTTCCGCATCTGGAGAATCAGGTGTTTATTCTGGCTTCCTATCCGGATGGGAGCCCTGCGAAGAGCGATATCAAAGTTCATACTGGCGGCAGGGCGGAACAAGCCACTTCGACCGACGATGGAGGCGTGGCCGTCGCGTATGTCAGGCCGGATGAGGGTAAGCAGGCGCTGGAAATAGAGGCGACGGACCGGGACGGGAACCGAGCCTCGAGCAAAGTGGAACTCGACGCGCGCGACGGAGACGAACAAATTTTGCTGCGAACCGAACGCGCCGTCTATCGCGCCGGGGACGTGATTCATCTGAGCGTGTATTCGACGGAGGCTCATGGCGCCGTTTACGTCGACATTGTGAAAGATGGGCAGACGGTGCTGACGCACGATCTGGATGTAGAAAACGGGCGGGCGGAGCTTTCTGTGCCAGCGACCTCGGAAATGTCGGGCACGCTCGATCTGAGCGCTTACTTGTTCGGCCGAGATGCGCGCCCCATTGGCGATCACCGCCTGATCTTCGTGCAGCCCGCGGACGAACTGAAGATCGAAAGTGCGGCCGATTCAAAAAGCTATAAGCCAGGCAGCGACGCTCGGATTCAATTTCGCGTAACCAATTCGCACGGGCAAGGGGTGCACGCGGCGATGGGTCTTCAGGTGGTGGATGAAGCGGTGTTTGCCCTGGCCGAGAAGCAGCCCGGATTCGCCAAGGTTTTTTTCTATCTCGAACAGGAGGTCATGAAACCACGGTTTGAGATTCACTCCATTGGAATGACCGACGTTGTTGAACCGGCGGAACAGTCGGGCGCGGAGCAACGCGATCGAGCCGCCCGAGCATTGTTTTCGGCGACGGAGATTGTGGCCAGCAACAAGTTCGAAACTGAGATCGGCAAAGACCTGCCCATGACGAAGTATGGCGAATACCGTCAGCGTTATCAGGTCCGCTTTCAGGCGCAAGCGAATGACTTGGCGAAGGCAATCACGGATGCCTACGCGCAAAATCCGAAAGCCGGCACTCCAACGGAGATCTACCAGCAGCTCACGCAATCAGGAAGTGTGGAATTTCTTGATCCATGGTGCAATCCACTGCGATTCGAACCGGCCTCATGGGATCCTAAGAATTATTACATCGTGATGAGTCCTGGTCCCGATCACCGTCACAACACGGGCGATGAGTTTCAGGCGATCCTGCTGTTCCAGCGCAAACGGATCGTGAGTACCGCGACCGCGGCCGCCACGGCGTTCAACATCGACGTGGAGCACGATCGCGGAGCGATGAATGGCAAAGCACAAATTGTCGGCACGGTGATCGATCCAAGCGGGGCCGTTGTGGCGGGGGCAAATGTCGAGGTGCGCGGTAGAGGAAAGAAACTCCTGCTCAATACGATCACGGATGCGACAGGGCAATTCAGTTTGGCTGCGGTTTTTCCGGGCGACTATCAGATTCAAATCACCATGGCCGGGTTTCGAATGGCCGCAGGTACGTGCAGTCTCCGCGCGCGCGACCGCGCCGTCATCTCGGCTACGCTTTCTGTAGGACAGAGCACGGAGACGGTGGAGGTGAGCGGGGCGGCGCCGATGCTCGAAACGGAGAACGCCATGGTGGCCGTTCCGGCACCGGTCGCGGGCGTTGCTGGCGGAGCAAGAGGAGAGGTGATCGCATCACCAAAGGGAGAGTTTCTAGCCATCAATGGCCGCGGCGTTACACACCTAACGGCCCTGAATAGCGGAGTGGTGGCAAAAAAATCGACGGGAGCTCCGTTGGCGCACGTTCGTTCCTTTTTCCCCGAGGCGCTGTACATCAATCCCGAAATCATCACCGACCGGGAAGGACGCGCCAGCATCGTGATCCCGATGGCAGACTCGATCACCACCTGGCGGATGGCGATGATCGCTTCTACCCAGAGTGGAGCGCTCGGCACCGCAACTTCCAGCTTGAAAGTATTTCAGGATTTCTTTGTCGACCTCGATCTGCCGGTGACGCTGACCCAGGGAGACCGGGTTTCCATCCCTGTGGCTATCTACAACTATTCGGGGGCAGCGGGCGATGTCGCCTTGCAACTTCATTCCGACGATTGGTTTTCGCTGGTGGACGATGCGGCGGAAAAGACAGTACAGGTGGAATCGTCGCGCGTGGGCGGAGCGCAATTCACGCTCGAAGCCCGGCACATCGGCAAATTCAAGCTCACGCTTGCCGCGCAGATGAAGGGACCGTCGGAGAGGGCGGACGTGGTCGTGAGGGAAGTGGAAGTGATTCCAAACGGGCGCGAGCAGAATCTGGTTTTCAACGGCAACCTGGAAAATTCGGTGCAGCACGAGCTGAATTTTCCGCAAACTTCGATTGCAGAAGCGAGCAAAATTTTCGTCCGGCTCTATCCCGGGCCGATGAGCCAGATGGTGGAGGGGATGGACAGCATTCTGCGCATGCCGAATGGCTGCTTTGAGCAAACGTCTTCGAGTACATATCCGAACGTACTGGCGCTCGACTACATGAAGCGGACCAAGAAGCTGACCCCGGAAGTCCATGCCAAAGCGGAAGGGTACATCGCGAACGGGTATCAGCGGCTGCTGACGTTCGAAGTTCCAGGCGGAGGATTCTCGTGGTTCGGAAGCGCGCCTGCGAACAAGATTCTGACCGCATACGGATTGATGGAGTTCCACGACATGTCGAAGGTCTATGACGTAGATCCGCGACTCATCGCACGAACCCAACAATGGCTGGCCGGAGAACAGCAGAAGGATGGAAGCTGGAAGCCAGACACGCAATTCATCAACGAAGGTGCGACGAACCGCTACAACACGGACCTGCTTCGCATCAGCGCTTATATCGGCTGGTCGCTCAAGAACACGGGATACCAGGGCGATGCTGTGGAGCGCGCCAAGCGCTTTGTGGAAGCCCACATGGGGGAGAAAGCCGACGCGTACACGCTGGCGGTCATCGCCAACTTTGCCGCGACTTACGGATCGGACCGCGAATTCACCCGGCATGCGATCCAGCTTCTGCTGGACGCGCGCACCGAGAAAGAGGAAAAGGTTTGGTGGACGGCCGAAGAGACCGGAGTCTATGGAACAGGCGAAAGCGCCAGCGTGGAAACCACAGGCTTAGCGGTGCAGGCTTTGCTGCAGTCGGCTGAAGGCGCGGGTACGGCCCGCAAGGCCCTCAACTATCTTGCATCGAAAAAGGACGCGAACGGAACATGGGGAACAACGCAGGCCACGATCATGGCTTTGCGCGCGCTGCTCACGGCTACAGAAAAATCTGCCGCAGATGTGCAAGGGACAGTGATCGTGCTGGTCAACGGGAAGCCCGCGGAGAAGCTGGAACTGACCGCGGAGAATAATGATCTATTGCATCAGTTCGTTTTCAAGGATCTCGCGCAGCCAGCGCCGAGCACGTTGGAACTTCGGTTTGAAGGCAAGGGAGCGCTTGCCTATCAGGTGGTGGGCCAATATTTCTTGCCCTGGGACGAAAAGCCTGCTCCGGAAGCCCTTTCGATCAATGTGTCCTACGACCGGACGCGCCTGGCGCAGGATGACTTGGCGACGGCGACTGCAACGATCAAGAACAATCTCAGCAAGACGGCGAAGATGGTGATGCTGGATCTCGGTATACCGCCGGGCTTCGAGTTACTAAGTGAGGACCTGCAGGATTATCAGGGAAAGAGCGCCAAAATGAACAGCGGCCATCTTTCCAAGTTCAGTCTCACCGCCACGCAAGCGATTCTTTACTTTGACGCGTTCGCTCCGGGCGACACAGTTAAGGTGAAATTCCGTTTGCGTGCTAAGTATCCGATCCGAGTGCGAACCTTCCAATCGCGCGTGTACGAATACTACGATCCGGAGGTGGCATCCGTGGCGCGTCCCGTGCAATTGGAAGTGCGCCGGTAGTTAGCTGCCCGGGCAGACCGAACGCAGTCCAGGAACGGGCTTCAAGGAAGTCAACTGGATTGGTACCGATAAGTCGGCTTGTGTTCGCCGATGCTTTCAATCGTTCCTAGCGCGTTTGAACTAAGCCGCTAGCGCGGCGGACGCTACCGCATGGTCGTCGCCAGCATGGTTGCCCGTGTAAGGTTTTGGGTCACAAGGAGGTTACTGTGACCCGACTCAGGAAGCTGATGCTGGA
>JBARBI010000120.1:0-58509 GCA_049792875.1 Candidatus Sulfotelmatobacter sp.
ACAGCCCCTTCGACTTCGCTCAGGGCAGGCTCCGGCGGCTGTCCCCACACGGACTCTGCCGGCCGTCCGCGATCTCAGCTTCTCCGTCGCAGCTGGCGAAGTGCTGGGGCTCGTCGGCGAATCCGGCTCGGGCAAGTCGCTGACTTCCCTCGCCATCATGCGACTGCTGCCGGCGCAGGCCCGGGTCTCCGGCGACATTTTCTTCGCGGAAAACGGCGGGGCCCCGCGAAATCTTCCCGCGCTCGCTGACGACGCCATGCGCCAGTTGCGCGGGTCTCGCATCGGCATGATCTTCCAGGAGCCGATGACCGCGCTCAACCCCGTCATGCGCGTGGGAGATCAGATCGCCGAAGCGGTCGTCGCACACAACTCGATTTCCCAACGTGACGCCTGGCAGCGCGCCGTCGACGCCATGAACGACGTGGCCATCGCCGATGCCGGGCGTCGCGCCCGCGACTACCCGCACCAGCTTTCCGGCGGCCTGCGCCAGCGCATCATGATCGCCATGGCCATCGTCAACCGCCCGCGGTTGCTGATTGCCGACGAACCGACCACGGCGCTCGACGTTACGATCCAGGCACAGATTCTCGATCTGCTCGCTCAGTTGCGCGCCCAGTTCGGACTGGCAATGCTTTTCATTTCTCATGACCTGGCCG
Organism: Candidatus Sulfotelmatobacter sp.; assembly: GCA_049792875.1. Classification (GTDB taxonomy): domain Bacteria; phylum Acidobacteriota; class Terriglobia; order Terriglobales; family Acidobacteriaceae; genus Sulfotelmatobacter. The sequence continues at coordinate 657 of JBARBI010000120.1, forward strand.
TGGTTTCGCAGGTCGCCGACCGGGTCGCCGTGATGTACTCCGGCAGCCTGGTGGAACTGGGCAGCAGGCACGATATTTTCCAGGCCCCCGCACATCCTTACACGCGCGGCCTGCTCCACGCCGTGCCCGATCTCAAGACGGACCGCGCCCGTCCGCTGCAGACGATCGAAGGCACTGTCCCCGCGCTACACGCCATGCCTCCAGGCTGCAGCTTTGAGCCGCGCTGCGAATTTCGCACTCCCGAGTGTGCGCAGGAGTTCCCGCAACTTGTCGAAGTTGGACCAGGGCACTGGGCTCGCTGCCCCGTCGTAAATGTCCGGCCATGACGGACGAGAGAAGACTCAGAGCGGGCGCTCAAGGTGCTCACGGTTGAGGGCCAGCAGCAGAACTAATAGCACCAGGAGTCCCAACCCCAGCCACCACGCGTTCAGGTACCAACCCAGCCAGGCCTGAACGAAGTAGATCGTTCCGTCCCGGAAAGGCAGCCGATACGTGTGACCAGCGTCGGGCGCGGGCTGGGCCCAGTTCGAAACGGTCAACAGCATCCCAAAGTGAAGTGCGGAATTGGCGATCAAAAGTCCGACGATCAGCTTGAACCACAATGGCATTTTGTCCTTAAACCGCCATCCCAGCAGTTTGCTCATACCGTTCCTCTCAGGTCGCAGGCCATGCTCCAACATCTTAGACCAAGCGGTAGTCTATAATCGGCAGTTTGTCCGGTGATCTGTGCGTATATTGCTGCTAAGCGACATCCACGCCAACCTCGAAGCCCTCGATGCCAGCCTTGCCGCTGCCCCGCCGTTTGACGCGGTGGTGAATCTCGGGGACATCGTCGGCTACGGAGCGAGTCCCAACGAAGTGGCCGAGCGCTCCCGCAACCTGGGGAAGATCTTCGTGCGCGGCAATCACGACAAGGCCGCTACCGGCGTGATGGACCTCGACGATTTCAATCCCATGGCTGCTGCGGCGGCCATCTGGACTCGCAACGAATTGACGCCGGAGAATCTCGACTGGCTCCGGGGCCTGCCGCACGGACCCATTTCCTTGCCCGATTTTCCCCACGTGCAGTTGGTGCACGGCTCACCCAACGATGAGGATGAGTACGTCGTTTCACTCGGAGACGCGCTCGCACCGTTGATCACCCTGACCATTCCCTTGACTTTTTTCGGGCACACGCACCTGCAGGGCGGATTCTTTGCCAACGGCTCCGCGGCCGACGGCTTCCGTCCGGAGTACCGGACCGTGGGCCAGCCGGAAAGCGTGCCCCTGCAACTGAAGCCGGCGACGCGGTATCTGATCAATCCAGGTTCGGTGGGCCAGCCGCGCGACGGGGACTGGCGCGCAGCGTTCGCCCTGTTCGACACGGACGCGCAGATCGTCCACTTTCACCGCACGCCCTACAATCTGAAATCAGCGCAGGATCGCATCTTCGCAGCGAAACTTCCACCACGCCTGGCCACGCGGTTGGCGGCCGGACGGTAGGCGGCGGACCTTTCTCTGAAATCATTCTCCACCGCTTCGGAGCGCGTTGCATTCTGGGAAAGCAGGGCGGGTTCTGGGGGGTGCCCCGCCTGCTGCAACCGCTGCCTGGCACGGGCTTGCAAAAAATGCTCTGCAAACCATTGAGCCGCATGGGGTTAGAGATGCAATCTTGACAACAAAGACTCCGGGCCCTGCGCCTACACCGCCTCCCCGTTTGTGATGATCTGCTCTTTGCATTTCAGGGTCATGATTGAAGGTCACATGGTTCCGGAACCTGGTTGTGCATTCCCCATTCCCCGCCCGTTGTAGACTCGGGGAATGCCCTCTTATCCTTCCCGCACCGCCGGGACGAAGCCGCTCTTTGAAGCCCCAGAAAATCCTCCGGAGCACTACCTGATCGCGCACATCGATGGCGGGGCGCGTGGCAACCCAGGACCGGCGGGCTACGGCGTGGTGATCAAAGACGAGTCGGGACGAAAGGTCGCCGCGCTGAGCGAGTATCTGGGGCACCAGACCAACAACTTCGCCGAATATCAGGGACTGATCGCTGCCCTCGAGTACGCGATTAAACACGGCCCCAAGGCACTCAAACTAATCAGCGATTCAGAACTTCTGGTGCGGCAGATCAAAGGGATTTACAAGGTGAAAAACGCGACCCTGCAAGACTTGCATGGGCGCGCCAAGGAACGGATCACGCAGCTTGACTGGTTTTCGATCGGGCACGCTTTCCGGGAACAGAATCAGGAAGCCGACCAACTCGCCAACCACGCCATGGACAAGGGCATGGGGCGCAGTGTGACCCACGTGGCCGCGGCCACCTCGGGGGCCCGATCCTCGAGCCAGTCTGTGCAAGAATTTGAAGGCATCGTGCGGAATGGCGTGGTGGAACTGACCAATGGGACTATGGCGGAAGGCACTCGCGTTCAGGTACGCGTGAAGAAGTGAGTGCGCCTCAAGGCTCAAGCCCCCCAAGAAGTAAGGGAGGGCTGATCGCAGCGCTGAAAGCGCTGCGCCACCCAAAATCCAAGTTGTTCAGACGCGGCCTATTCGGCGGCCGAAGTGTGATCGTGAATAATCTTCCAGCCGTCGGGAAACTTGCGGAACACCAGCGTGAACAGGCCGTGCGGTGTCTTGCCATCCGACATGGTCAGATGCCAGGCACCACGGACGAAGGCCGCTTCTGGGCCCAGCGCTTCGATGCGCAACCCGGAGAACTCCAGCGTTCCCGTCTCGTGGCCCGGACTCGCGTAGGTCGCCTTGTAGCGGTCGAGCGTTGCCTGCCAGCCGCTGGTCTGCTTGGCACCGGAAAAGAAAGTCAGGTCCGCGGAGTTCCAGTAGCCTGTCATGAAGGCGTCGAGGTCGTGATGGTTCCAAGCGTCCTGCTGGGTGCGAAGGACGTGCTCGACGGCGGTCTTGATCTCGTCCGGGGCGGCGTTCTGCCGCGATTGGGCGACTGCGACGTGTGCGATGAAGAGGGAAACGATTAGGACCGTTCTTAGAGCGTTCGTGATCATGGAGTCCCCGAATGGTGATAAGTTTTCGCAAGGATTAAGAACGACGACATCTCGGGCGGTGCGGAATGCATATCGCTTCTTCTTTTCGCTCCCCTCACGCCCAGGCAAAGCGCTCCTTCCACGGGCGGCGGGCGCGGGCGAGACGCCATGGCAACAGCCGGCAGGATGTGGGCGCTACGCTGAATCGCGCACGCTCTAGTGCGCTTCCTCCGCGGCTGGGGCTGCATCTGGCGTATCCACCTTTTGCGCAATGGCGCGGGGGACGAGGGGCGGGGGCTGAAAGTCGCCGACATCTTTGCCGGCCATCGCCACGGTCATGAAATTCATCCAGATGGGTAAGGCAGCGTGCGCGCCGGTTTCTTTCGCACCTAGCGATTTTTTCTCGTCGTAGCCCACCCATACGCCGCAAGTCATCGTGGGAGAGAAGCCCATAAACCAGGCGTCGGTAAAATCGTTGGTAGTGCCGGTTTTGCCTGCCACCGGAAATGGAAGTCTTGCAGCCGCGACTCCGGTGCCGTGCAGCACAACTTCCCGCAGCATCGAGGTCATGGTGCGGGCGGTGCGCTCACTGATCACGTCCTTGACATCGGGAAAGTCTTCCTCCAGCACGCGGCCCTCATAGTCGGTCACGCGCGTGATGTAGCGCGGGATGACGCGCACTCCGTCATTGGGAAAGACGCTGTACGCCGAGGTTTGCTCCATCAGCGTAATTTCCGCCGATCCCAACGCCACGGGCAAATACGGCGGCAGCTTGGCCGTGATGCCAAAGCGTCCGGCGTAATCGATCACGTTTTTGATGCCAACTTTGCTCGCCAGTTTCAGCGCGGGGATGTTGCGGGATTGGGCTAGCGCCCGCCGGAGGGTGATGATGCCTTCAAATTTTTCGTCATAGTTGTGCGGAGAGTAAGGTCCGGAGGGAGTTTCAAAGCTGATGGGCTCGTCGAGAATGGTATCGTCGGGACTGGCGCCTCCGTCGATGACGGTCGTGTAGACATAGGGCTTGAACGAAGAACCCACCTGCCGCATGGCCTGGGTGGCGCGGTCAAACTTCGATTCGTTGAAATCGCGGCCGCCGACCATCGCCTTAATTCCTCCGGTCGCATTGTCGATAGCGAGCAGCGCGCCCTGTGTGCCGGAATCCTGTTCCAGACCGACGTGCGCCGCGCCGTTGGCGCCGAGGGAGAGAATCTTGACGTAACAAATGTCCCCGGTCTTGAGCACGTCCGCCAGCTTGTGTTGCGTCCAGGCAACCTCGGCCTGTCCAAGAGCCGCGGTGTACCGTCCAAACTTCAGGGTGGCGATGCCCGTACCCGCGAAAGTGACCAAGGCGTGGACATAGCCATTTACCTCGGGCTCGTCGTCCCAGTCAGGGTGCGAATACTTGTCGAGAACCGCGCCTGCCGCCACGACGTTCTCCAGATGCCCTTTCCACCCATGCCGACGTTCATAGGTAGCGAGACCGTCGAGCACCGCCTGGTTCGCGGCCTTCTGCAGGTCCACATCGAGCGAGGTGTAAACCTTGAGACCGCCCTCGTGCACCTGGTCGGCACCGTACTTGCCTTCGAGGTAGCGGCGAATCTCCTCCACAAAATAGGGAGCCAGTGAATTCGGGTCGTGAGCCAGATGCAGCGCGATGGGCGCGGAGCGCGCGTCGGCAGCCTGTGCGGCCGTGATCTTGCCGTCTTCCAGCATGGCATTGATCACCAGATTCCGTCGCTTCTGCGCGCGGTCGGGATGGTTGATCGGCGAATACACCGTCGGTCCCTTGGGCAGCCCAGCGAGCAGGGCCGCTTCCTCGATCGTCAGTTTCTTGGCCGGCTTGCTGAAGTAGAATTCCGACGCCGCCTCGAAGCCATACACGCCGTGGCCCAGAAAAATCTGGTTGGCATACAGGGTAAAAATCTGCGGCTTGGTGAAGCGGCGCTCGATCTGGATGGCCAGCATCGTCTCCTGCACCTTGCGATGAAACGAGCGGTCGGGTGACAGGAAAAGATTGCGCGCGAGTTGCATGGTCAGGGTGGATGCTCCCTGCACCCTGCCGCCTGACTCGATATCGCGATAAGCGGCGCCGACGATCCGCCAGAAATTGATTCCCGAGTGGAGATAAAAATCTTTGTCCTCAATGGAGAGCAGCGCGTCGCGCATGACCGGGGGGAAATCGTCGTAGCTAGCAACCACGCGCCGTTGCAGCGCGAACGAACCAATCACTCGGCCATGATCGTCGTAGAGTTCGGTGATCGAACTAGGCCGGTAGGCTTCCAGCGCGTCGACCTGCGGCAGGTCCGTGGTGTATACCAGCAGCAGACCTGCAGTCGCTCCCACCAGCACCGCCACGAGCACGAGCAGAGCGAACAGCACGCGGCCGACCAGCCTGCGCCCGCCGATTTCGACCGGGGGAAGAGTTTCGTAGAGAGACTTCATCGAGGGTCGAGGTCAGGATAGCATCTCGCGCAGCGTTCCCTGGAACAGGTTTTCGTGCACCAACTGCCTGGAAAAGAAATCGCGCGCCAGGTTGGCGCGCGATTAAATTTACAATCAAAAACCGAATTTAGCTGGCCCGGCTCTTGAGGACCTCCACGGCCTTCTTCAGTTGATCATCGACCGTGTTCTTGGGCTTGGCTTCCTGCTGCGGAGTGGCTGGAGTATCTTCATCGTCCGGAGCGGTCGCGTCGTCGGCGGCGTCCGCCACCAGAACGTTGGGGGTGATCGCGGTGTCTTGAATAGCTTTCCCGCTGGGCGAATAGTACTTGGCGATGGAGAGAATCAAAGCGCCCCCATCCGGCAGGTCAATTGTCTTCTGCACCGAGCCGTCGCCAAAGGTCTTATCGCCGACCACGTCGCCGCGCGCATTCTCCAGAATCGCAGCGGCAACGATCTCGGCTGCGCCCGAAGTACCGCGGTTCACGAGAACAGCGACCGGAAGAGTCGTGATCGCCTTGGCTGGATCGGCATTGAACGCTTCTCGCGGAAATTTCTGCCCCTGCAAATAGGTAATTGTGCCGTGATTGAGGAACAGATTCGCCGTGGCGACGCCCTCACTCTCGTCTCCCTCAGCGCAGTTGCGGAGATCCAGCAGAATCTTCTTCGCTCCCGACTTTTCCAGGGACTTGATTTTCGCCGCGATCTCCTGCGCCCGGCCCTTGGTCAGGGCTTCAACTTTTACATAGCCGATGCCGTCGTCCATCATCTTGTCGGCGAGGGGAGGAATATTCACGATGTCGCGGAGAATGGCAACTTTCTGCGGTTCCGCCTTGCGCGCGCGGACCACCGCGACATTCAGCGTGGATCCGGGCGTACCGGCGAGCAGGCTGCGGATCTCGGGCAGCGACATTTCCCGCGTGCTTTGGCCTTCAATCGACTCGAAGATGTCCGTCTGCTCAATCCCCGCCTTCTCCGCGGGAGAGCCGGGCAATACGGCAACGACCGCCGCGTAACCAAAACGCTTGGAAACGACTGCGCCGATACCGCCTTTGTACTCTGCCTTGCGGGCCTTGAACGCCTTGTAGGCGTCAGCGGACATGTAGCTGGAGTTGGAATCGAGCGATTCCAGAAGTCCATGTAGCGCACCGTCGGTCACCTTGGGAATGTTGGGCTCTTCGACGTACTCACTCCGCACGCGCGAGAGCACTTCGCTGTAAACCTGAAGTTGATGGTAAGAGCCGTCGTTCGAAGAGGACGCGTGGACGCCTCCCAGCGAACCTACAACGACGAACAGTAATACGGCAAAGGACGTGACCAGAATCGCTGCTTTTGTTTTCATGGACATCAGTTTTTGGTCTTCTTCTGGAAGGAACAACTTCCCGAGAAACTCTCCCTATTATATCTCTAGTAGATGCGGCTTTCGATACCCTGGCTGCTTGATTTGAGCCTCTTCGGTAACGCGGGACGGACTTGGGCGCCTTCGACCGACAGACCAGACCGGGATTGGTGATCGAATTCCATTCGGCCCGATTCCTGTAGCGCGGGGTTGATTCCCGCCGTCCTCAACAAAACAAACCGCTTACCTTCAGGATGCGGGCTTAAAGTTGATGGTCAACTGGGTCTGAACCGACACCGCCCGCCCATTCATGGCATAGGGCTTGAACCTCCATTGCCTCACGCCGTCGATTGCGGCGCGTGCAAAGGCCAGCGATCCTTGCATAAACTTGGCGTCTTGCACGACGCCGTCGCGGCCAATCAAAACCTGCAAGATGACGGTCCCCTGCTGCCCTCTGGCGCTGGCGGGATAGTCGAGCGGTGGCTGATCGGTAAGCAGCGCACGCTCCGACAGTTCGGAGACGGCGACGGGCTCGATTGAGGCCATCGCAGCCTCCGCCGGCTTGTTGCCGCTGGCATCGGGAGTCATCGAGGCCATCTGCGACTTCAGGCTCGACGGAACATTGGCGGGAGGCGTGGCGTTGTGCGGCGTCGGAGTCCTCGGCGGAATCGGTTGCGCTGGAGCCGGAGATGCCGCGGATGCGGATGGCGAAGATGGAGTGAATGGATCCGGTCGGGGCGCCGTGGCAGCGGCAGGGGCCGCGACCACCGGACTGGGAGATGGAATCGGAACAGCAGATGTCGAGGCGCCGCCTGCGCCCGGTCCGCTGGAAGGCTGCGTGGTCTCAGGAGTAGCGCTGGGCTGACTTGCCGGGACCTGCGTTCCGGAAGCGGGCGCCTGATCGGTCGGAGGGGCGGCCGAAGTGTCTGTCGGCGCCGTTGACTGGTCTGGATTCGCTCCTTCGTTATTCGGCTTCTTGGCGGTCGGATCAATCACCGGAAGCACGTGAATCTGCGAAGGGTCCGTCGTTGCATCCGGAATATTCTCGGCGACCGGCAACTTGTATTCATCTCCAGCTCGGCCAAAGTCTTCGTGCGCAGCCGGGGCCTGCACCGGAGTGACGGGTTGTGGATTCAGCCAGGCATGCAGCGCCTGCTTTCCGCGAGTCCATGCGATACGGAACTTGGGATGCCAAGGCGCTTGCGGCGCAGCCACAACGGCGCAGACGGCGAGAACCAGCGCTCCGATGATCGCCCCCTTGAACCGGAACCGTGACCGGGGAGCATCTTCGGATTCGGTGCTCTCTCCCGCCATGTACGCGAAGAGCACTGCCTCTTTTTTTTGCTCTTGAACGGCGTTCTGATTTGCGTCGGGATCGGGCGGTCGCGCGAGGTGGTTGGAGCTCGCGGGAGGCGCCGACGGATACGAAGGCGTCTGGTCGAAGCCGAGCAGTTCTGGTTTCGAGGACACGGGAGGCGCCGGGGCATGCGCTGGAACCGTGGGTAACGTTCCGGCCCTCGTCTTTAAATACCATTCCAAGCCTCGGGGCTCGCCCGGCGGAGGGGGCGGCGGCGGGAGGGGCTTCTCGACTGCCACCGAAGCCGCCATCGGTTCCAAATCCTTTAGCGGATCCACGGGTGCGGCCAACGACTGCTCAACACAGGCATGCGCGTCCGATTCGGTAACGAACTGCCCGCCCGGAGCCGGGGGACCCGCGTGCAAGAACTCTCCCGCCCGGAGAGTTTTCTCTTTTCCTGGGTCCATGCTGGCCGGAAGCATGGATGACGGACCTGCAGACGCTCCCGCCGCGGCCGCTTGTGCGGCGGTTGATTCTTGCTTCGCGCGCAGCAGATCACGCGCCGTGGTCAAAGTGTCTCGGACCTGGTTGACCTGAAGCGGCTTACGCAAAATCGAGTTCGCGCCTGCCTGCAGCGCTTTGGGAACACTGACGTCATCGCTCACGATCGCCAGGGTAAGTGGCCGTTCCGCGGCCTTGCGCTCTCGGGCTGCCGTCAGCAGTTGGCCGGATTCCGGTTGCATATCCCAATCAATGATGACGATCTGAAAACTCTGGTGGGTGACTTGCTCGACGGCCGCCGCTGCGTCGGAGCAGGACTCTCCCTCCACGCCGAGACCGGCCAGCACCTGACGAATCGGTTCAGCCGTTCCCTCGTCGGAGGAAAACAAAAGGCATCGAAGGGCCATGCCTCTTCAGACTAGGGGTAGCCAGTAACCGCGGCAAGATTACCGTGGAGACCGCAAGGGCATCGATGTGTGACCGCGAGTACATGTACCGCCGGGGCCCGGCTAGGCTAGAATGCTCGGTCGGTCTTCGGGCCCTGGCCTGATGCCGGGTCAGTAAGCCGGGCTAGCGCCCGGGAACACAAAGCATGCCCTTGCAAGAACATAACTACTGGCTCACGACCGCTGAATTCCCCTTGGTTGACGGCTCACGGCCTGTCCCGGAGGTCGTCGATGTGGCCGTGATCGGGGCCGGTTTCACCGGGCTCTCGGCTGCCCGTACCCTCGCCAGGCGGGGCGCCCGCGTGGCTGTGCTGGAGGCCGAAACCATCGGCTGGGGGGCCAGTTCCCGTAACGGCGGAATGGTTCTTACCGGCCTGAAGCTGGGGGTAAACCAGCTGATCTCCATGTACGGACCGGAGCGGACCCAGCGCATGTACTCGGCCTCGCTGGCCTCGATGGACTGCGTCGAGCAGATCGTCCGCGAAGAAGCGATCGATTGCGGCTTCGTCCGCTGCGGACATCTGGAAGTCGCCTGCAAGCAGAAGCATTTCGACGACTTCGCCCGCCAGGCCGAAGTGATTGCCCGCGAGTTTAATCACAGGTTGCGCGTGGTGCAGAAGCATGAGCTTAGTTCCGAGATCGGTTCCACAATTTATTTCGGTGGGATGGTGGATGAAGTCAGCGCCGGGTGTAACCCCGCGCGCTACGTTGCCGGGCTGGCCCGCGCCGCCATGAAAGCTGGTGCGGAGATTTGCGACCACACACGCGTCGAGCGGATGGAACGCGAGTCGCGCCAGGGCGAGGTCGGATGGAAACTCGCTACCTCGCGCGGCACCCTTTGGACGCGCGAAGTTTTCGTCGGCACCAGCGGATACACGGGCCGGGCTACTCCCGCCTTGCAGAAGAAGCTGATCCCCATCGGATCATTCATTATTGCGACGGAGGTTCTGCCGGAGACATTGGCGAGCGAACTGAGCCCGCGTAACCGGATGATTTACGACTCGAAGAACTTTCTGTACTACTACCGCCTCACCCCAGACCGCCGAATGCTGTTCGGCGGCCGCGCCGCGTTCTTCCCGGAGACCGAGCAGACCGTCCGCCAGAGCGCGGGGATCCTGCGCCGCGGCCTGATCGAGGTTTATCCCCAACTGAGCGACGCCAAGATCGACTACGTCTGGGGAGGCACGCTCGACTTCGCCTTCGACATCATGCCGCATGCCGGACAGATGGATGGCATGTACTACGCGGTGGGCTACGCGGGGCACGGGGTGGCGATGGCGACGTATCAGGGGCAGAAGATCGCGGAGCTCATGGCCGGGGACAAGCCGGAGAATCCGTTTGTCGGCATTCCGTTCCCGGGGGCTCCGCTGGGCTTGTATAACGGGAAGCCGTGGTTTCTGCCGTTGGCGGGGATGTGGTACAAGTTTCTGGACTGGGTCAGCTGAATGGACGTTCAGGAGCAGAAGGAAAAAGAAAAAACGTCAGCGACATACCCGTTGAGATCGACGAGGATGTGCGGGAAGAGCATTGGCGGGAGATTCAGAAGAAGCCCAAATTCAGGAAGCAGTCTCGAACCTGACTGAACTTACAGTCCCACAATCAATTTGTCATTCTGAGGGAAGCGAAGAACCCATGCAATTCGCAGCTGGCTGCACAGATCCTTCGGCTCGCGAAGAACGCGAGCCTCAGGATGACAGATCATCTTGAGTGGCGCCTCGCCGCAGTGCGAGATACACCACCGGCCCCGCCACAATCGCGATCGCCCCGCCGATCATTCCGAAGCGGTCGCTGCCGAGCAGTGCCACCAGGGCCATCACGACCGGGGCGCCTACCACGTAAAGCAATCCCGCGCGGCCGCCTGGGATCTTGAACGAGCGCTTCAGTTCCGGTTTCGTGCGCCGCAGTTTCCATGCCGAGAGCACGGTCAACACCGTGGTAGCCGACCGCAGCCAGATATACACCGAGATTAGTTGCCCGAGGCTCTGCCACGCCAGCAGACCATAGATGACCGCCGACACTACAATCGCCAGCCAAGGAGTTCCGTAGCGGCGGTGCTTGCGCGTCAGCGCCTCTGGCAGATATCCATCTTCCGCCATGGCGAACGGCATCCGGGTGGTCGTGAGGACGGTGCTGTTCAGCAGGGCGACATTGCCCACCATCGCTGCCAGCGTCATCCACGTACCCAGCCACGGACCACCGATCATGCTGGCAGCATCGGAGAAGAAACCGGTATGCCATTTCTCCCAGTCACCAGCCGACGCGAGCCCGGCCAAAGTCGGCAGAAAGTACGCTGCAATCGACAGCGGAACCACCAGCGCGAGCGCCCGCGGATACGCCCGTTGCGGGTTCTCGACTTCCTCGGCCACCGTCGAGAGTTGTTCGTAGCCCGAGTACAACCACAAGCCCAGAGCCAGCCCTACGCCAAAGATTTTGAATGTGGCCTGATGGGGAGGCACCCAGGGCGTGAACGGATTGTGGCGCCAGTGGAGCAGCGCGATGACGATCATGGTCATCACCGGCACGAAAATAAAAATCTCCAGAGCGGTTGCGACCTGCCCCACCATCTGGATGCCGCGCACATTGATCCAGGTCAGCACCGCGATCAGGGCTACGGAGACGAGGTAGTGCTCCCACCACGTCATCTTCGGGAAGTAGTAGACCAGATAGTCCGTGAACAGCACGGCATAGGCCCCACCCAGCAGAAACGATGCGGTCCAGTTCCACCACCCGGCGAGGAATCCCCAGAAGTCGCCAAACGCGGCGCGCGTCCAGCGGTAGAAACCGCCCTCGACGGGCATCGCAGTGGTCAATTCCGCGGAAACCAGCGATACGGGAATGCACCAGAAAAACGGCAGCACCAACAGGTAGATCAGCGTCATCCCCGGGCCCGAGGTCGTGACCATATCCTCGAGTCCGAAAGGACCGCCCGTGGTGTAGGAAAACATCACGAAGACGAGATAGAAGAGTCCCGCCTTGCGCAGCGTGGATGATTTGTCGTGAGTGGTCAAAGAGGCGTCTTGGTTGACAGGCAAATGTTGATTTCTGGTGGTTGATTGTTGATTAAAGCACGGCCGGGGGCTTCTCAATCCGCAATCCATTCAACCATCAACAATTGTCTAAGCTGCCACAATCCCGCTCAGCGCGCCTTCCAGTTGCAACAGCTTCCGCTTCACCTCCAGGCCGCCGCCGTAGCCGCACAAGCTGCCATCCGACGCGATTACGCGATGGCAGGGGAGGACGATCGCCACGGGGTTGCGATTGTTCGCCATGCCGACGGCGCGATATCCCTGCGGCCTGCCGACCGCGCGTGCAATGTCGGCATAGGTGCGGGTCTCGCCAAACGGAATCGCCTGCAGAGCCCGCCAGCAGGCCAACTGAAATTCCGTCCCGCGCAGATCCAACTGGAACGTAAACTGTCGCCTGGCGCCTGCGAAATACTCCTTAAGTTCGCGCACGTAGGCCCCCAGCTCGGCTGCGGATTCCTCGAAACGCAAGCCCTGGTTCTCGGCCCGCAGGTCGCGCGGATTGGAGCGGATAGTCTGCTGGCCCGGGAGCCGGGCATCGAACTCGAGCGCCACCAAGCCACGCTGTGAGGCAGCCAGGTACAGCGGCCCTACCGGCGATGTAAACATTGCGGAATGAAGGGTTTCCATAGGGAACCGAGAGGCAACAACCGAGTCTCAGCGAGCCTGCCGCGCCCATAACCATAGCACGAGCGTTGAGTCCCCGTTCCAGCTAAGTTATGGCGAGCGGTTGACAGAACGGCCTTTTTCGATGACAGTGTCTCGGTGCCGCTGATTCGCGGATAGCTACCGTTGAAAAAAGCCCTCATCGTTCTCGCTGCCGTTGTGCTTGCGCCGATGATCCTCGTCAGCCTGGTGGTCAGGGCCGCGGGAGACTGGCATACCATCGGCGAGACCGAAGCCGGACATAAAGTGTCCGTCAGTTCCGTGCGCGTGCTGAAGAACAACCAACGTGTCGCCCTGGTCCGGGTCGAATACAAAGAACCTGCGGAACTCCCGCAAGGTGGACCGTTCGTCGAAATGCGTGCGCGCGTGCGCTTCAACTGCACCAGCGGGGTCGCCACGCCTGGAACCGAATGGTTCTATTCGCGCGACCATAGCGGACGGTTTGTCGTCAGTAAGAAAGCCACCCACGACGACCAGTTCGGCCAAGCCCCCGAAGGCGGGTTCGCGGATCTGGTCAGCAAGAGCGTCTGCAGCCAGACTAAGTAGTTGCTGGCACCTTTATTTCTGCACTGCGAACGCCCGGTACACTCCGCCGGACTTCGATTTCGGATCCTTCCCCCCGCCCGCCGCGATCACAATGAACTGCCGTCCGTGGACCTCATATGTGGCCGGAGTTGTATTCCCGGAAAACGGCAATGTGGTCTCCCACAGGAGAGCCCCGGTCGTCTTATCGAATGCGCGAAATTTCTTGTCAAAGTTCGTCGCGCCGATGAACACCAGTCCTCCCGCGGTCACCATCGGACCTCCGTAATTCTCCGTGCCGGTGTTCTTCTGGCCCTTGAACGCCAAGTCGGGATATTCGCCCAGCGGAATCTTCCACACGTACTCGCCGGTGTTGAGATTGATGGCGTTCAAGGTTCCCCACGGCGGGGCCACGGCGGGATATCCATCGGGGTCGAGAAACTTGCGGTACCCGGTGAAGTGGTATTTCATGGCCGGAGGCGCCGGCTCAGAACCCGCCATTTCCTTGCGGTCGCTTTCTTTTGTGCCTCCGCTCATCACGTAGGACAGCAGCCCGAAGATCTGATCGTCGGCCAGGTTGGGAAAGCCCGGCATCCGTCCCTTTCCGTTCTTGATCCTGGTCGCAACATCGGCGGATGACATACGGTCGCCGATGCCCACGAGGGACGGCATCGCCGGTGGCGACCCGGCCATGGTTTCGCCGTGGCAAACCGAGCACTGGTTCATGTACAGAGTCTTGGGACTGTTCTCGGCTGTGTTCTCGGCCAGCGCCCCAGTCCATGCTACGTCGTTGGCGTTGACGTATAGAATTCCAGTCTCGGGATCGGCCGCCGCACCGCCCCACTCCGCGCCTCCATCGAACCCCGGGAAAACCACCGTGTCTTTGCCCACGCTAAAGGGAACAAACTGCCCCTCACTGCGAAAGCTTCGGAACTTTTCCAGGGCCCACTGGTGCGTTTGCGGTGTGCGCTCGCTGAGAAGATCTTCCGTCAGAAGTTGCCGCGCGAACGGCGCCGGCTTTGTGGGAAGACATTGTTGGGATGCAGCCACCTCCCCCGGCACATCACTGGGCGGATAGTTCCGGCACACGATGGGAAACAGCGGCTTTCCACTGGCCCGGTCGAACAGAAATACGAAGCCCTGCTTGGTGGTTTGTGCGACCGCATCCACCTTCCTGCCCTCCCGGTCCACCGTCAAGAGCACCGGGGGCGCGGGGAAATCCCGATCCCAAAGATCGTGCTTCACTCCCTGAAAATGCCAGATGCGCTCGCCGTTCCCGGCGTTCAAGGCGATCAGGCAATTGGCAAACAGGTCGTCGCCGACGCGGTCGGGACCGTAGAAGTCAAATGCCGCCGAACCAGTTGGAACATAAACGATCCCGCGCACCGGATCCAGAGTCATGCCTGCCCAGTTGTTCGCCGCGCCGCTGGTTTTCCACGCATCCCTGGGCCAGGTGTCGTAGCCAAACTCGCCGGGATGGGGAATGGTGTGAAACGCCCACCGCAACTTTCCGGTGCGTACGTCATAGGCGCGCACATCGCCTGGTGACGCGGGCAGGGTTTCCGCTTCACGCCCGCCCACGATCATCAGGTCCTTGTAGATCACCGCCGGGCTGGTCATATAAATGGACTGCGCGGCGGGATCGCGGCCGAGATCCTCCCGCAGATCGATGCGCCCATCTTTTCCGAAACCTGCGATGGGCCTGCCGGTGGCGGCGTCGAGCGCGTAGACGAAGTTCATCACCGCGACCAGGATCCGGCGGTCTTTGCCTCCGCGGTCGGACCAATAGGCCAGGCCACGATCCGGCTGTGTCCCTTTGATTCCCGAGTCGAACTTCCACAACAACTTTCCGGTGGCTGCATTCAACGCAAATGCTTTCTGCGACGGCGTGAGCCCGTACAACACTCCCTCCAGTTCAATCGGGCTCGTCTGCAGGCCACCAGACTCCTCCGTGTCGTAGGTCCACGCGACCTTGAGGCGTTGTACGTTCTTGCGATTGATCTGCGTCAGGCTGGAAAAGTGATTATTGTCGGAGGTACCGCCATACACCGGCCAGTCGTGCGGCGAATGTTTGGTGGCGGTTTTTGCGGGAGGGAGAACCGGCGCTCCGCCACCAGTGCCAGCCGCCGTCGTAATGCTCGCCACAAGAATCCACGCGCAAATCGTCGCAAGACGCAATGATCCCCCGATCCCCATCGTGCGCGCGCCTCAAACGCAACGGAATGCATTCGCTCGCACTGGGCAGTCAGCGGCTGATTTTAGAACAGGAATGACATCCTCGTCGGACGAACGTTTTTCACAGCCTCCGGCACCTCCGTAACCTCGCAACCACTTCCATGCGCGTCGCTTTCAGCTTATGCTGATAAAAGAAATCGGCGGACACGCGAACTCGATTTCAACCCACCTCCGTATGGATTCACTTCGAATTTATGGGATGGTTGCGGGCGGCGGAGCGGCACTGGTCGCAGTGTATGCGCTCCTGCGGCGCAAGCCCAAGACGGCGGACGATCTGGAGCGCGAGCGCCGGGCCTGGCTTGAGGGCACTGGCCGGATCACGGACGGTACCGTCATCGATGTGCAGGAACTGGCTGCCGCGGGCAACCACCATGCAGCGATTATGCTGATTTACAAGTACGACGTAGCCGGGGTGTCGTACGAATGTTCCCAGGATGTGACCTACCTGCGGCACTGGATCAACCTCCACTCTTGCCGTCTGGGAATGCACACTTCGGTGAAGTACGATCCCCAGAATCCGGGAAATTCTCTGGTGGTTTCGGAAAACTGGATGGGGTTGCGCCAGTAAAGTAAGAGGTGCGGCAGCGCCTACTGCCAGGCAAGCCGCATGACGGTGTTGTGTTTGTCGATGGTGATCTGCAGAGACTTGTCACCGCCACCCACGAAATCGGCAGAAACCGTCCGGGAGAGATCGATCGTCTGATCGGCTGATACTGCCCTGACCCGAAGCACGTGTTTTCCAGCGGGGATCTTCAGAGTCTGCGAGTCTACACCCCGCACTCCGTTGAACAAGACCAACCGTTTCTGCGTGGCTCCACGCAGGGGGCGCGTCAACGCCAGTTTGTCATCGACCCACACGAAAAGAGTGGCATCTTTGAACTGGTGCTGCACTGCCAGATCAAGGTTGGAAAGGGGCACGACAACTTGCTTTGCGGTGTGGGTGACCAGACCTCGATCTTTCGAGGACTTGGCGCCGGCAGCGGCCAACGGAACCGGTCCTGCGCCGGTTCCTGCGTTGGGCGCACCTTTTGATGAATTGGGCCGAATCCCATCGAGAACCGGCGCTCCGGGGCTGGGGAGAGCCGCGTCCGACGCTGTCACCCCAACGCTGGGAGAAGAAACGAACAGCTTCGATTCAACTCCCCCGATCACCAGCATCACCACAGTCGCCAGACCGAGGACCAGATCCCGGACGGGCGCGTCTCGAAAAGCACTGCCAACCACCTTTGCGATTCGCGCCATCCCCGGCGCTTGCCCGCTCTTTCCGGCCCTTATGGCAGAGGATCGAGTTCCTGTCGGCGCCAATGTCGGCGGCGACGTCGTGGTGGATCCCGCCGTGAACAACGACTGCAACTGCCGCAGATCCTCGGCAAACTCTGCACCTCGCTGGTAGCGCTCCTCTGGATCCTTCGCCATGGCTCGCGCGATCACATCATCCAATTCCCGAGGCAAGGTAAGATCAAGCGCGCTGGCCGCGACTGGCTCACGGTTGGCCACCTTGAAGCACACCGTCGTGGCGCTGTCCCCCTGAAAAGGAGAATGACCCGTGACCATGGCATACAGAATCACGCCCAGCGAGAACAGATCCGAGCGCCCGTCCGCTCCTGCGCCGCTCAGTTGCTCCGGCGCCATGTAGGCGGGAGTGCCCAGCACGCGGCCGGGAAGGGTGAAGTGGGCCAGATTGAGCTTGGCAATGCCAAAATCGGCAATCTTCGCATGGCCGGCTTGAGTGACAAGGATGTTTCCGGGCTTGATGTCGCGATGAGTCACGCCCTGGGCGTGAGCATAGTCCAGCGCTTCGGCGATCTCTTCCGCAAGTTGCACCGCGGTCGCCGGCGGAAGCTTCTTCTCGCGCGCCAGAATCCGGTTCAGTGCTTCTCCCGCGACGTATTCCAGAACGATGTAAGGGTCGCGGTTTTCGGGATTTTCACCGACGTCAAAAATGGCTACGATACCGGCGTGATGCAAGCGGCCCGCTGCCTGCGCCTCGTTCATAAACCGCAGGCGAAATTCTTTTTCCTCGTCCGGCTCCTGACCCGACAAGGAAACGGTTTTCACCGCGACCAGACGGTCGATTTGCGGATCCCGGGCCTTGTACACCACACCCATGGCTCCGCGGCCCAGCTCCGCCACGATCTCGTAGCGGCCAAACCGTTTGACCTCGGGATTCGCCATAAATAGTCCTTGAGCCGCGGCCGGCGAACTGCCCCGCAACCAGGGAGGGATTCAAGCTATGGTATCGCCAGCGATGCCGTGTTTCCGCCCCTTGTTAGGCTCAATCCATTACTCCAGTAACCCGCAGTCACGGCTTGGGGATGCCCGGAGAGGGGCCTGGGGGACAACGAGGCTCTGTCGCGGGAGCATGAGGAGAGCGCGAAAGACGACCCATCCCGTACTGAGAGCTGAAGGTGAGAGCTGAGAGCTTCTTCTTAGCTTCCGGCAGCGAAGCCGCCGCTGTGCGCGACGGTCATGCGGAGGTACTTGTAGGGATTTACCGGGGTATCGTTGATGCGAACTTCGTAGTGCAGGTGCGGACCGGTGGAACGTCCGCTTTCTCCCACAAACCCGATCACGTCACCGCGATGAACTGCCTGGCCCGCCGTGACCGCGTAGCCGGAAAGGTGGCCGTAGCGGGTGCTGATGCCGTTGCCGTGATCAATCATGATCGCCTTGCCGTAGCCGCCCAACAATTCGCTGAACGTCACCACTCCGTCGGCCGGAGCGATAATCGGGGCGCCAAAACTGCTGCCGATATCCACGCCGCTGTGGAACGCGCCTTCACCGTTGAACGGATCAATTCGCTCGCCGAAGCTGCCCGTCACTTGACCTTCGACCGGCCAGAGGTTGGGCGCCGAGTTGGCCTTAAACCAGTCGGCCGTCGTGGCATTACGCGTCAGGCCCATGGTCAGACCGACCATCGTCGCTCCAGTTAATGCTGAAGTCCGCAGGGCGTGCAACTGGTCGAGCGAAGAACTCACATCGGCGTCATGAATCTGCTCGGCGGTGGCAGTGACCAGAGTCGGCTGCGCCTTCAACCCGTAGAGGGCCGAAACTTCCCCGGCGATCGAACCGAGCGACGCGACCTGCACGTCGCGCTCCTTGGCGACCTGCTCCAGACGCGAATAATTGTCCTTGAGCTGATCTTTTTCCGTGCGTAGCTCGTTGTAGCGGGAAACCTTCAGCAACATGCGGGTATAAGAACTGGCAATTCCGGTCAGGCTGAGGAATCCAATCGCGGCGCCGACGACAAATACGTACAGGTAATGAACGGGGATTGAGATTTTGCGCAACTGGCCGTCGTCCCCGCGGGCCACAAAAAGGATGTAAAAGCGTTTCTGCAAATCGCTCCTCTTAAGTTTTGAAGCATCAGGTCCGGAACTCCAGGCCCAGTTCTTCGGTTACAGAACGCCTGTTCGGACCACCTGACTATTTTCGGGCTACGCTCCCATCTTGGGAATGGAAACCTTCTCGCGCCCTACACCTACCGGAACAGCGACCAGAGCCTGAAATTGTGCTCGTCTGCAATCTCAACCGCTTGCAGAACTTAGCTCGGCCAAAGGGTTATTTGTGAATGACTGGTTAACGTTAACAAACTGGGTTCCCCCTGTCAACGCCACATAAGGACATTCTCTGTTACCGAAGGCCGGGTAACCGGGGGTCACCCGGACGAGTTACCAGGGGTCGGAGGTGCGGGTCCAGTTCGCTTTTCCGGAGGGCAACTCAAGGTCTGACATATCGATCGAGAAATCGGAAGACGTCAGGTTCCCACTCCGCGATATCCATGTACACAAACATGTGCCCCTCATCCGAGGTTTTACCAAACGGCGGGTAGATCTTCAGCACGTGCGGTTTGTTGAGCCGAGACAGTTCATTGTCTGGAGCCTTCCCCGGGGCGGTGGAGTCGTCGTTCGCCGCGTGCAGCAGCAGGATGAGAGCAGTCGCCCTGCGGACCGCGGTCAACAAAAGTTCGCGGCTCTCGGGGGAACCCTCCCAGGACGCGGCGGCAGCACCAAATGTAACCGCCGCGCGCAGGCTGCTGTCGCGTTCGGCCGCCAGTAGAGCGAGCTGCCCCCGAACGAGTGACCTACCACGGCGATCCGGTTGGCGTCGACTCCCGGCTGGGTTTTCAGAAACGCCACACCTGCGATGAGGTCATCCAGGTGGTCTGTTGTGAGCAGATAGAACTGCAGGCGTTTTCGAGCTTCGTCTCCCTTGGACGCCTTCTCGCGCTGCAGAAGATCTTGCATGAAGGGTCCCTGGTCCGCGGAAAGGCCTTGCCCAGGGCGGAAAAGATACAAAAAGACGTAACCGTGCTTGACGAAGACGGGGGCGAGTCTTTCGGCGGCATCCGCGATCGCGAGCTCGCCAGTATGCGCCGCTTCAGTACTCCCTGAGCCATGCACGAAAAGCACGGCAGGAGAAAGTCCGGGGCCCGCTGCCCTCCAGAGGAAACCTTTCAAGCGCAGCGTTCCACTCGGGACCACGACGGTATCGTGCGCCAAAGGTGACGGCGACTGGCCAACCGCCGATGCCGACAACAACAGCACTGCGCACGCAAAGGAGAACCGGAGTCTCATCGGGCGGCACTATATCTGACTCTGGATGCAGTGGCGAGAGATTTTGTGCCCTCTTCAGCAAACGCAGCATGGAATAAGCCGCCTCCGCTATAGTGGTTGCGTCGTGCCGCTTCCCGAAAAAGCGTTGATCGCTGAGATTCGCCGCATGGCAAGACCTGGCGGGCAAAGGCAGGCGGGGAGGAGTGTCCGCCCCGCACAGACTGCCGTTCTCACCGGCCTTGGCGACGACTGCGCCGTGTTGCGCACGTTGCCGGGACACGAGTCCCTGGTCACGACCGACTTCACGCTGGAAGGCATTCACTTTCGGCGCGACTGGCATCCACCGGAATCGGTCGGCCACCGTTGCCTGGCTCGCGGATTGAGCGACATTGCCGCCATGGGCGGAGCGCCGGTCGCGGCGTTCCTGTCTTTAGCCCTGCCTCGGGACCTACTGCAGTCATGGGTCGGCCGATTCGCCCGCTCGCTGATCAGCCTCGCGGAAAAATTTGGGGTCACTCTCGCGGGAGGTGATACCGCCGAATCTCCCAACGGAATTCTTGCCGACATCATCGTGGTCGGCACCGCGCCCAAAGGCAAATCTGTGCTGCGCTCCGGCGCCCGTCCCGGAGACCGCATCTTCGTCAGCGGAGAACTTGGCGGCTCGGCGGCGGCCGTCCTGCAGATGCGGCGAAAACCTAAGCAGAAGGTGAATCCGCGGGACTATCTCCGCCACTTTTATCCTGAGCCACGGATCGAACTCGGCCGGATTTTGCGCGAGAAGGGCCTGGCCTCCGCCATGATTGACACCAGTGACGGCCTTTCGACCGATCTGGCGCATCTGTGTGAAGAAAGCGGCGTGGGAGCCGAAATCGAGTCCGCGCTGATTCCGCGTGCCAGAGTCGGCAAGCCCGAACGTGAAGTGGATCTCGACCTGGCGCTGCACGGGGGCGAAGACTACGAGTTGCTGTTTACCGTGCCGGCCGGAAAACGAGTGGCAGCCCACATCGCGGGAGTTGCGATCACTCACCTTGGTCACATCACCCGCGGGAAGCGAATCTTGCTGATGAACCAGGAGGGGATCGGCTACGAGCTTGAGCCGCGGGGCTGGGAGCACTTCCAACGCTAGATGGACTCATGTAGGGACAGCCGCCTCGGCTGTGCAAGCCTGGGCGAAGCCCGGCGTACGGCGCTGAGTAGCGGGCTGTGCAGTTCAGTTTTGTATTTAAGCGTAACCCGCCGTTACCTCGGTCACTACTCAGTCTCTACCCTCACCTCCAAAACCGGACTAGAGTAAAACATATGTCGTCCCGTAGATTGCTCCTCGTCCCAGCTCTCGCGCTTCTGCTGACAGTCGCCGCTACCGCCCAGAAAAAGCAGCCGCCTCCGCCGCCGGCACACGCAAAGGCTCCGTCGCCCGCCGTCACCGATGATTTCGTCCACAAGCAATTCGGCGACAATTGCTCGCTGCTGGCGGGACCGCCGCAGTTTGTCGCCGATATGGACGGCGACGGCATCGAAGACCTCGTGGTCGCGGCGAAGTGCAAGAACCCCATGGCCGACAAGGCCGAATACACCTTCGTGGTCGCGGACCCCTACAACAGCGCCCTGGGATATAGCGACGTAAAGGTCACGTCTACCTTCGCCTCCGACGAACCCGATCGTCGTGGCCTCAGCCTGCTCATCATCCACGGCGCGGAAAAAGACGCCTGGCGCGCCGACGACCCCAAGGCCAAGTTCCTTCTCATCAATCTGCCCTTCAAGACTCTCACCGTGAAAAGGCTGGCCATCAAGAAGAACACCATCCTCGGAATTTACATGGAGGAAACGGGCGTGGGCGAGAACACGTCTTCCGTCGTCTACTGGGACGGCAAGAAATACCGATACCAGCTACTGGGTTCAACCATGGAATAAGTTGTTGCTTGATGATTGGATCCAGGT
Source organism: Candidatus Sulfotelmatobacter sp. (assembly GCA_049792875.1). Taxonomy (GTDB): domain Bacteria; phylum Acidobacteriota; class Terriglobia; order Terriglobales; family Acidobacteriaceae; genus Sulfotelmatobacter. The sequence goes on from JBARBI010000120.1 coordinate 22,594, forward strand.
TTCAATCCACAATCAGAAATCAGCAATCAACAATTCCCCGGCATCACTCTTACTTCTGTTCGTTCCTCCCGCAGGGAAATTCACTCGTCCCGACCTGATTCACGTGGGCTTCGGCGAATTCGCAGACTCGATCCAGTGCAACCTGAAGCTCGGCAGTGTAGCCCTCGACGTCTTCGTCGGTCGCATCGGGGGGCACGTGGATCAGTTTTCCGAAACGAAGCAGGACCCGCGAGAACGGCTTGGGGATCATCATGCGATCCCAGGAGTTGAGCACCCAGGCGCGATCTACCGCGACGTGGAACATACTCATAGGAATGCCAGTCGATCGTGCCAGCGCGACCGGTCCGGGCTTCACTTGATGACGCGGGCCGCGCGGGCCGTCGAGGGTGAAGGCCACGGTCCAGCCTTCGGTGAGCGCGCGACGCAGGCCGAGCAGTGCTCGCACAGCGTTGCGGCTGCTTGATCCCTTGACTGCAACAAATCCGAACTTGCGAATGATGCGGCCCATGTACTCGCCGTCGTAACTGTTGCTACTCATCACGCGGACGCCCATATCGCGGCAGATGTAGGTGGCGGGAATCATGCAGGAATGCCAGAACGACTCCACCAGCGGACGCTGTTCCCGCGTTTTTTGCGCACCCTCCTCATAGGAAATGCAGACCTTCAAGGTGGGACCGAGCAGGCGAATGACCCAGGATCCGGCCCATATGATGATGCGCAGAACGATGCGTTGGCGAAGCGTGTAGCGGCTGGGATCAATCGGAGGCAGCGGCGGCGCCACCTCGTGGAGAGTGCTGGCTTCTGGCACAGGAATATTGTAGCGGCTCGGCAAAGGACAGTACGGTCAGGTCGATTCCGATCCGTCGAGTCGGGGAGATAAGCTGACCATGGTTGCGCCGTCGCATGAAGAATCCAGCGATCAGGATTGGGCTTATTCAAGACTAAGGATGGCGCGGCCACCGGCAAGACGCGGGCGGGGCGCCCGCTACACCATCAGTTTTCGAGGTAGGAATCGATCCAGATCTTGACCTTACGGCGCCGTTCGTCGGCGGCGTCGAACCGCACTCCGATCGACTTTGGCTTGCGCCAGCTCACAACTCCGCGAACATTCACGCGGGGCAACGTCATCAGGGCAAAGGACACCTCAACGTTCGTTCCGATCGAAAAGTCTTCGGAGCTCTTGATCGACATTCCTCCACTACTCATTTCGATGCTGCTCGTGCTGATGCGCCGGCCATCGCCGACGAGCAGGACCTCGGTCATCACCGGGATGCGCACGTAGCGCCGGAATTCGTGCAGGACGAGCATCCGCGTGGCGCGCACCAGTTTCAGCGCCGCGGGCCGCTCCAGCGGCTCGTTGAACATGGCGTTGATGCCGAACTTGGAGTAGCGCATGGCTTCCTGCGCGTTGCCGCCCACGCCGTAAATTACGCAACGGCTGTTCGAAGGGGAGGTGCGGGCCGCCTCCATCACTTCATCGGCGCCATCGCTCAAGGTCAGCACGCAAGCTTCGAATTTTTCCTTGCGGAGACGCTCGGCAGCGTTGGTGGTCATCACCACCGTTTCAATGCCGAACTGGCGAAAGCATTCTGATAGCAGAACCCGGGCCTGATCATCCAGGCCTACGAGCGCGGTACGGGCGGCTGCCTTCCGAACGGGAGGGGCGGGAACGAAGGTCGTTGCGAAAGCTTTATCCATAGGCGAGGGGAAGACTCTACTTTCAAAATCCATTGTGGAGGCGGTCGCGGTCGCTGGAAAGACACAAAGGACCAAGGCGCGAAGTACCAAAGTGTCGTTACTTTTTTCGAGGATGCGTGCGCGAGGACATTACGAGCCAAAACCCGCGTGGATTCAGGGGTTTGCGGCGAGCACCGCGCAGGCCGCAATTTCGAACGAGACTCTATTCCATCCAGCGCCGGAACAGCAGTGCACCGTTAGTGCCGCCGAAGCCGAACGAATTCGACATGGCATATTCAAGCTCCGCCTTGCGCGCCTGGTTGGGGACCAGGTCCATGCCGGCGGTATCGGGATCGGGATTCTCCAGATTGATCGTCGGAGGCAGAATCTGGTCGCGCAAGGCCAGCACAGTAATGCCGGCCTCAAGTCCTCCGGCGCCGCCCAGCAAGTGTCCGGTCATCGACTTCGTGGAACTCACCGGGATTTTGCGGTCGCCAAAAAAGTTGCGGATGGCGTGGGCCTCGAGCGTGTCGCCGATCGGGGTCGAAGTGCCATGGGCATTGACGTATCCGACCACGTCGGGAGTCACGCCCGCATCGCGCACCGCGTTGCGCATAACCCGGAAGCCGCCTTCATGCTCCGGCGCCGGCTGCGTCATGTGGTAGGCGTCGCCGCTCATGCCGTAACCCGCGATCTCTGCGAGAATGCGAGCGCCGCGCTTGCGGGCGAATTCCAGTTCTTCCAGGATCATGATGCCCGCGCCTTCGCCGATCACAAAGCCATCGCGGTCGCGATCCCAGGGACGGCTGGCCTTTTCGGGCGCGTCGTTGCGGGTCGAGAGCGCGCGCATGGCGGCAAATCCGCCCACGCCCATGGGAGTGATCGCAGCCTCGGCGCCCCCGGCAATCATCACATCGGCGTCATTGTGCTGGATGATGCGGAAAGAGTCTCCGATGGAATGGGCGCTGGTAGTGCAGGCCGTCGCGGTCGCCTCGTTCGGCCCCTTGGCCCCGTGGCGCATCGAAACCTGCCCAGCCGCAAGATTAATGATGGCGGCCGGGATGAAGAACGGTGAAATCTTGCGCGGCCCCCCTTCCATCAGCGCAGCGTGTTCGCGTTCGATGATGTCGAAACCTCCGATGCCCGACCCGATGTGAACACCGACGCGCTCGTCGTTCTCCGGGGTGATCTTCAGTTCCGACATCTTCAGCGCCTCATCGGCGGCGGCGATGGCCACGTGGATGAAGCGGCCCATCTTCTTGACTTCTTTTTTCTCGATGTAATTCAGCGGGTCGAAGTTCTTGACCTCGGCGGCAATCTGGCAGGCAAAGGCGGTGGGGTCGAAGCTGGTGATGCGTGCGACACCACTCTTGCCTGCAAGCAAGGCCTTCCACACTACGTCGGTGGAATTGCCTACGCCACAGATCAAGCCGAGGCCGGTAACTACGACCCTGCGTCCCAACTATTTCCCCGCTTTCGCGTGCTTGCCGATGTAGTCCACTGCGTCCTGCACGGTGCGAATCTTTTCCGCGTCCTCGTCGGGGATCTCGATGTCAAAGGCCTCTTCGAAAGCCATGACCAATTCGACGGTGTCCAGCGAGTCCGCGCCCAGATCGTCCACGAACGACGCGCTGGAGGTGACTTCGCCCTCATCCACTCCCAACTGCTCCACGATAATCTGCTTTACCTTCTCGTCTACGGCTGCCATGTTTCTCCTCGCTTGCCTCGATTGGATTTGAATTCGGTTGCTTCCGTTGCGCAATCGCAGCTCTTCTTTCGGCTGGCTCGGGCTTTGCACGTCTTACGCACTGCGATACGAAAAAAGGCGAGTGTGTAGTGTAATTGTCCCGTTGAATTAGTGTAAAGGAAGGGCCTTGCCACTTCCGGCAAAGCCTCGGTTGAGTTGGGGTTGCACTCTTGAATCCTAAAGGTTGGCCGTTGCCGGGGTCAAACTTAGCACAGGGTTATCATGAGTCGGTCGGGGCTGGCCCCGGGGAGCACGGCGTGAAATACGCGTTGTGGATGCTGTTGTTTTGTTCGTGGGCGAATGCGGCGCCTTGTCCCGCGGGGCGGGCCAAAGACGGCAACGCCTTGATTCAGATCGAGCAGACCTGGGCGCGGGCGCTGGAGCAAAAGGATACGACCGCTCTCGGCTGCATTCTGGCGGACGAGTTCGAAGACGCCGGACCCGATGGCCAACTCACCAACCGCGCAGCCACTCTGGCGAAAGCGGCCGACCACCCGGCGCTCCACCACGAACTCACCGACTGGCACGTGCACGTGAGCGGAGATTTCGGCTACATCCGCGGACTGGCGACGGCCGTGGATGCGCAGGGCAAGACTGTGGTCAAGGTGCGATTCACCGATGTCTACGCATATCGCGATGGTCGCTGGCAGTGTGTGGCGGCACATGAATCGGTGCTCGGTAATTAGAAGTGTTTGAAAGTAGCTCCGAAATGGTTTTCTCAGCGTTCTCTGCGAATTCTCAGCGCGCTCTGCGGTTAAGCTTTTTCGAATCGCAGCCCTGCACAAATCGCAGAGCCGAGGAATGACATGCGTGCCGTCGTACAACGCGTGAGCCACGCCAAGGTCACGATCAACGCTTGGATCAGCGCTGAGATCGGCCTGGGATTGCTGGTGCTGCTGGGAGTAGGTCACGAAGACACCGAAGCCGACGCAACCTATCTGGCCGAGAAGATCGCCGGCCTCCGCATCTTCGAAGACCACAACGGCAAGATGAACCGCAGCGTGCAAGACGTGGGCGGCAGCGTACTCGCGGTCTCACAGTTCACCTTGTACGGAGACGTGCGACGCGGCAAGCGCCCATCGTTCGACGCGGCGGCCCCGCCAGAAAACGCCCGGCGGCTGTATGAGTTTTTTGTCGAACGTGTCCGGGCCGCGGGCCTGCGCTGCGAAACCGGCCGCTTCCAGGAAATGATGCAAGTGGACCTGGTGAATGAGGGGCCGGTCACGATTCTGCTGGATTCGGGGAAGGCATTCTAGGATGAGTTCGTTCCCGGGGTGCGCTGATTGGAGAGGATTGCAAGTTGCGGAATTCGCTTGCCGGCACTTAGCTGCCAGGACAGACCTGAATGGTAGCGCCATCGGCGCTCCGGCCACAGCGGCGGTGAGAGTCGGATAGTTCGGCAACGTAGGCTTGCACGAACCCACCACAACGGTCGACGCCCATAAGGTGGACACTGGGGAGAACGACGAGCCCAACCGCTACGGCTGACACTGTGCGAAATACTTGATTCACTTCATCGTGATTCCTCCTGAGATTTTTTTGGGATACCCACCTTGGGGATACTTACCGCGGGGGGACGGTTCGAAATACGGACGGGGTATACACCTCCGTTTGCACCGCGACTGTGGAATGCGATTTCTTTGGAGGTGCTGACGGGCTGTAACTTTGCTCCGCTCTACACCCAAGGGTCGGTCGCCGCGCCATTTTCCGTTCAGCGAGCCTGGTTACAGTGAGGCCCCCATCCGTTACGTGGAAGATAGTGCCCGACTCATCCGAAGTGAGGAACATTGTCGAAGGGGATCTCGCCCTCGGAGCCGAGACCTTATGGCCTGGCCTACCGCGCCAGCAGAATTGCATCCGCCACGCGTGCCGCTTCCGCCGCCGCCTTCACGTCGTGAGTCCGCAAAATGTGCGCACCTTTGAGAATCAGGGCGGTCTGGGTCGCGAGCGTGCCATAAAGGCGACCCTCCGGCGGAACATCTTTGCCATCCTTCGCCAAGGTGCGGCCAATAAAAGATTTCCGTGAAGTACCAGCGAGCAGCGGAAATCCCGTTGCCTGCAACTCGCTGAAGCGCCCCAGCAAGGGATAGTTTTCCTCGAAACTCTTGCCGAAACCGAAGCCGGGATCAACCACGATCCGCTCGCGGCGCACGCCCGCCAGCACCGCCTTCTCAGCCCATTCCTTCAGTTCCCGTTTCACCTGCAGTACGATGTCGCCGGGCGGCGGCAGCGTGCCCCATTCTTCGGGGCGTCCGCGCATGTGCATCAAGACCACGCCGCAGTTGAGCTCGGCGATGGTCTTTGCCATCTGCGCGTCCCAGCGGAATCCGCTGACGTCGTTCACGATCTCTGCTCCAGCGCCTACTGCCGCGCGGGCAACCATCGCTTTGTATGTGTCGATGGAGAGTACGGCAGCGGAGTGCTTTTTCTTCAGCTCGGCGATGACGGGCAACACGCGCTTGAGTTCTTCTGCGGCGCTAACTGCGGGCGCGCTCGCCACCTTGAGTTTTCCAGTTGGACCCTGCTTTGTATCGAATGGCTTCTGTGCGCCGGCATCGACGCGCGCTCCGGGACGCGTAGACTCGCCGCCAATGTCGAGGATGTCGGCCCCCTCCTCGAGCAGTCGCTCGGCATGCTCTACGGCCCGGTCGCGGTCCAGAAACTGGCCCCCGTCGGAAAACGAATCCGGGGTGACGTTGACGACGCCCATGATCAGCGTACGCTTGCCCAGTTCGAGAGCGCGCGTGCCCAGATTCCATTGGAAAACAGACCGCATGCCGCACGATTCTAAACGAAAGGACGCACGCGGGACTCAGCGCACGATCGCGCTATCTGCGTCGCACGGCAGCGCCACGCTTGCCCATGACATAGACCGCACCGGGGCCGGTGCCGGTCGGAGGCTTGCGCATCCCGTCGAGCAGTTCCTTGAGCACGACCGCGTTATTGTGGGTCTCGTTCTTGGAGGCGAACAACAGGGTCAGACGTTTTCTCTTGCCGGCAAGCTGGTAGAGCCTGCGTAGAGAGTCCTCCGCTTCCGGATGCGACAATTCCTTCAGATATTTCTTGCGAAAGTTCAGCCAATGCTCGGGCCGGGCATGGTACCAGCGGCGCAGTTCGTCCGAGGGCGCCAAATCGCGCAGCCATTCGTCGACCGCGGCTTGGGCTTTGGTGAGACCGCGCGGCCACAACCGGTCGACGAGTACGCGCGCTCCGTCGGTGCGCACCGCGGACTGGTAGACTCGCTTGATCGCAACTGTCATGAGGTGGGTAAGACCGTACTTTGTGCTTTCCTCTATCATTGTAAAGCGGCTCGCAGCGCCGCCTATGGCACGATCGAGGGGTATTCATGCAACTGAAAGGGAAAGACCCGATGGAGCAGTCGCTGGACCGTCATCGCTCAGGAATTTTCTGCGGAGCCCTCGCCGTTCTGCTGGCGCTCGCCACCCTCTCCTCTTGCGAGGTCCAGAGACGACAATCAGACGCCGAACTGGGTCTCAACGAGCAACAGTCCGCCGGCCGGAAAATCTATGATTCCCAATGCAGCCGCTGCCATGAGGCCTATTCCAGTCGGGGCAAGAAGGGACCGTCCCTCAAGGGTGTTTTTCAGCACAAATACTTGTCTCTGAGCGGCCTGCCCGCCAACGATGAGCGGGTCACCGACATCATCCGCCTCGGCCGCAACGAAATGCCCGGCTACAGCCAGACGCTGAACGCACAGGACATTCAGGATCTGCTGGCTTATCTGCATACGTTGTAGGCGGATACGGGCGGGGGCGCATGGGTTTCGTGGGATAATCCGAGGATGAAGAACGCGGCGAAATCGGAACTGTTTCGCGAGTTGCCGTCGGTGGACGAACTGGTTCGCACCGCTTCCGTGGCTTCGCTCGCGGCCATTCACGGAACCGCCGCCGTCACCGAGGCCGCACGCACCGTGCTCGCTCGCTTGCGGGAAGAGGTCGCTTCCGGGCGGCTCGATGGGCCGGCACTCCGACTTGCTCTGGACGGAGTGGACTGCGCCGTCGAAGAACATCTGCGTCAGGAACTCACTGTTTCGCTGCGGGCGGTGATCAACGCGACGGGCGTCATTCTGCATACCAATCTTGGCCGGGCTCCCCTGGCCGAAGCCGCGCTGGCGCACATTCGCGAAACAGCAGGAAGGTTTTCCAATCTCGAGTTCGACATCGCGGCCGGAGTTCGGGGCAAACGGGATGTGCATGTAGAACGACTCTTTCAGAGACTGTTAGCCGATGGGGCTGCGCGCCCGGGAACTTCCGCCGAGGCGGCTGTCCCTACGCACGCCGATGCTGCCACCATCGTGGTAAACAACAACGCCGCTGCGGTCCTGCTGGCGCTTAACACCTTGGCTGAGGGTGGCGAGGTGATTGTCTCGCGCGGCGAACTGGTGGAGATCGGCGGTTCCTTTCGCATTCCCGACGTCATGGCGAAGTCGGGCGCAACGCTGCGCGAGGTGGGCACCACCAATCGCACCCGCGCCGCCGACTACGAAAAAGCCATCACCGAGCGCACCCGGCTGCTGTTGCGCGTGCACCGATCCAATTTTGAGATCACCGGATTCACCGAGCAGCCATCGACCGCCGAGCTGGTGACGCTCGCCCGCCGGCGTGGCCTGCCCTTGATGGAAGATCTGGGTAGTGGCGCACTGGTGGACTTGCAGAATTTCGGCATCAGCGGCGAGCCCAGCGTGCTCGACAGCCTGCGAGCCGGGGTCGATGTGGTGACTTACAGCGGCGACAAACTGCTGGGCGGGCCGCAAGCCGGACTGATCAGCGGCAGTCGTGATCTGGTGGCCCGGATGCGCGCCAATTCTCTATTTCGCGCCCTTCGCGTGGACAAGCTCACCTACGCCGCCCTCGAGGCCACGCTGCTGGCCTACGTCAAGCGCGATCACGATTCCATCCCAACCCTCAAGATGATGCGAATGACGAGAGAGGAGATCGGCCAGCGCGCCGAGACGCTCGCGGCTCAGGCACGTTCTCCAAAATTGAACATCGAAGTCATCGAGGGTGAATCTGTCATCGGCGGCGGAGCCGCTCCGTCTTCCGTGCTGCCGACCCGACTCGTCGCCTTGAGTTGCTCGGGCCTTAGCGCGGATGAGCTGGCTGCCCGCCTGCGCGCGTCCGATCCGCCCATCATCGCGCGTGTCGAACAAGGTCGCGCCCTGCTGGATTTGCGAACGGTGCTAGTGGATCAGGATCTTATGATCGCGGCCGCTCTCAATCGAATCGCTCCGTAGCTTTTTAGCATCCAACTCCAATTGGCTGTTCTCTACACCATCGGGCATTCCACCCGCACGCTGGAGGAGCTGATTGGCGCCCTGCGGGCACATCAGATTCAGACTCTCGTCGATATCCGTGCGTTTCCCATGTCGCGGCGGCTGCCGCAGTTCAATCGTGATTCACTGGACCAAAGCTTGCCTGCAGCGGGAATCCGCTACCTGTGGATGAGGGCGCTGGGTGGCTATCGTAAGAAGACCCTCGAAGAGTCGCCCAACCTTGCTTTACGCAACCAAAGCTTCCGCAACTATGCCGACTATATGCTCTCACCAGGCTTCGATCGCGCCATGTCTGAGGTGCTCGAATATGCCACAAGTTCCCGCACAGCATACATGTGCGCCGAACGCCTGCATTTCCGCTGTCACCGGATGTTGGTTTCCGACTGGCTGGTCGCTCACGGGCATGAAGTCTTGCACATCGATGCCGAGGGCCCGGTCAAGCCGCATACGCTGATGCCAGAAGCTCGCATCATCGACCGACGTTTGATCTATCGTGGGGACCGATTGCTGTAAGATGCCACGAAAGGCGTCCTGACAAGGCATCCTCACTATGATCGTAGGCACGGGCATCGACATCGCCGAAGTTCCCCGCATCCGCCAGTCCATCGAGCGCTTCGGGCAGCGTTTTCTGCAACGCATCTTTACCCCGGGAGAGATTCGCTATTGCGATTCCAAGGCCAATCGGGTGGAGCGTTATGCCGCGCGCTTCGCTGCCAAGGAGGCCGCCATGAAGGCTCTCGGCACGGGCTGGAATCACGGCGTGCGGTGGCGCGATTGCGAGGTGGTCCGCATGCCGGGTGGGCGCCCGACCATCACCTTCCACGGGAAAGCGGGCGAGTTCGCCGTGAGGCTTGGAGTGAAGAATGCCGCCCTGTCGATCTCGCACACCGAGGAGCAGGCGATCGCGCAAGTGATTCTTGAGAATTGAAGCGCCTCCTGCCCAGTTGCACGCCAATCCGACGTCCACCATCTGCTAGACTGTCGCGTCTGATCCCTTTATGCCCGTCATTACTCCGACTTCAATTCCAACTTTGAGCCGCACTGAAATTCCGGAAAAAACACTGCTAGCGGGCTTGGCACTTACCAGCTTCGCCGCCCTGTTGCTGGAACTGGCGCTCACGCGGTTGTTCTCGGTCGTGCTCTTTTACCACTTCGCCTTTCTCGCAATTTCGATTGCGCTGCTCGGACTGGGCGCGGGAGGAGTGTTCGCATATCTGCTAAAGACCAGGTTCGCCGGCACCGACACGCGCACGCTGGCGGCACGCCTGTGCCTGGCGAATTCCGTGGTCGTTCTCATCGTCCTGGAGATCGTGCTGCATGTGCCGGTCGCGCTGCAGGTCTCCTGGGGAAACTTCGGACGGCTGACTGCGCTTTACCTCGCCGCCGCTGTTCCCTTCTTCCTCACCGGACTTCTCTTCGCTGTTGTATTCGCGCGCGAAACGAACCACATTCCGCGGCTCTACGGCGCTGACCTGTGCGGGGGAGCGCTGGCTTGCCTGGCGGTCGTACCGTTGCTGAATTGGGTTGGCGGACCCAACGTGGTTCTGTTCGCCGCAGCCACCATGGCGGTTGCGGGAACTATCTGGGCTGAGTCCCGCTTGCCGCGCAGAAATGCAGCCCTGCTCGCACTCGCGCTGCTCGCCCTGATCGGGGCGAACTACTCCGGGCGTCTGATCGACGTGGTGTATGCGAAGGGCATGTTCCGCGATCCGGCGTGGGTCGAGTTCGCTCGCTGGAATGCGCTCTCGCGCGTGGAAGTCGACCGCCAGGGTCAGGCCAAGGCTATTGTCATTGACGCCGACGCTTCCACCTACATCATGAATGCGGATGTGGCGAAGTGGCACGACACCGAGTGGGAACACGACCTGATGGCCGCGCCCCCCGCGCTGGCCAATGTTCTTCGCCCGCACGGAGAGTTCGCCATCATTGGTCCGGGCGGAGGGGTCGACGTTTTGCGAGCCGTGGCCACCGGCAGTCCGAGCGTGACCGGGATCGAGATCAATCCCATCATCGCGACCACCATCATGCGCGGGCGTTACGCCGACTACTCGCAGCATCTCTACGATCGGCCGGATGTGCATATTCACGTCACCGACGGCCGGTCGTTTCTGCGTTCCACTCCGCAACACTTCGATGTCGTCCAGATGACGCTGGTCGACACCTGGGCGTCAACCGCAGCCGGAGCCTTCGCGCTCAGCGAGAATAATCTGTATACCGTCGAGGCCTTCCGCGAATATTTCGATCACCTCAAGCCCGATGGAATGATCGCCATCACCCGCTGGGAATTCCGCCATCCCCGCGAAGCCTTGCGCGTCGTCGCGGTGGCCATGGAAGCGCTGCATCGTCTGGGCGTGGCGAATCCTGCCCGCAACTTTATCGTCGCCTCGCAGGGAGAGCTTGATGCAGACGGCATCCCGGTTGTGGTGTTGGCGAAGAAGACTCCCTTTACGCCGGCAGAGGAGAAAGCGGTGATCACGCATTTCGATCACTACTGGGAACTCGACCCTCTGTACATGCCGTCGCAGCCCGGCCAGAATCCGTTCTCTGATCTGATCGCGAGCAACGATCCCTATGCCTTCGCCCGCGGCTACGCCTACAACGTCGCGCCCGTGACCGACAACGCGCCCTTTTTCTTCTTCACGCTCAAGGCCGGACAGATTCTCGGGGAAGAAGGTCTGCGCACCGGGATCGACTGGAAAGTAAACCTGGGCGTGCTGGTGCTGCTTCTGGTGCTGGTCATTTCCCTGGTCGCGGTGTTGGCATTTCTGGTGCTGCCCCTGGCATGGCGAAGCGCGAAAGGACGCCAGTCACCGCTTCCCCTGCTTTATTTCGTTGCGGTAGGGTTAGGCTACATTCTGGTAGAGATCGCCTTCATCCAGCGCTTCGTGCTGTTTCTCGGCCATCCCACGTACGCCCTGACGGTCGTGATTTTCCTTCTCATGCTGTCCAGTGGGGCGGGGAGCCTGTTTTCGCGGCTCTGGCTGCCGCGCACGAACTCGGGCTGGATACCGCTGGCGCTGGTGGTCGTGATTCTTCTCGGCAACGTAGTTTTCCTGCCCAGCCGTTTGGCGGCATTCGTCGGAATGGATTTCGGCTACCGCCTGCTGGTGAGCGGCGTGATTCTCGTCCCCTTGGGGTTCGTCATGGGCATGCCCTTCCCCACAGGCCTGCGAGCCCTTGCTGCATTTCCGGCGCCGGAATTTCCCGCCGGGCAAGGCGCTTCCGACAACGCCGTGGAATGGGCCTGGGCGATGAATGCGGCAGCCAGCGTGCTCGGATCGGTGTTGGCCATGGTCATCGCCATCCAATTTGGATTGACCGTCACCTTGGCCTGCGGAGCGGCCGCCTACGTGCTCGCCCTGTTGCTGATGCCTGTTCTGCGCACGAAAGCCTCCTAGTCCTGGCTCCGGTTTTTGTTATCATGCAGCGAGGGGCTGGTTGCGTTCGTGTGCTGCCCGCGACCTGCGGAATCCATCCAGACGGGCGTCATGAGGAAACCATTTGCCTAGCCAGAAGCAGCTCAAGTGGTCGCAACTTCGAGTTGGGATCACGGTGATCCTTGCCAGTTTGACGCTGGGATTCCTCCTGTTCCTGATGTCCGGAACTGCCGGGTTCTTCACTCCTCGCATCACCCTGAAATCCTATTTCGATAACGCGCAAGGATTGCGCCAAGGCGCTCCGGTGCGCCTGAGCGGCGTGGACGTCGGCAATGTGACGAACATCAGAATCGTCCCCGACAAAGACAAGCAACTCACGCCCGTCGAAGTCACCATGAAACTCAGCACAAAATACAGCTACGGGATGCGCCGTGATTCGGTGACCTCGCTGGAGACTGCGGGAGTGCTGGGAGAAACCTTTCTCGACATCGACAGTTCGCAGGCCGTGGGGTCCCCGGTCCAGGATGGAGACACGCTGCCTACGCAGGTGCATCCGGATTTCAACCAGGTGGTGAAAGCCAGCCAGAGCACCCTGCAGAACATGGACGCGCTGTTGAAGCGCGCCGACCGCATTCTGGCATTCGCCGAAAGCGGCAAGGGTTCGATTGGGAAGCTCATCTACGATCCGACCCTTTACAACCGCTTCTCGGACACCGTCGCGGACTTTCAAAAGATCGTGGCGCAGGTGGGCAATGGCGAGGGCAGCCTGGGAAGATTGATCAGCCGCAATGACGCCTACGAGAAATTTATTGCCACGCTCGACAAGATGAACGGCATCATCGACGACCTTCAGCAGGGTAAGGGCACGGCTGGAAGGTTCCTGAAAGATCCCACGCTCTATAACAACGCCAACGACACCATCGCCAACGTGAAGAAGCTCACCGAGGACATCAATGCCGGGAAGGGCACGATCGGCAAGCTGACCAAGGATGAGGAACTGGCGAAAAAGCTCGACACCACGATCACCAAGCTTTCCCAATTGACCACTGAACTCGAAGCCGGACAGGGCACAGTCGGCAAGCTCTTCAAGGACGAAACCCTTTACAACAACGCGAACCAGATGCTGGTCGAGACCCGCGACCTGCTGAAGGCTATCCGCGAAAACCCGAAGAAATACCTCAGCATCAAGCTGCACATTTTCTGAGCAGTTCCCAACCTGTCGAACGCACGCGTTGAAGTGGCCGCGACGCTGCTTGCGCTCGCTGGCAGGCGGGATATAATGGCGCGCACAAATGGCACTCACCTCGGGTTCGAAGTTGGGGCCGTATGAGGTCGTAGCACCCATCGGCGCGGGCGGAATGGGGGAAGTGTATCGCGCGCGCGACGGCGCCTTGGGCCGCGATGTCGCAGTGAAAGTTCTGCCTGCTTCGTTCTCTGAAGATGGCGACCGCTTGCGGCGTTTCAAGCAGGAAGCGCAGGCTGCGGCAGCGCTGAACCATCCCAACATTCTTACGATCTATCACGTCGGCGAGCACAGCGGCTCCCCCTACATCGTCTCGGAGTTGCTGGAGGGCGAGAGCCTGCGGCAGCGCCTGCAGGCTGGGCCGCTGCCGGTGCGCAAGGCGATCGACTGCGGGGTGCAGGTGGCGCGGGGACTGGCTGCCGCGCATGACAAGGGCATTCTTCACCGCGACCTCAAACCGGAAAACATCTTCCTCACCAAAGATGGCCGCGTCAAGATTCTCGATTTCGGTCTGGCCAAGCTGACCCGGCCCGAGGAGGGAGGCTCTGGCCCCGACTCGCTCACGCTGACGGGGCAGTCCGAACCTGGTTTTGTGCTGGGCACGGTCGGCTATATGTCGCCGGAGCAGGTGCGCGGCCAGGTGGCGGGGCCGGGTTCGGATCTGTTCAGCTTCGGAGCTGTTTTGTACGAGATGCTGACGGGCAAGCGCGCCTTCCGCGGCGAGACGGCGGCCGACACCATGAGCGCCATCCTGAAGGAGGACCCGCAGGAACTCTCCGAAGCCCAGCGCCAGATTCCACCCGCTCTGGAGCGCATTGTCCGGCACTGCCTGGAAAAAAATCCGGAGGAACGCTTCCAGTCGGCGCGCGATGTTGCGTTCGATCTCGAAGCACTCTCGGCTGCTTCAGGGACGGCGCCAGTCTCGCCGCGTTTTGTGTCCGCCCAAAAACCAGGATTGCTCAGAGTCCTGGCTGTGGCGGCAGCCATTCTGGCGATCGTTGCAGTCGCCGTTTGGTTCGCCATGCGCCGGGGAACGGCGCCGTTGCCTACTTATCATCGGCTGACATTCCGTCAGGGAACCGTGCAGGCAGCGCGCTTTGCGCCGGATGGCCAAAGCATCGTGTACAGCGCCAGCTGGGACGGAAATCCACCGGAAATCTACACCACGCGTCCTCAGGGCCCTGAGTCTCGTCCCAGAGGGCTGAGCGGCAGCACTCTGCTGGCAGTTTCTCCGACGGGAGAGATCGCGGTGCAGCTCGGAGCGCACGCGATAATGCCAACTTTCAGCGTAGGGACCTTAGCCCGCACGCCGCTGGAGGGGGGCGCGCCCAGAGAGATTTTGCCCAACGTGGAGGGCGCCGAATGGGCTCCGGACAGCACCACTCTGCTGATCACGCGCCAGTCCGCGGGGAGCGACCGTCTGGAGTTTCCACCCGGCAAGCTGATCTACGAGACTGCTGGTGCGATCAGCCAGCAGCGATTCTCACCTCGCGCCGATCGGATCGCTTTCTTCGACCATTCTGGCCACATGAGCGACGACGGGTCGGTGGCCGTCGTGGACCTGGCCGGGCATAAGACGGTCCTGTCCACGGGATGGGAGGACCTCACCGGGTTGGCCTGGTCTCCGCGTGGTGACGAGATCTGGTTCACTGGTAGTCGCGACTACGCCTCCTCCGGGCTGTTCGCCGTCACCCTTAAGGGAAGCGAGCGAAAGGTGGCGGACGTACCGGGTGACCTGCGGCTCTTCGATATCGCCCGCGATGGCCGAGTCCTGCTGGGCCATGAAGACTGGCGAGGAGTTATCTATGGGCTGGCGCCTGGAGAAAGCCGGGAGCGCGATCTGTCCTGGTTCGACTTCTCCGTTGCTTCCGACCTCTCTGCTGACGGAAAGACCCTGCTTCTCTACGAAGCTGGTGAAGCTGGAGGGGCGGGTACGCCGACCTATTTGCGCAGTACGGATGGCTCTCCTGCAGTGCGCCTCAGTGATGGCACGTGTGCGGCACTGAGCCACGACGGCCAACGAGTGATTTGTTTCACTCCCGAAGGCCAGCTGATCGAGGTTCCTACCAAGTCCGGGGAAGTGAAACCACTGACTCACGACCAACTGATCCACGGGTGGGCGCAATGGTTCCCGGATGAAAGCCGGATCCTCTTTCACGGGAAGGAGCCGGCACATGGCCAGCGCGCCTACGTTCAGGACCTCGCCACGGGACAGCCGCGGGCCATCACCCCCGAGGGTGCAAGCTCGTACTTCCGCCTTTCTCCTGACGGAGCGCAGCTTGCCGTGGCCATGGGCGCCGATTATAGAACCGTGGTCTATCCTGTCAGTGGCGGCGAACCTCGACCGGTGGTTGGACTAGAGCCGGGCGAGGTGCCGGTGGCCTGGAGCTCTGACAGCCGCTTCCTGTACTGCTATCGCCTGGGAGATTTGCCCGTGAACATTTTTCGAGTGGAGTTGGCGAATGGCGGCCGAACCCCGTGGAAGCAGCTGGAGCCTACTGACCCGATCGGAATTACCTTCGTGGGGAATATTCTTGTCAGCTCTGACATGAAGAGTTACGTGTACACCGTGCAACGCCGGCTGGACGTTCTCTATCTGGTCGAGGGGCTACACTGATCCAGGCATTCATCAATGACGTGGACGGCTGAGGCTTTCAGTGCTCCCCGATTCCGAACACCGTCCCCAGCATCAGAATCACCAGCACGCCCAGCGAGATCCATCCGTATTTCATGTCCTTTTCGCGAAAGAACAGGAAGCAGGCGACGATTACGCGCACGACCGGCGTGGCCAGCATCAGCAGGACGCCCGCGCGCTCGATGCCGAGCGGAATCTGGCCGGTCGTGAACAACCCGACGATGAGCCCCGCCAGCATGATGAAGAAGCAACTAAAAGCGCCGATGCGCAGCACCAGCGCCACCACGCGATCGAACGCGGGTTCCCGCGCCTGGCTCATAACCACCCCCGCAGCAGGTGGATCAGCAGGTGCCCGGCAAGGTAGAGCATCACGCCGACCAGCAGGTAGACCACGACTTTCGTATGAATGCGCGGGGCAAGGCGGGCCCCCAGAAGCGATCCCATGAATACGCCCACAGCCAGCGGCGCAGCGAATTCCACAAGAATATCCCCGCGGCGGTAATAGACGATGGCGCTGGCCGCGGCAGTCACGCCAATCATGAAGTTCGAGGTTGCCGTCGCCACCATCAGCGGTACGTTCATGAAGATGTACATGACGGGAACCTTGATGGGGCCACCGCCGATGCCCAACAGCCCGGAAAGCGCACCCGCCACCAGGGACGCCGCCAGTCCGAGCGGATAGCGCTTGGGTTCGTAGGGCGGGATCACCGTTTCGCCATTGCTGGCCGGAGATGACTCGTCCCCCGGTTTGACTTGGCCGCCCTTGGCCAGGATTGTGATTGCGCTATACAGCAGAAATCCGGCAAACAATCCTTCGAGAGCATTGCGATTGAAATATCCCACCAGATACGCGGTCACCGCCGCACCGAATGCCGTTGCCAGTTCGAGGGTCATGCCCAGGCGGATGTCGGTGGTGTGACGTTGCAAGTGAACCGACGAGCTTGCCGCCGAAGTCGTAATCACCGCGACCAGGCTCGTGCCGATGGCCTGGCGAATAGGGATGCCGAAGTGCAACGCGAGAACCGGCGTCAGCAGGACCCCGCCTCCGATCCCGGTCAGCGCACCCAGCAACCCGGCGAAGAATCCAAGGATCACCAGAAGGGCGGTCACCACGGCAGATGCAGCCTCCCGTTTCCGAGTTGTTCGATGGGGATACTAACGCTGCGCGCCGTGGTCGTTGAGAAAATTTTGGCGAGGAAAGGCGCGCGGCGCAAGCTACGACACCGCCCGCGGCAGCGCAGCGGCAGCGGCGTGCTCGTGTGCGTGATAGCTGGACCGCACCAGCGGTCCGGATTCGACATGGCGGAAACCGAAGCGTAGAGCCTGGCCCCGCAGATAAGTGAATTCTTGGGGTTCGTAGAAGCGCGCGATCGGCAGGTGATCCTTAGACGGCCGCAGGTACTGTCCAACGGTGAGAATGTCGACGCCGCGCGTGCCCAGATCGCGGAAGACTTCGACCAGTTCTTCCGATGACTCTCCCAGGCCAACCATCACGCCGCTCTTGGTGACCATGCCGGGTGAGAATTTCTTGGCATTATCCAGCAGCGTCAGGGTGCGCTCGTAGCGCGCGCCGGAGCGGACTGCGCGATACAGCCTGGGCACGGTCTCGGTGTTGTGGTTGAGCACGTCGGGCTTGGCGTCGAGCACGATTCGCAATGATTCTTCTAGGCCTTGAAAGTCCGGGATGAGAACTTCAACCCGGCAATCGGGCGTCAGTTCGCGAATCTCGCGGATGGTCTCGGCGAAAATTCTGGCGCTGCCAATATTGTCGTCGTCGCGATTCACGCTGGTCACCACGGCGTGTTTCAGTCCCAGCGTAGCGACCGCCTCAGCCACGCGCCGCGGTTCATCCAGGTCGATCGGCTCCGGCCGCCCCTTGGGCACGGCACAGAAACCGCAACGCCGCGTGCAGATGTCTCCCAGCAACATGAACGTGGCAGTCTTGTGGTTCCAGCACTCGCCGATGTTGGGACATTGCGCCGATTCGCACACCGTGTGCAGCCCGAGGCCCCGGGCCAGTTTCTTCAGATTATGAAAGTTGTCGCCTACGGGCGCTTTCGCCCGCAGCCACTGCGGCTTGGGCAGGCGCGGCGGAGCGCCAAGCTCAATCTGAATCAGTTGGGAAGACCCTGCCATTCCTGTTGATTCTATCAGTTCAGGCCTCGGCCACGACGCAGGCTACTCCATTGTCGTTAGCATATAATCGTGCGCACGAATGGCGCTCACTACTGGCACGAAGCTCGGGCCGTACGAGATCCAATCGCCGTTGGGCGCGGGCGGCATGGGTGAGGTGTACCGTGCGCGCGACACGCGGCTCGGCAGAGATGTCGCCGTCAAAGTCCTGCCCTCGCATCTTGGTTCCGATCCTGATCTGAAAGCGCGCTTTGAGCGCGAGGCCAAAGCGATCTCGGCCTTGAGCCACCCGCATATCTGCCATCTCTACGACATCGGATCGCAGGACGGGACCGATTACCTCGTCATGGAACTGCTGGAGGGCGAGACGCTCGCCGACCGCCTGAAAAAAGGTGCACTACCCCTCAAGCAAGCGTTGCAATACGGGATTGAGATTGCCGAGGCACTGGAGAAAGCTCACACCAACGGCATCGTGCATCGCGACTTGAAGCCCGGGAACATCATGCTCACTAAATCTGGCGCGAAGCTGCTGGATTTTGGATTAGCCAAGCCGGTTCCGGGCGTGGCAGCGATCTCTTCCGGTTCGATGGCGACCATGAGCCAACCGCTGACCGTGCAAGGCACGATCCTGGGGACATTTCAATACATGGCCCCGGAGCAGGTGCAAGGACACGATGCGGACGCACGCTCGGACCTGTTTGCTCTCGGGGCGGTGCTCTACGAGATGATGACGGGGAAGCGGGCATTCGCGGGGAAAAGCCAGATCAGCGTGATGAGCGCGATCCTGGAGAAAGAACCCGAGCCGGTCTCGTCGGTGCAGCCCATGGCGTCATCGGCCCTGGATCACGTGATGCAACGGGCATTGGCCAAAGATCCCAACGACCGCTGGCAAACAGCCCACGATCTCATCCACGAACTGAACTGGAGCGCCGAAAACGCCGCGCTCCCGAGCGCTGCGTTGCCGGCGACACGAGGAAGCAGGACCCGAGAAACCTTAGCATGGCTCATCTCGGGCGCTCTCGTGGTTCTCCTGATCGCCGGGGCGATTTGGTGGCGAAATTCGAAGCCGCCAGTAGAATCCATGTATTTTCCTGCCCCGCTGCCGTTTCCGGCGAAGGACATTGCTGTTGCGCCGAACGGGCACACGATCGCGCTGGTCGGGTATCAGGAGTCCGCGCGAAAGAATATGCTCTGGATTTACGAGCTGGGATCGCACGGCGCAAGAAGTCTGGCCGGTACCGAGGGTGCCAGCTATCCATTCTGGTCGCCGGACGGACGATCCCTGGCATTCTTTGCCGACGCACAGATGAAGAAGGTGGAAGTCGCAGGCGGTCCAGTGCAGACGGTCTGCGATGCGCCTTCGGGCCGGGGGGGCACCTGGAACCAGGATGGCGTGATCGTTTTTGCGCCGGTTGTGACCGCGGGCCTGTTTCGAGTGCCGGCGTCGGGCGGAACACCAACGCAGATCAGCGACATCGATAAGAGTCGTGGAGTATCTGGTCTGCGCTGGCCCGTGTTTTTGCCCGACGGAAAGCATTTCCTGTATCTGGCTGCCAACTTCACCGGGCAGAAAGGGGGAAATGTTGTCTACGCGGGTTCGCTGGATTCGAACGAAAAACACTTCGTCGTGGCATCCACCGCCAATGCGGCCTATGCCGCGCCCGGGTACCTGCTGTTTTACAGAGACAAGACTCTGCTCGCCCAGCCATTCGATCTCAAGCGTTTCGCCCTGACGGGAGAAGCAACCGTGATCCTGCCGGACGTTCAGTTTCTTCCGCAAGTCAAGCGGGCGGTGTTTGCCGTCTCCGATCAAGGGCTGCTGGTCGCCCAGAGTGGCAGCGAAGCTGCGCTTTCACAACTGGTCTGGTTCGACCGCAAGGGAAATGCGGTGGGCACAGTGGGCAAGCCCGATGTATATGGCAACGTCTTCCTGTCGCCGAATGGAAAATCAGTGGCCACCGACAAGACCGACATGGCCAGCCTGAACATCGACGTTTGGACCTACGAATTGCAGAGCGATAGCGCCAAGCGGCTCACCTTCGACCCCGGCATTGACTCGGTGCCCGTCTGGAGCCCAGACGCCACCCGCTTGGTGTTTTCGTCGAATCGCCAAACCTACTTTGGTCTTTACGTAAAGAACTCTGATGGTGCCACCGATGAGAAGAGCATCGTGCAGGATGAGCTCGGCAACTTTCCCAGTGACTGGTCTCGAGACGGAAAGTACATCCTCTATGGCCGTGGTTCGGACCTAGGACTCCTGACCTTCCCTGAACTCAAGAGCAGCTTGTTTCTGAAGGCTCCTTCCGTCCTTAGGAACGCCCAGTTCTCGCCGGACGGAAAATGGGTGGCCTACGCTTCCAACGAGAGCGGCAAGTGGGAGATTTACGTGACTTCGTTTCCGGACGCACGCGGCAAATGGGAAGTTTCAACGGGCGGAGGAGAACAGCCCAGGTGGCGGGGCGATGGCAAAGAGTTGTTCTATCTTTCTTTGGACGGGAAGATGATGGCGGCGCCGGTTACGACGGGGGCGCATTTCGATGCCGGCACTTCTGTCGCACTGTTCCAGAGCACGCCCCGGCAGCCCGTCTTAGTGTACGACTTGTTCGTTTACGACGTGAGCCGCGACGGACAGCGCTTTCTGATTAACACGCAGGTGAAGCAGGCGGAGAGCGCGCCCATGTCGGTGATTCTGAACTGGCCCGCGAAACTCAACAAATAACACTCGCGCCCGAAGCCCGGCCCACCCGGAATCTGAAGCTTTTCCCAGTCAACCCACTTCGACCAATCCGTAGGTATGCTGCCAGCGCGCCCTCATGTGCACCAGCGCCCGGCTGATTTCTTCCGCGGAAATCTCGGCGTTTGGCCCGGCGAGAACCGCGGCGGCTTCGCGCTTGGCCACCTCGAGTAATTGGGCGTCACGAATGATATTGGCCACTCGGAAGCTTGGCATCCCCGCCTGGCGCGTGCCAAAAAATTCTCCGGGCCCGCGCAGTTCGAGGTCGAGTTCGGCGATCTGAAAGCCATCGTTGGTTTTCACCATGGCGTCGAGTCGCCGCTGGCCTTCTTCGCTGACTTTTCCCCCGGTCATCAGGATGCAATACGACTTGGCGGCGCCGCGGCCGATGCGCCCGCGTAACTGGTGAAGCTGCGCCAGGCCAAAGCGCTCGGCATGCTCGATCACCATCACGGTCGCGTTGGGCACATCCACACCAACCTCGATGACGGTGGTCGCGACCAGAATCTGCAGTTCGCCCTTCTGAAACATGCGCATGACCTGGTCTTTCAAATCCGCGTCGAGGCGGCCGTGGAGCAGGCCCACTTTCAGGTCGGCGAAAATCTTGCCGCTGAGTTCGCGGTACATCTTGATGGCGGCCTTGAGTTCGCTCTCCTCATTCTCGGCGATCACCGGATAGACCACGTAGGCCTGGTGCCCGGCCGCCACCTGCTTGCGGACAAACTCCCACACCTTCGGCGATTCGTCGTCGGAGCCGCATCGCGTGACGATCGGCGTCCGTCCCGGCGGCAACTCGTCGAGCACGCTCAGATCGAGGTCCCCGTAAAGGGTAAGCGCAAGCGTCCGCGGAATAGGCGTCGCGGTCATCACGAGAACGTCAGGCTCAGCGGGTGAAACGGGGCTAGTGTGGGGACGGGCGCCTTCGCCCGTCCCGCCGAGCGCAGCTCGGCTGGTTTCCTCGGCATCCCCCGATTTCTTCATCAGTTTCAGCCGCTGCAACACTCCAAACCGATGCTGCTCGTCCACAATGACCAGTCCCAGCTTGGCGAATTCAACTTTCTCTTCCAGCAGCGCATGCGTACCAATGACCAGCTGCGCATTCCCTTGCGCGATGTGGCGCCGGACGTCGCGCTTGCGATCCGCTTCCAGCGAGCCGGTCAGCAGCACTATGCGGTAACCCGCGTTCTCCAGAATCCGCCTCGCGGAAAAATAGTGCTGCTGGGCAAGGATCTCGGTGGGCGCCATCAGCGCCACCTGGCAGCCATTCTCGATCGCGATGATGGCGGCCTCGAAGCCCACAATCGTTTTGCCCGATCCCACGTCCCCCTGCAGCAAACGCCGCATGGGATAAGGCTTCTCCATGTCTGCCGCAATCTCCTTCAGTACCCGCTTCTGGGCAGCCGTGGGGTGAAAGGGCAGAATCGTTTTGATCGCCGCCCGCACTCGTTCATCCAGGCGAAATGCGATTCCGGTCTGCGCCTTCTGCTGGCGGCGCTTCAACTCCAGGCCCAGTTCGACGAAGAACAGTTCGTCGAAGATCATCCGGATGTGAGCCGGCGTGCGCGAAGACTGCAAAGCGTCGAAACTTTCACCCGGCTCGGGCCAGTGCACGTTCCAGAGCGCGGCGCGTGCGGAGATCAGTCCCAAACGGGAGCGCACCTTGGCGGGGATGGGTTCGGGCAGGTCAGGGGTCAAATTGTCGAGCGCAGTGCGAATCGCACGCCGGAACCAGCGCGGGGTAAGGCGTCCGATCGCCTCATAGATGGGAACGATGCGGCCGATCTCCAGAGACTCCGCGGCTTTCTTCTCTGCGCCGTTATCGCCGCCATGGCCCGCATCCCCCAAAATCTCGAACTGCGGTTGAATGATCTGCAACTGGCGGCTGCGCTGATCCTCTTCGACCTTGCCATACAACGCGATCATCTGGCCGGGCGTGAACTTGTCCTGCAAGTAGGTCGCATGGAAAAAGAGGCAGCGCAGACGCGCCCGTCCCTGCCCGACGGTGAGCTGGAAAATCGGCATGCTCCGCGTGCGGAACAGTCCCGAATTGCGCACTTCGCCGACGACGGTGGCCATTTCCCCCGGGCGCAGCTCGGAGATCCCTCGCGGGTTGAGCCGGTCTTCATAGCGAAAGGGAAGATAATGGAGCAGGTCGCCGACGGTATGAATCCCCTTGGCTGCGAGAATTTCCCCAATGCGCGGACCAACGCCCTTCACATATTGGACGGGAGTGGAGAGTTCGAGCATGCGTTAAAGTTCCGTGGGCGCGGCAAAAGAATGGTAGCAGGAGCAAGCGGCTGCACGCTTCTCTCGCTTGGGAGACGAAGCGTCGAGATAGTGGCTGGGAGAACCATCCCCGCAACCAGCAGGAAAGCGGCGGTTCATGAATCGCACCCTCACGCTCTGCGATCCGCACCATTCGCAGTCCCTCTACAAGTCAACGAGTGCTATGCCGTGGTTATAACGCTTGTCGCTCCACAGGATTAAAATGGGTGCGGACGAACCGAGGCTAGGACGAATGAACCTCTTGGTCGTGCATGGCATGGCAATCTTCAGTCTGTTCGGGGCATGTGCCGCTCAGCAACTTCATCCATGCAGGTTGAGTGGTACCTCCGACGTTGGCCACGTTGAAGGCATCACCGTTCAGCGACTCACCGTGATGGAAAAGAGCGGAAAGGTCGGAGCCACGGTTTTCATTCCTGATGGCAACGTAGCGCTGCCTAGTATCGTTTTCTCGCACTCGGCCATCCACGGCCCCAACAATGATGCCGATTTACTGCGTTTTGCATGGGCATTGGCTCGAGCCGGAGCAGCTTCCATCGTCCTTGACGGAGCGATTAATTGGCAATCAGGCCCGAACGATGATTCCATTCGTCCGCCCGAATTTCAGTTTTGTGCAGCCCAGTGGCTACTGCAGCACCTGAGTCTTGATCTAACACGGACGTCTGACGCCGGTAATCAACAATTGGGCTGGGTCGATAACGACGTAAGTCGGTGCGGAGTGGAGCGATCTGTAAGAGCGCGGTGTTGGCCCGGTGGCGTGTGGTTGGACTTCGGACAAACAGGGGAAGCAGCACGCAACACGGACGAGATGTTGACTCTGAATGGCCAAATGGCTATGGCTTACGGTGTACAGAAGCACCTTAAGCTGAAACAGGTCAAGCGAGAGTGGCTCACTGACACGGCTCAACGACTCCCATGGTAGCCCAGTCCATCATGGCTGGCGTAAGATCCCGGTTTCGCCATCGGACCCATTATTGATGAGGACACCATGACTGAAGACCTCTATGAATTGATCGGGGGACGTAGCACTGTCGAAGCTGCTACGAAACTTTTCTATAGCAAACTGTTGGGGGATGATAAGCTGCGCCGTTTCTTTGAAAGAACGGACATGGCGCACCTCCGGTCCCGGCAGATTATGTTCATTTCCATGCTCCTCGGCGGACGAGTGCATACCGGCAAAGATGTTCATGACGCCCATGGCTGGTCCAGAGATCACGGTCTGAACGATGCGCACTTCGACCTGTTTCTAAAGCACTTTCGCGCAGCCCTGGAAGAAGTGGGGGTGAAGCCCGAAAATGCCGAGAAAGTCATGAAACGTCTGGAGAGTAAGCGATCGACCGTGCTGGGCACATGAAATTTTTCTCGGCAGTAGGCTCCTTCGATCGCCGAGACCGGCAACGTGGCCCTCTTCGTCCGTCGGCATAGCACCGGCAGTCTGTAGCCCAAACCTCCAGGAGCTTCGTCGCACTGGGGTGCAGCTGGTTTTGCGTAAATGCTTGCAAACACCTGGGAACCCGGGTAAATAGAGGGTATCCGAAGATACCCTCTATGGTGTTCAAACCATCAGTGCTCACCAATTTTCTCCAGGCGTTGCTGGCGATCTTACTGGGCAATGTGGTGTACTTCGCCCTTGCCCCGTCCTTGCCACCCGTGGCACGCCACCGTCCCTTCCGGTTGGACCTCGGAACGCTTGTGGACTTCTGGTTCTGCCTGGTGGCTTACGGACTGATCCGCACCGCCCGAAGGTGGCGATAGCTGGAAAGAAAACGACGGAATCGCCCTCCAGGGAGTGGTTACTTTCGGAACCTCGGTAACCGCGGTTCCCCGACGTACAATTCCCTCGACCATGGCGAAAATCGCGGTCTTATATGACGCTGGCCAGGCGGTGCTCTCCACCTTTGATTTGGACGAGGTGCTGCAGCGCATCCTGGCGATTGCGCTCGACTATTTCCACTTGCCGAACGTGGCCATCCTGCTGCTCGACAAGGAGGCCCAGCAGTTGTACGTCCGTTCGCAAATCGGCTGGGATGCCGGCAAGGACGAGATTCGTTTGGGTTGCCACGATGGGATCACCGGAGCCTCCATCTTAAAAAAACAGCCAGTCTACGCTCCCGACGTGACCCAGGACCCGCGCTATATCTGCGCCGCGCAATCCACCCGCTCGGAACTGGCGATTCCGCTCATGGTGCGCCACGAGATCGTGGGCGTGCTCGACTGCCAGAGCGACCGCCTCGACCACTTCGATCATGAAACGATCGAGTTGCTGACTCTGTTCTCGACGCAGGCCTCGATCGCGCTCCAGAATGCGCGCTTGTACTCGCTGGAACGCCAGCGGGCGCGGCAGTTAGAGGCCATCAACGCCATCGCCCAGCAAAGCACGGCCGTCATGGAACTGGAGGATCTCCTGGCTCGCGTCTGCACGGTCATCCAGAAAGCCTTTCAGGTCTCACACGTATCCCTGTTCCTGCGCGAGGAAGGTGACCTGGTGATGCGCGCACATTTCGGGACGTTGACCCCTTGCACTCCGGCCGGCGGACGTTTTCCGGCTGGCCAGGAACCCTGGTCGCAGGTGATCGCAACCAGTGGCACCGTCATCGAGAAGGATCTGAGCAGCATGCCAGAGTCCGTCCGCCTGTTCAAGGAGTCCGCTTCACGACTGAGCATCCCAATGATTTCCTTCGGACAGACCCTCGGAGTGCTCACGCTGCACAGCTCGCTGCCCAACGCCTTCCGCGAGAACGAACTGCAGTCTTTGGAATCGGTCGCCGACATTTGCGCCAATTCCATTCAGAACGCGCATTACGTGGAGCGGGTCAAGCAACTGGCGTACCTCGACGGCCTGACCGGCATTTTTAACCGCCGCTTTTTCGAGTTGCGGATCATGGAAGAAATCGAGCGCGCCCGGCGCTTCGGCACGGGCATGGCCGTAGTCATGGCCGATATCGATGGGTTCAAGAGGTTAAATGACGAGTTCGGCCACCTGCTGGGAGACGAAGTGCTGCGGCAGGTTTCTTCGCTCTTCCACCAGCAATTGCGCAAGATTGATGTGGTGTGCCGTTATGGCGGAGAGGAATTCGCCATCCTGCTGACCCAGACCAACGCGCAGCAGGCCATCCTCATCGCCGAGAAATTGCGGCGGTCGGTGGAGAACTTTCAGTTCCCGGGAGTTCCCCGAACGGTCACCATCAGCGCCGGGGTTGCGGCCTTTCCCGCTCACGGCAAAAGCCGCGACGAAATGATTCGGGCGGCTGACAACGGACTCTATGCCGCCAAGCAAGCGGGGCGCAATCGCGTCTGCCTCACCAGCCTGGCAGCCGCCACTGCGAGCGGCCAGTAACGCGCGGATCCCCCGCCCGCCGCCCTAGATATCCAGCCAGCGTCGCACTTCCCGGCGCATTTGCTCCACCTGCATCTTCATCTTTTCCTGGTCGTGGTTGAGTTGGTCCTGCAGGCGGCGAGACTGGTTCTTGAACTTCTCAGCTTGCTGGCGCATTGCCTTCTGCTGTCCGCAGAGTTCGTTGCGAAGCTCCCGGACGGTGGTGCGAGCATCTTCGGCGGCGAGTTCCATCTGGGGATGCAACTGGGCTTCCTGCTGCAGTTCGCCCAGATCCACAACCGCGGACTCGGCGTCGATCAACGGCCCGTCGAGACTCTCCTCTTCCTGCAGAAGTATGCCGGAATCCTTCCGCTCCGGCAACGTGAGATTCAGGTTCTGCTCTTTCTTATCGCGGATCACGCCAACACTGACGGAAGTGCCGTTGCGGGACTTCACCGCGTGCGCGAAGTCGCTGGTGTCGTGTACTGCCTGGTCGTTGACTTTCACGATGACGTCACCGGCGCGGAAGCCAGCCTTCTCCGCGCGGCTGCCTTTTTCCACCGAGCGGACCAGAACGCCATTGCCGTTTTTGACGCCGAAGAACTCTCCCAGTTGCGGCGTGATGTTCTCCACCATCAATCCGCTGCGCGCCGAGGACGTGATCATCACCATATTGATCGCTGGAATGTCGATGTCGGGGACGTGGATCTCGGGGATCTGGACGTGAAAGTCCTTCATATTCGGGCCGGCAAACTCTTTGTGCTTGTCCGCCAGCTGTACCTTCACGGTCATCGGCTGACCGTCGCGACTCAGGCCGAACGACACTACGCGGCCGGCCGGCGTCTCGTGAATCATGCGGCGCAATTGCGCTCCACTCTCAATGCTCGTGCCATTCATGGTGAGGATGACGTCGTGCTCCTTGATGCCCGCCTTGCCGGCCGGAGCGTCCTGGTCCACCATCGTCACCTCAACGCCCTTTTCTTCTTTCAGCTTCAGGGCGCTCAGGCGTTCCGTGGTCACGTCCGCGATGTCGACTCCCAGGTAGGAACTCGTCCCGCTGTCCTCGCTGGAGAACACCGCCCAGGGCTGCGCCGGCGGATCCACGGACCAATTCTGCGCGGCGTGCGAGAAGCTGAGGAGCAACGGCAACAATGCGATGCTGGTCAAAGCGTATCTGCGCATGGTGGTTTCCTCAAATTGCTGATTGTTGATTTTTGCTTGCTGATTCTTAAGAAAAAAATGCTCGGCACGTATCAGGTTTTTCTTAATCAATAATCAGCAATCAACAATCAGCAATGCTTTTCAATGGCTGGCGCGCTTAAAGCAGATGTCGCCAGTCGAAGTGTGCACCTTCAGCGTGGGACCGCCGCCATTCAGCCTGCCTTCGGCAGTAAGCGTCTTCGGGCCCCATTTATCACCCTCACTACTGATGCGGATATCGGAGAAATCGGACGTGATGTGGTGTCCGTTGCCCATATCCACGCTGGCACGAACGTTGATCGCTACATCAGAGGCAATGTAGACGGTGATGTCGCCCGCGCCTGTTTCCAGGTCGGAATCGTTACGCTCGCTGCCGGTGTTCACCAACTTCACGGTGATCCCGCCCGCGCCCGTTTCCGCCCGGGCCGAAGGCACGCCGTAAAGCTCAATGCCGCCACCGCCGGTCTCTGCTCGAACGTGTCCCTTGGCCGAAGTCAGCCGGATGCTCCCCCCCCCGGTCTCGATCTCCGCCGGACCGCCAATGTCGCTGAGATCGACACTGCCGCCGCCGGTCGACACCTTGACTTTTCCATTGCATTGACGAACTTCGATGCTGCCGCCGCCGGTCTCAATGACCGCGCCCTGCGCACCAGACTGGATGGTGACACTGCCCCCGCCAGTTTCTGCTACGACCTTGCCGTTGGCGTGACGGACCTCGATGGAACCGCCGCCGGTGTGCAGGCCGATGTCACCGCTGACGGTGCCGACATCGATCGACCCGCCGCCGGTCTCGGCGTTCACACCACCGCCAATGTCATCGAGTTTCATGCTGCCGCCGCCGCTTTCCGCTTCCACCCGGCCCGCGACTCCCGTGGCATCCACATTGCCGCCGTCGGTTTCCAGCTTGACCAGCGCCATCTCGCGCGGAACCATCACAGAAAACTCCGCGGAGGAATGTCGTGGCCGTCTCCCGCCCTGCCAATCCCCGACGATCCAGGCGGTGTCGCCCTTCACATACGCGGTGACCTTGTACTGCTCGAACTGGCGGCGTGCATCCTGCTCGGAAGAATTGCCGAAATGCGTATGAACGACATAATTGATGCCCTGCTGCTGCCCGCCACGTACTATCACGGAGCCCATGTCGACTTTGACCCTTAAGTTCTTGACCGCTGCCAGCGAACCCGTGATCTCCTGACCCCAGGCTCCGCCTTCGCGGGATACATGTGTTTCCTGCGCCAGTGCCAGTGGCGCAAGCAGGGCCAGCGTACAGCCGAGCCCGACGATTTGTAGCGCACGTTTCAAAATATCCCCCTCAATTCTCGCCTTACGTCAGCGATATTTCTTCCAACAATCTTTCCCTCAGCGCGTCTGATCAATCCGTTTGACAGTGCGTCTCATCCATCCGCTTGGGTAGGGCACGGCTTCAGCCGTGCCGTGCCGAGCCACAATTCTCGCGGCTTTAGTCGCTGAGGACGGCTTAATCAATCTCCGGCAACTGCGCCAGCATGGTGCGCGCCTGCGACTTGATATACGTGCTTTGATCTTTCGCCGCCAGCGCCATCAACACGCCGCGTACGCTGCCGTCGGCCTTCACCGGCTCGATCAGCCGCAACGCTTCAATACGCACACCCGAATTCGAATCATTCACCAGCGCCCGCAGCACCGCGTCCCGTACGTTCGTGTCGTTCTTGACGTAGTTGCCCAGGGCGTCCAGCGACTTCAGCCGCACACCCGGATTGGTGTCATTCTGCAGCGTATACATCAGTGCTTCCCGAATCTGCAAGTCGCTGCTCTTCTGCGCCAGCAGGTCAACTGAGTCCACCCGAACACCGGAGTTGTAGTTGTTGCGCGCCGCGTAGAGCAGCAACTGCTGGATCCTTTCGTCGTTCAGTGACCCCTGTGCTTCCTGGGTCGATACGGCGTTGTACTTGATGCTGATCTGATTGGTGCCCGGATCCTGGACGATGGAACTGATACTCGCGATGGAAGCTTCGGTGGGAACTGCGGCCGGGATGGCTGGGTTCGTAACCCCGGCTGTGCTCGTGGGTCGTAGTCCGTAGAACTTGTAGGTGGTTCCAATTCCGCCGGCAAACCCGAAAATCAGAATCGCCGCTGCCAGCGCAGGCGAGAACTTCATTTGCAGCAGCCAGTTCGCCGGATCGAAGGCCAGCCGGCTCCAGAAGCTGCCCTGCTTGGCCGTCTCCAGCGCTTCCTGCAGCCGCATACGCGAAGCCGCCACCAGATTCGGAGACGCATCGGCCGCGCGATCCTGCGCCAGCAGCGCATGAAACTCGTGCTCCGCCTTCAGTTCGGCTGCGCAGTCAGTGCAGCGGGCCACATGCTGCTCCAGTTCGTGGCGCGCGTCATCCGCCAACTCGCCATAAACCTGGAGCACGATATTTTCTCTTACCCATTCACAATTCATAATTGCACCTTCCATAATCACAGTGGGCATTCCCCACCGGTGCCCCAATTTCGCGTCCTTTGCGAGAAGTGGGGACTTCTGTCACCGCATATCCGCCAGCGCCCCGCGCAGTTTCTGCGTGGCGCGGAAGAGGGTATTTTTGGCGGTCTCTTCCGTGGTCTGCAAAATCTCCCCCACGGTCCGCAACTTCAATCCGTGGTAATGCTTCAACTCGAACACCATGCGTTCGCGCGGCGTCAGCTTCTCCAGCGCCCCGGAGATGCGCGCGCCCAACTGCCGCCGCATCAAATCGCGTTCCGGATTCGCTCCCGCCCGCACGTCCGGCACCTGGTCGAGCAAATCGTACTCGCCGCCCGACGGATCCTTCGCCACCGGCGCATCCTCCTTGCGCACATTCCGCTTGCGCAAATGATCGAGGCACAGGTTGGTCACGATCCGGTAAATCCATGTGTAGAAGGAACACTCGAACCGGAAATTTCCGATGTTCTTGTAGGCCTTGAGGAAGGCGTCCTGGTAGACGTCCTGGGCGTCCTGCTCGGTCCCGGTGAGATGGAGAGCCAGGCGCAACACCGCCTGGTCGTAGTGACGAACGAGCTCCTCGAAGGCGGCGCGGTTCCCGCGCTGGGCCTCCCGGATCAACATCGTGTCGTCTATGCGGCGTTCTTGCCCAGCCATGCGGCCCCGCGCGGGGTCCTGGTTCTGACTGACTCTCTCTACCCTCTCACTCTTCGTCTTCGAGTGGGCCCGTTCACCAACCGCAAGGGGTACTACCAGTACACCTGCCGGCATTGTCGTCGTGTCCTCTACTGCCCAGTATTTGCCGTATCTGGGCTTGCACAGGAATAGACGGGTCGTCAGCCGAACCGTGAGCAGAAATTATAGGCTGTACGGGGATTTTTTGGAGCCCTAGGTGGTTCAGGGGCAAAGATTTAGCAGGAGAACAGAACATCGGTCCACCGTGCTGGCGAAGGGTTTGGCAAAAGAAATGCCCCGTTCTTGGGGCAACTCCCTGGCGCGACCGGCCGGTTGCTCTGACGTCATGACGCAAAATCCGGTGTTAGGAGGGGTCAGAAGCACGCAAAACGGCCCGAGCGAGCGCCCGGGCCGTCACGAACTCTATTCCGCGACCGCTTCCTTCTCGATAACCACTTTCAGGTGCGCGGTGACGTCCTTGTGCAGTTTCACCGGGATGGTGAACTCGCCCACCGTCTTCAGCGGTTCGTGCAGCTGAATCTTCCGCCGATCCAAGTTGAAGCCCTTCTTGGTCAGAGCGTCGGCCACATCACCCGAGGTCACCGAACCAAAGAGTTGATCGTGCTCGCCCGAGCGCCGTTGGAACGACACCGAGACGCCCTCAAACTGCTTGGCCAATTCCTCAGCCTGCGTTTTCTCCTTGGCGGAGCGCCGCACCGAGGCAGCCTTCATCTGCACGATTACGGCCTTGTTGCCCTCGTTCGCCTCAATGGCCAGCTTGCGCGGCAGAAGATAATTCCGCCCATATCCTTCCGCGACCTTCACCACGTCACCGCGGGCCCCCAGCTTCGCTACATCCTCTTTCAGAATGACTTCCATGATAGCTCCTAGCTCTGAGTTGCCAGCTTCTAGCCACCACCACTCCCGCCCTGTTTAGCTAGAGGCTAGAAGCGAGTAGCTAGAAGCGGATTTTTACGATGCTCGCCCAGCAAACGGCAGCAGGGCGATGTTGCGCGCCTTTTTGATGGCCGCCGACAGACGGTGCTGGTGGGGCGCGCACACGCCGGTCAGGCGTCGCGGCACAATCTTGCCGCTCTCGGCGACGAACTGCCCGAGCATGCGGTAATCCTTGTAGTTAATGTCCTCGATTTTCTCAACGCAGAACTTGCAGACTTTCTTGCGCCGGAAAAACTTTCGTCCGCCGCCGCCTTCGCGCGGAGGACCGCCCGGCCCGCGTCCGCCGCCGCCAAACCGCGGACGATCTCCCCCGGAACGGGGACCTTCACTGGAACGCGGCCTCTCGCTTGGAGCCGTTTGCTCTGGTGCTCTCGTTTCTTCAGCCATAATTCTCCTTGAATCTCTTCTCTTGCCGGCCCTTCTACGGGCCAGCTCTTCTTTGTGGCCTCAGCGGGGTTTCTCGGCGTTCTTTGCGGTCAAAGGTTCTTAGCCGCAGAGTTCCCTGAGAACCGCGCGCGGAGAACGCAGGAAAATGCTCCAACACTCTACGCCGTTGCCGGAGCTTCTGCCGCCGGAGCCGCTGGCTCTTCCGCCACTGCAACCGGGGCAGCCGGCTGCGCGCTTACTTTCTTGCGCGCGTCGCGCAGCTTCTTGATCTTGTCCAGACGCTTCTGCTCCTCATCAATTCGCACGGTGAGGAACTTAATGACCGGCTCGGTCACTCGCAGTCGGCGCTCCAGTTCGTGCATCACTGCACCTCCGCCTTCCACGACCATCAGGACATAAATGCCCTCGTGGAACCGGCGCACCGTATAGGCCAGCCTGCGCTTGCCCATCTTGTCGACTCGTTGCACGTTGCCCCCGGAGGCCGGCACCACTGACTGCAGTGTCGAAATCAGTTTGTCCAGATCTTCGTCCGTCATATCTGGCCGAACGATGAACATCAGCTCATAAATACGATTCATTCTCTTCTCCAAATCTTTGGCCGCGAACCTGGCCACGGATCTCACGGATTGCCACCGATAAACCATGGGATTCTCAAGGCGTTTGCTCCGTGGGAATCCGCGTAAATCCGTGGCTACTCTTTTCCGTTCTCTTCCGGCTCTTTCCGGTTGAAGCGGTTCATCGCTGCCGCCGGACCTTCTTTCAAAATCAGGTTCAATGCTTCATCAGCGGTGTCGAGCATGCCGTCGACAATCGCCAACTCCGGTTTGCGCATCGGAGCCAGCAAGTATGCCGCGCCGTCTCCAACTTTCCGCTCCGGCGCCACGCCGATCCGGATCCTCAGAAAATCCTGCGTGCCCAGCGCCCCGATGATCGACTCGATGCCGTTGTGCCCCGCCGAACTCCGCCGCGTTTGAATACGCAACGTGCCCAGCGGAAAATCCAGCTCGTCCTGAATCACAATCAGGTCCGACTCCGGCTTCGCGTCGTACTCCTCGACCAGCTCCCGCACAGCGACGCCACTCAAGTTCATGAACGTCTCGGGCTTGGCCAGCAGCACCGTCTGATCGGCAATCACCGCCCGCGCCGTCAGTGCCCGG
Source organism: Candidatus Sulfotelmatobacter sp. (assembly GCA_049792875.1). Taxonomy (GTDB): domain Bacteria; phylum Acidobacteriota; class Terriglobia; order Terriglobales; family Acidobacteriaceae; genus Sulfotelmatobacter. Next base: position 55,851 of record JBARBI010000120.1, read on the forward strand.
CACTGGCGGTTTCTGACTTCCACTCCCCGGTTCCCCGCGATTCGATCAATCGCCAGAAAACCCAGGTTATGCGGCGTGAACTGATACTCGATGCCGGGATTGCCGAGACCAACAATCAGTTTCACGCCACCATCCCAACCCACGTAGCGGCGGACGCATTCGTCCGCCTGGCTTGTGCGCGGCCGCGCTTCGCACTGGCTGGACGGGCGAATGCGCCCGTCCCTACACGAGCTATTTCTTCTCCTTCTTCTCGCCCTTCTCCGGCTTCGCTGCCGGAGCCTCGGCGCCTTCTTCCTCAGTCTCCTGCTTGCCCTTCTTGATGACTTCGGGCTCAGACGGAGTCGCCGCCTCCGCCGCTGCCGCGTCAGGAGTGGCCACCACTTCTTCCTTCACCGCGGTAACGTGCGCCACGGGCTGGTTCTCGTCCGTAATGAACTTGATCTTGTCCGAATGCGGCAACTCCAAAACGCGCAGCACCTTGCCAAACGTCAGGTGGCTGACGTCGGCATCGATGTGGCTCGGAATGTCCGCGGGCAGGCACTCGATCTCGACTTCACGCAGCATCTGCTCCATGATGCCGCCCTCCTGCTTCACGCCCGCCGCTTCGCCGACCAGGAAGATGGGCACGCTGACCTTCAGCACCTTGTCGAGGGCAATGCGCTTCAGGTCGATGTGCAGCAACTGACCCTTGATGGGCTCATACTGCCAGTCCACGATCATGGCCTTGCTCCGCTCCCCGCCGCTCAAGGCAAGATCGAAAATGGTGTTGTGGCCGGTCTCCGAGTTCAGAATGCGCTGCACGTGCCGCGGATCCACGCTGATCGCGAGCGAATCCTTGCCCGCTCCATAAACTACGGCCGGAATTTTTCCGCCACGGCGCACCGCACGGGCGTCGTTCTTGGTTCCTGCTTCCCGCGGTTGCGCTTCGAGTGTGTTTTGTTCCAATACAGTCGCCATAAATTTCAATTCCTCAATGAAATTGTCATCCTGAGGCGACATCTTTTCGTCGCCGAAGGATCAGGGCGAGCCGCGCGAATCGCCGCGCTTTTTGCGGCGAATCAATCGCGCGTCTGGCTCGCTTCCTTGCCAAACTCCGCCACTACTAAATAAATAACTTACTGACTGAAGTCTCTTCGTGATTGGCCTGAATCGCCCGGCCAATCAACCCTGCAATCGAGAGGACACTGATCTTTCCCCCCTTTTCGGTTCGTGCCGCATCCGCCTCCGCGGTCAGCGGGATTGTGTTCGTGACCACCACTTCCTTGATCACCGAGTTTCGGATGTTCTCCACCGCCGGCCCCGAAAGCACCGCATGCGACGCACAGGCGTACACCGAGGTCGCCCCATTCTCGACCAACGCCGCCGCGGTCTTTACCAGCGTTCCGGCCGTGTCGATCAAGTCGTCGATGATCAAGCACGTACGGCCGTCGACGTCGCCGATCACGTGCATCACTTCCGCCACGTTCATCTCCACGCGGCGTTTGTCGACGATGGCTAGGGCCGCATCAACCTTCTTGGCAAAAAACCGCGCCCGCTCCACGCCTCCCGCATCCGGCGATACCACGGTCAGATTCGGCAGGTTCAGTTTCCGGAAGTGATCCACCAGCACCGGTGAAGCGAACAGGTGATCGACCGGAATATTGAAAAATCCCTGTAACTGCGGCGTATGCAAATCCACAATCAATGCCCGGTGTGCCCCCGCTGTGGTCAAAAGATCGGCCACCAGCTTCGATGAAATCGGGCTGCGCGGCTTGTCCTTGCGGTCCTGCCGCGCATATCCGAAGTACGGAACCACCGCCGTGATGCGCCGCGCCGAAGCGCGCTTCAGCGCATCGATCATCAGCAGCAATTCCATCAAATGCTCGTCCACCGGACGGCAGGTCGGCTGCATCACGAACACATCCGCGCCACGGACGTTTTCCTGAATCTGGACGTAACACTCGCCGTCCCGGAAGCGGATCACCTGCGCCTGGCCGCGCTGCATACCGAGAAAGTGGCAGACTTCATCGGCCAAAGGCTCGTTCGCCGTGCCGCTGAAGATCTTGAACTTCTCGTCCATCCGCGGACGCTGTTTGCGCTCGGCCTTCTCGTCGGTCACGGGCGGATTTTTCTTTTCCACTTTCTCCGTCTTGTCGGTCGGCGTCACCAAAGTAGCCATAGGGTTTCAGCTCTTAAGGTCTTGGCCTTTGGCTTTTCGTTTGAAGCCCCGGCTCCAAGCTCGCTTGAGCCAAGGCCAAAAGCTAGTAGCCAAGAGCGTTTTTCTGGCTGGGCCGCTAGGATTCGAACCTAGACAAAGTGCTCCAAAGGCACTTGACCTACCATTAGTCGACGGCCCAGTAAGCCATTGTGGATTACCGAATTGTGGATTGAACCCCCAACCGGGGCACCTTTAGATTTTCAATCAACAATCAAAAATCAACAATCAAAAATTCATGGCTACCACGACTTTATGTGTAGACGGCCCCCACGACTCATGTGGTGACGGCCGCCTCGGCCGTCCAAGCGAAGGCGAAGCCGAGCGCCCAGATGCAAAAGCCCTAGCCCACAACAATCCGCTTCCAGTAAGCCCGCCGGGGCAACGTTGTAGTTGCCTGCGCCGCCCAGCCCTGCTTCCGAAGCCTGGCCACCGCTCGTACGGCCGCCTTTGGCGAGGCGAACA
>JBARBI010000121.1:0-1540 GCA_049792875.1 Candidatus Sulfotelmatobacter sp.
GTACAGACTCCGATAGATTCTGGCGTAACGGGAGATATCGTCGCCCTTGGCAGCGGCGAACACCAGCGGCCCGTGAATGAAATACGCGAGCGGCTCGCCGGCATAGTACGGGATTAAGGAAAACCGAAATAACAACTTCCCGATTTGGGCGGCATCAGTATGGTATGTGCAGCTGATCGTAAATCTCAAGGATTTCGACCGCGTCCAATCTCATGGAGGGGATCCCGTGCAACGCTATTCTGCCGCCGTCGAACTATCGATGATCACCTTTTACTCTTCGCTTCGCGAGAAGGACCAACGCCGTTACGCTGCCGTCGAGGCGGAAAAACTCGGCCATGGCGGCATCGACTACCTCGCGTCTTTGCTCGGTTGCGACCCCAAGACCATTCGGCGGGGCCAGGCCGACCTCAAAGAACTTCCTCCGGTGCCGCCCGAACGGTGCCGGAAAAAAGGGGCGGACGAAAACACCTGATCGTTTGTTCTCCAGAACTCGTGCCGGCCTTGAAGACCGTGCTGGAGGAGCACACTGCGGGCGATCCCATGAAACCCGAGTGCCTGTGGACGAACTTGTCCATGCAAGCCATCTCCCGTCTCATGAGCGTTGCGGGATTTCACGCCAGTCCTTACATTGTCGAGCAATTGCTGGCCGAGTGCAAACTCGGCCATCGCCAAGCCTTCAAATATCTGACCATGCGTCAGCACAAAGACCGCAATCAACAGTTCGGCATCCTCGGTGCTTACAAGCAGTCCTTCCTGGAGTCGTTGAATCCGATCATCAGCATCGACACCAAGAAAAAGGAGGTGCTCGGCTTGTTTTATCGCAAGGGACGCCTCTTTACCGCCGAAGGCCGCGAGGTCTTCGACCATGACTTCGCCTCCTTTGGCAAAGGCGTCGTGATTCCGCACGGCATTTACGATCTCAAGCGGAATCGGGGCTACGTCAATCTCGGAACCAGCCACGACACCAGCGCCTTCGCCTGCGACAGCGTCTTTCAGTGGTGGACTGCCGAAGGCCACGACACGTATCCGCACGCAACGGAACTGCTGCTGCTGTGCGATGGCGGCGGCAGCAACAGCGCCTCGCAATATCTGTTCAAGGACGACCTGCAGCAGTTGGCAGATCGCATGGGAATCACGATTCGCGTGGCGCACTACCCGCCCTACTGCTCCAAGTACAACCCCATCGAGCACCGCTTGTTTCCGCATGTGACGCGCGCCTGCCAAGGAATCATCTTGGAATGCGTCGAGCAAGCCCAGTATTACATGTCCAAGGCGGCAACGCAAACAGGCCTGAAGGTCGTCGTGAACATCCTCGACAAGGTCTACGAAACAGGCAGAAAAGTCGCCGAAGGATTCAAGAAAACCATGAAAATCGTATTCGATGAGGTTCTTCCCAAATTCAACTATACGGCGATTCCGGTTTCAGTATGAAGTCGGGAAGTTATTGTTTTTGCTTTCCTTAACCATTGGCGGTCAGTCGGTGAGCCGCCCGCGATGCGCCGACGGAGACAAGAGCGTGTTGTAACTGGAAGCATAACAG
>JBARBI010000122.1:0-91603 GCA_049792875.1 Candidatus Sulfotelmatobacter sp.
ACCTGCCCAGGCGAGTGTCCTCTGCCTTATAGACCACGCCCATGCCGCCCGCACCCAGCGGGGACTGGATTTCGTAGGGACCAAGTTTCGCGCCAGGGGTGAGGTCCATCCGTGGGCGTAAGTATAGCCCGTGCAGTCACGTTGTACGCCGGAGGCGCAGATTCCGGGTGTGTTGTCGGCTAACCTCACCTTGTGATTAATTCCCAGTTTCCCGTCAAGCGATGGTAATCGCGATCGCTTCCCATGAGCCGACTTGCACTAAGACTTCCCGTTACCGATCTGGCGCGCTTTCAGAAGCCGCCGCCTAGAGCGACTTTCGTTGCTTGTTCGAAAGAAGTCGGGCACGCCCGAGAGCAAATGTGCGGAGCGCGCCCGCCGGGCCCACGTACGGATTGGTAGTGGTACAGTTTGAACCTGCGCGGCAGGATAGTGGTGCCCGCTGCCCTGATCTCTGGAAGCAAGAGAATGAAAGCATCTATGCTTTATCGAATCGCTGCTGTTCTTCTGCTGCTTCTTGACGCCGGACACACATCTGGTTTTCCCTGGTCCGATCCCACGTGGGGAGTGGATCTTGGCTCGATGCGGTCAACTCGCTTTTACATTATGGGGTTTAGCCGGACCTATTGGGATTTTTATGTTGGGTTCGGACTCTTTGTCAGCGTGTTTCTTCTACTCGCGGTGGTATTGGCGTGGCAGCTAGGCGGCCTTCCGCCAGAGTCTTTGGCGCTCATGCGCGGCACTAGGTGGGCGTTCGCCCTTTGCTTTGCCGCCATCACGGTTGTGAGCTGGCGATACCTCTTTATCCTACCCATCGCTTTCTCAATCGTGACTACATTATGTTTGACTGCAGCGGCATGGCTTTCAGCGAACCCAATCTGAAGCCGTTCGTTCGCATCTGTTCCAGCCTCCCTGGTGAACCGCACCCGGAGGGATCATGCGCAAGTGACTTTGGGAATAGCTCGGATAAATCTCCTGTGGCGGAGGAGATACCCTTTTTCTGGTTTCGCTCCCTTGCTGTCAAAGTTGACTGGCATCCATTCTGGAGGGGATTTGCAAGTGGTTGATAAAGTTGGCGTCCCCGACGGGATTTGAACCCGTGTTACCGCCGTGAAAAGGGAGATCTTTCGATCTTGCTTTCCATGAGTCTTAACTCACTTGCCGACCAAAACGGCACGCAGGGAGGAGGGGAAGTACGGCACCGCGCAACCATGGGAAGGTCAATCCGTAAGTCAGGAGCTCACCGACCGTCTGGCCTCACGGCTGGTTGAGGCGTGAAATACCGCACGGTAACATCATCTCCGATATACGCGACCCGCCTATCCGCAGTCGGCCTCGACGGCTGCGCCGATGGGTACGTGAAATAGCGAACCGTAACATCATCTCCGACGTAATCGACTTCATTGCTTCCTACCCGCACACGCCGGACCGTCGGCCTGGGAGGCCTCGCCGCTTTCACGGAAACTGGCGCGGGCTGCACTGCGGCCGCGGTTTTCGCCGGTTGACTATCCGCCACTTTGGAGCGCACCTGTTGATCGACGACGGTTGATGTCGGTCGAGTTGAAGATCTCAAGGGCGAAACCGGGCGGCCACCAATATAGGCAATCCAAATCAGGATTAGCGTGGTAGAAACCGCCGCCAGTGCCAGATTCCGTTGGCGCCTGGGCCACTTGAAGTCCTTCGCATGGTGCCTGATCTTCATCGCGAACCGGGATGGCTGGTTACCAATGGGCAACTCCTTGGCCGTCGCCCACGTGGCTCCCCGTTCCCCCCTGATGGATTGCTTGAGGAGTGGGCCGGGCAAAGAACCAGAGTCGTTGAGAAACGTCTCTCCTTGATCTGCAACCTGCGCGACAGCCTTCGGAATGATCGGCGATTGGGCAATCGGGTTTGTCTTCTGCTCAGGCCGGGCGGCCTGAAAGATGGCCGCCTCGATCTGGCGGGCCATCAATTCATAGGTGCGTACCTCGCGTTCCTGGAAGGTGTGCGCTTCACTAAACAGGACCTCGAGTACTCCCGCCAGGGCCCGAGCCCGATAAATCGCCAGGATTAGAAGGGAGTAGCCTCCGAACTCCCGACAAATCGCCCCTTCAATCCGTGTGTCTGTCTGGGCATCCTCGACACGAAGAATCGCGCGGCCTCTGTGGGTGTCTGCTGGAACCGTCAGTGAGGCGGTTACCTGCCGTCCTACGTAAGAGCCAGCACTTCCGCTTCCGGCCCGGTAAACCAGTCGGTCTCCCTTGAGAAGGGCGATGGCGACTCCAGTAGCGTTAGCGACCTTTCGGGCACTTTCGACGATGTGGTGCATTGCACCATCCACGTCGAGCTCTCCCCTCGTGACCAACCGTTGGACTTCCATGACGGCGGAGAGCGATTGGCTATCTATCTGACTCTCCTGCACCGCAAATGCGCTAGCCAAAAGCTGCTGGAAAGCTTCCCGATCGAGGCTGGAAAAAGCACTCATACCACACTCTGCGGCGATACTGGCGGGCGGAGATGGTCGGGCGAGCGCCAGAACCACTCATCCCCAACCAGACGTCTGCACATCGTAATCTACAAGTACTCAGCCACCCCGGCAACTGGCAGAACTAGCAGGCCGTTCGGAACGGTTTGCGCCTCGACCAGTTTCGGGCTATTCGGAAGAGACGGTTGTCGAAGGATAATACATTCACGAAGCGGACCGCCAGTGAAATTGAGCGAGCTGCTACCAAAAAGGATATCCAGTAGACGTCGTCAGATCTTCAGCCACGCCGCATGTCTTCCCGTCGTACTTGTGCAACCAGCTCCCCATCCAGTAACAGTTCTGTTCCCTGCACACGCCCCTCAGCATGAAACCACGATCAGCGCCGAAACTGCCCCTTGGGCTGTGGCGGTCAAGAAATTCTGTGCTCCGAAGTGTGGGGCTCGAGCGGAATGCAATTTCTGCCAACGAAGCCAGCAAGTCGTGTGTAATCAATAAACAAGCCAGATCCGGGGCAGCGCGCTCCTGGCGGGCGTCGCCGCCTGGGGAAAGCTAGGGAATAACCGCTTTAACCGCGGCCGTCTTGCTGCTTTCGTGGCGGTATCTATCGACGGCTGCCGCCGCGTAGAAGTACGTGGTGCGATTGGCGACGGTGGAATCGCTGTAGAGCGTTGAGCCGATCAGACTCGTGTTGATCTTTTTCCAGGTCGCTCCGTCTGGACTGCGATAGACGTTGTAGCCGGCGACGTCGCCCGACGTCGACGCCTTCCAGTTCAGGTCTACAACATGGTTGGCCGTGGCCTGAATGACGACCTTATACGACACGTGCGAGACAGACCCGCCGCAGCCGGTGACCTTCTCGGCGAAGGAGTAGGTGGCTGCGGTGGTCGGTGTCCCGGCGAGGTTCAGCGACGTCGTCGTGCTGGACACCTTCGCGGTCACACCGGCGGGCAGTGCTCCGGATGCGATCGCCCACATGTAGGGAGTGCAGCCGCCGCTGGCCTTGATGACCGCAGAATAGGCAGTTTTGACCGTGCCGTTAGGCACGCTGGTGGTGGTGATGGCGACGCTGGATGCCGCGTATCGGGACGCGACCACGACCAGCAGGAGGGAGAGTAGCCAAGGCTTCATGACTCTATGCTGGCGTGATTCCACGATTCCCAACAGATACTGGAGGTTTGGAACCTTCCGATTTTGCATTCGGAGTTCAACTGGACTTACTGCGAAACGAAGCCAACCAGCCGCGTGTTATGAGTAACAAGCCGGAGCCGCGGCTGCGCACTCATGGCTGGCGTCGCTGGAACGAATGACTCAGGCGTGCAAGCCAGCGCTTCGGGAGTCGCTACGGAGGGGGAATCTGAATGTTGGAGACGATGTTCGAGTAGCCACTCTCCTCGTTACTCGTATTCACCGCGGTCGAGGCATAGCAGTAAGCCGTACCGTCGACCACCGAGGAGTCGGTGTACAACGTGCTCGTGTCCAGCACGGAGTTGATCTTCGCGTAGGAACCGCACGAGGTCGTAAACACTGCTCGATAGATGTTGTAGCCGGAGATGTTCGGTGACGTGCTCGCATTCCATGACAGGTTGACCGTGTGGACCGGCGCCGGCATACCAGACCCCGTCAGTGCTTCGGTCGTGGTCGAAGGCTGAGCGTTACTGGTAAAGCTCAGTGTGGCGCTCGCAACTCCGGTTACCTGCGGGCTGAAAGTCACCGTAAATGAAGTGCTCTGGCCTGCCGGAATGGTGACCGGCAGTGAGAGACCGCCCACGCTGAACACCGAGTTGTTCGTGCTGGCCGCCGTGACGGTGACAGTCGCGCCGGCGGCAGTCAGGCTTCCTGCCGCTGTTCCGCTGGTCCCGACAACTACACTGCCCAGGCCCAAGGTGCTCGGCGTCACCGTCAACTGCCCCACCGCGGTGGTGCCAGCACCTGAGAGTGGAATCGCTAATGTCGGATTCGACGCATTCGAGGTGATGGTGACGTTGCCGCTGACGGCTCCCGCGGACTGGGGAGCGAAGGAAACACTAAAGCTTGCGCTCTGTCCAGCGGGGAGTGTAACCGGCGCGTTAATCCCACTCAGGCTGAATCCCGCCCCGCTGATTCCGACCTGGGAAATCGTGACACTCGAGCCGCCTGTGTTACTGACCGTTTCCGAAACTGACTGACCACTTCCCACTGTCACGCTACCGAAGCTGAGACTGCTCGGATTCGATCCCAGTATGCCGGGCAAGATTCCCGTGCCCGACAGCGGCACCGTCAGAGTCGGATTGGATGCGTTTGAAGTGATCGTGACATTGCCACTTACAGTTCCGGCCGACGCTGGACTGAAGCTGACTGTGATGCTCGCGCTTTGCCCGGCCGTCAGTGTCACCGGTGCAGTGATTCCACTCAGGCTGAACCCAGTTCCGCTGATCCCGACCTGAGAGATCGTCACGGTCGAACCTCCCGTATTGGTCACCGTCTCTGACAGCGACTGCTTGCTTCCCGCCGTCACGCTGCCAAAGCTGAGACTGGCCGGATTCGATCCCAGTGTTCCCAGTGCGGTGCCCGTTCCTGACAGGGGGATCGTCAACGTCGGATTGGATCCGGTCGAGGTAATCGTGACGTTGCCGCTCACATTCGCGGCAGATTGCGGTGCGAAGGTGACCGTGAAGGTTGTGCTCTGCCCGGCCGTCAGCGTGATCGGGGCGGTGATCCCACTCAGGCTGAATCCGGTCCCGCTGATCCCGACTTGAGAAATCGTGACGCTGGAGCCACCGGTATTGGTCACAGTCGCTGACAGCGACTGAGGGCTTCCTACGGTCACGCCGCCAAAACTCAGACTAGTCGGATTCGATCCGAGTGCTCCCGGCGCCATTCCCGTGCCCGACAACGGGATCGCCAGGGTCGGATTGGGTGCGGTCGAGGTGATGGTGACGTTGCCGCTCGCATTCGCGGCAGATTGCGGTGTGAAGGTGACCGTGAAAGTCGTGCTCTGCCCGGCCGTCAGCGTGGTCGGGGCCGTGATCCCACTCAGGCTGAATCCGCTCCCGCTGATCCCAACTTGAGAAATCGTGACGCTGGAGCCACCGGTATTGGTCACCGTCTCTGACAGCGACTGACTGCTTCCTACGGTCACGCCACCAAAGCTGAGACTGGTCGGATTCGAACCCAGTGCTCCCGGCGCGATTCCCGTGCCCGACAGAGACACCGTCAGGTCCGGGTTGGATGCGGTCGAGGTAATCGTGAGGTTGCCGTTCACACTTCCAACGGATGGTGGGGTGAACGTAACACTAAAGGTCGCGCTCTGCCCGGCCGTCAGTGTGATCGGGGCAGTGATCCCACTCAGGCTGAAGCCAGTCCCGCTGATCCCCACCTGAGAGATCGTCACGGTCGAACCGCCCGTATTGGTCACCGTCTCTGACAGCGACTGCTTGCTTCCTACGATCACGCTGCCGAAGCTGAGACTGGTCAGGTTCGATCCCAGGGTCCCCAGCGCAACTCCCGTACCCGACAACGGGATGGTCAGGGTGGGATTTGAAGCGTTTGACGTAACGGTTAGGTTGCCACTCGCGGTTCCGACGGATTGCGGCGTGAGCGTGACGGTGAAGGCCGCGCTCTGGCCAGCCGTCAGTGTCACCGGAACGGTGATCCCACTCAGGCTGAATCCGGCCCCGCTGACCCCGAGCTGAGAGATCGTCACGGTCGAACCGCCCGTATTGGTCACCGTCTCTGAGAGCGACTGCTTGCTTCCCACCGTCACGCTGCCGAAGCTGAGACTGGTCGGGTTCGATCCTAGCGCCCCCAGCGCAACTCCGGTGCCCGACAACGCAACCGTCGGAGCGGGAGTCGAGGCGTCCGAGGTCATCGTTACCGTGCCACTCGCGCTTCCGCTCGCCTGCGGCGCGAAGGCAACTGTGAATGTCGTGCTCTGGGAGGCGTTGAGCGTTAATGGGGTGGAGATCCCGCTGATTTGAAATCCTGCACCGCTGACGGAAGCCTGGGAGATGTTGACGCTCGATCCCCCAGTGTTGGTCAGTGTTACAGTCTGCGACTGCTTGGCTCCCACGGTCACACTGCCGAAGTCCTCAGTGGCCGGATTGAGTATGAGCTGCCCGGGGCCTGTGCCCGTTCCGGAGAGCGTAAGGTTCGTCGCAGTACTCGATGCGACAGTATTCGACGCGACGCTTGTAACGGCCAGCGTGGCGTTGAAGGCTCCCGCCGCGTTGGGTGCGAACTTGATGCTGATCGTGATGTTCTGTCCTGCGGCGACAGTAATTGGAAGGCTGGGTGAGATCAGAGAATAATATTTGGTCGAGATCGAGGCACTGCTCACGGTAAGCGATGCGGCCCCGGAGTTCGTGGCGCTGACCGTCAGGGTCTTGCTGCTGCCTGCTGCAACACTGCCAAAGTCCAGACTCGCGGACAGCAGGGAGAGAGTGCTGGATTGCTGTTGGCTCGAAGAGCCAGCAGCGCTCACACCCTGGCAACCAACCAGAAACGTGAGGCCCACCAGAAGAACCAACGCGCCTGCAACCTTCCCAAGATGCTTCGAACCAATCGTTCTTGCCGCAGTCTCTAGCATTGTCAGCCATGGAACCGTAGCCCCGGCTCTACGACTGTCTGCACCCGGGGGGAGGGCTCATCACGAGTCTAGGGCTGCGTCAAGGCTTGCCATAGATCTCCGACGTACACCACGCCAACCGCCAGAGGGCCACCCGGAAGGAGTAGTTAGGACATCTAAATGGATTGCGGATAAGGTCCAGTGGACTGTTGCATATTTAATCACCGAGAAATTCCAGAGACAGAGGCGGTGCGGCGGACACATTCGGCGTGGCTCAGCGTGGTTTTTGCCTGTCCAGCAAGCCGAACCTGTTGAATACCCAGGTTGTCTTCGGAATCGTGGCCGAGCGGGCACGAAACTGTTGGTGATGGACTTCCAGGTTCGACATCGCACCGCACCGACATAGCCATCCGTCGCGACCTAATATCTGCTACATCACCGGCCGTACGTGTTCGTCGTTAGGGGTAACGCACGTCTAGCAATTAAGCTAGGAGATAGGGCCGGACGGGCGAATGTGGGCCGCGAGGCGGCAAGGCACGTCAGGAGGCTCGATATCCGAATAGCTTTCGGCACTCCAGTCTCAAGAAATTGTCGAAGACGGGAATGTGAAGGTCACCCTGTTCGAGGACGAATTTGCATGAAATGAGACAGGCGCGCCATTTGAATTCTTCGGTACCGTGTTTCTTGCCGTAGGCGGTGATATCTTCCTGGGAAACGCCGAATACAACCGCTCCGATTTTCGACCAGACGCAGGCACCCGCACACATAGCGCAAGGTTCGTGCGTGGAATACAACACGAAATCCGGGAGATATCGACCGTAGCCGGAGGAAACATATTTCAATGTTTCCAGCTCCACGTGCTTGATGGATGAACCCGAAGTCTTTACGCGGTTTCCGGCAGACGCGATAACAACTTCCCGTTTCCCAATAAGACGGGTGATGACGGCGCCGATAGGATAGTCGCCCCGGTCGCGGGCCCGCTTTGCTTCCGCGATCGCGAGCTGCATAAACTTCTTCTTCGGTTTGTAGGTGGGAGGAATCATCCTTTCTCTCCGAGTCCGAAGAGCCTAGGCCGCTTTCTTCGCACGCACCTTTGCCCATCGTGCTCGTTGGGCGGCTGCGATTTTCCGGCGGGCCGCCAGTGACAAGGTCCGCTTCGCACCACGACCCTTGTTCGACGGTGTCCTTGCCTCTATTCCTACCACCCCGCTCAGCGCCGTGATTGCCTTGTCCAGCTGCGCACGTTCTTTCTTTAACTGTTCTAGTACCGCACCTAGATCGGTCATTAGATGTCCTCTTGGGGAAGAATTGAACTACTTGTCGTTTGAACAATCATACCTAAAGAATGCACTCCGACAGGTCTAGCAATCAAGTTGGGATGAGGAGACCCGGGGGGAGCAGGATGGTCGCAGCGGAGGCTGGCGTTGCTGATTTACCGTTTGCGCTGGAGTCTTGGACCGGTCCGTGCGGTGTGATTGGAGTCATAGCCATCGCTCATCGGATTGCCTAACATGTTTACACGCAGATTCTCCGCATGTCTTCCGACCCCGGGCAACCTCGGCTCCAGATCTCCATCCAAGCGCCATGGTTTGCAAAAATTACCCGAGTACAGAGGGCTCTAGTCGGCCTCACCATCGGAGCCTTCATATTCTTGAGCGGCGGCGTGCTTGATTGGTTCGTGACAAGGCAATATCTTCCCCGAATCTCATTAATTTTGGCTGGGGCCGCAGTGGCCTTGGCCGTCGGAGTGTTGGTGTTCCAGATTCTGACCGACATCCAGAAACGCTACCAAGCGATGCTGGGTCGTCTGCAGCGGATTGCGGATCTGAACCACCACATTCGGAATGCTCTCCAGGTCATCGCCTACCACAACGTTCCTGAGCGAAGCGAGCGAGCGATTCAGCAAGTCAATGCTGAGATTGTCCGTATTGAGTCAGTACTTCGCCATGTTTCTGCCGCCCTTGGCGATCATGCGGATTTCCCCGCCACTGTTGTGCCTATCGAGCGCCGCAACGGGTAGCACAGTGTCAGCTGACGATGAACAGGTGACACAAGTCACTGACCCGATATAACCACGAAGAACTCTCACTTCAGTTCGTGCGTGAAGGCCAGATTCGCTGGTTCGATCGGGATCAGCTTGAAAGACGGGCCGGCCAGAAGCTGTTGCTGGTCATCGACGCTTCTTTCCCATGACGCGAAGCTCACACTCAAGGAAGCCATTGCCGAATGAATGATCCGGGCGATGGAGATCGCGCTTTGCGTGGCCTGGATCGCGCCAATTGGGTTGAGGCTCGTGGCGATATTAAGACCAGCCGACGCCAGTTTGTACCCCATCACGAACTTCTCCCCACCGGTCATGCCTTCGGCTCCCAACTTGGAATCCTCCAGTCCGGGATAACGGATGAAAAGTCTGGTGTAATTGTTGGCGAATCGACGGGCGGGCGGTCCTTCGACCGGCGTGTACGAAGGTAGATAAATGGGAGCCAGGGTGAATTCCTGGGTTGCAAGTTTGAAGGCGAGAAGACCTCGATTGGTTTCAACTTTCTTGATCTCGCTGAGGCTGACATCAAGGGAATCGAAGGCCGCTCGCTCATCTGACGGAGCCAGAGTCAGATCTCCAAGCCCATCGTCGCCGGCTCCCTTGTCCGGCGCGGTTGGATTTCCTTTCTTGTCATAGGACGACAAAAAGATCAGCCGTACCCTGTCCCGGCTCAACTCACACTTGACGGCGTGATCCAGTTTGTGACCGCGCATTTCCGCATAGAACGCGACTGGCAAGCCCTGGCTGGCCACGGCGTCAAAGTTCCTGATCGCTGCCCGGCCATCGTTGGCTTGCAAGTAGACCAGACCCATCAATTCGTTTGCTTCCGGCCCCAGGGGAAACAGCGCCAAGGCGACCTGCAGATGCTCGCTTGCGCCGGCCAGTTCCTGCTGAGCGTAGGGATAGGGTATGGCGAAACCGCCGACCCGATTCTTGTCCTTCTTCTGGTCCTGCTTTTTCTTGACGCGCGCGCGTTGGGCGCGAATGGCGCTGCGGTTGTCGTCAAGATTGAAGGTCAGATTCATCCCTCGATTGAATAACTCGGCAAGGATGTCTTCTGCGGCGTCCACCTCTTCGTCGTATTTCGATTTCTTGGCGTCCAGGGTGCTGAGATGGAGAGTGGCCTCGTCTTTGGCATTCTGATCTGTCGTCAATTGCACATATTGAGTGAAATGAGCGCGAGCCTGATCGAGATTCTCCATCGCCTCGTAGATCAATGCCACTTTCCAGTACGTCAGGGGGAATTCGGGAGCCAACGATTTTGCCTTCAGAAAAGCTGATATGGCGCGATCGTATTTGCGCTCTGCAAGATCGGCATACGCCAAAGCATACAGTCGCCGTACCTCTGTTCCATGGGGCTCGGGCAGGGCGAGGAGGGATTGCAATTCGGCGATGCGCGGCTGAACTCGATCGGCGTCGAGCGCGTGGGGGGCGGCTTCCAGATATTGTTGGAGCAGGCGAACGGCCTCGGCGGAACGTCCGTTGATCTCGGCACAATTGGCGCGATCAAAAATTGCTGAAGGAGCGGAAACCACGCCACTTTTCATGTCCTCCAGAGGGATGCACATGCTGGATTTGTGATGCGCACTGGAATGACTGCCAGCCGCAGTCGAAGTATTCGTCTTCAACAAAGCTTCGGAGAGGTGCGAGGATGGACCCTCGACGCCGGAGAACAACTCCCCTATCGCGCTCTCCTCATCTTCTAAAGACGCGTCGAAGCCGAGACGATCTGCGAGTTGGTTGAACTGGACGACTCGAAGTTTATCGATGTCGCTTGCCGCGGCACCGTTCTCGCCGGTGGTGAAGGACGTGAGAAGTTGTTGCAGCTTCAGTTTTTCTTTCGGGTCCGGCGTGTCTCGGATGGTCGCGTCCAGACTTTCGACCGCTTGGTGACGATCGCCCATTTGGAAATAGCACAGCGCAAGATTGAAGGAGAGCACCCCCTGCGAGGCGCCCATCTTCGTTCCTTGCTCCAAAGCTATGGCAGCTTCTTTATACTTGTGCGCCTCGTACAATTTGCGCGACTCGCTCAGCGCATCCTTCACGCGCTTGTGAATTTCGTCATCGAGGTGCTTGATTGCATCGGCGGCGTCTCTGGTTTCCAGCAGCGCCTGCGATGCGGCGTATTTCACGCGCGCCTCAGCGAGTTGGCCGGCCGCCTCCAGGCTTTTGGCCTCGGCGACAATGGCTTTCGCCTGGGCCTCGAGTGCTTTCTTCTGAGTCTTCTCGAGGTTCTCCGCAGCTGATCCACAAGACAGCAGGGCGATCAGAAGCGCGGTTGTCCCGATTCTCATACGAATGCTCCTTCGACAGAGCGCTGGGGACGCTTCGAAGGTTGTGTTCTCCTAGGCTTCTTCACTTTGTGCACCACCTTAAGAATGAGGAGCACTTGAAAATCCGACCCATCCTGGGGAGCCACGTCGAAGGGCACCTACCGTTCATTCGGCGCTTTTTTTTGCGAAAAACAGAGGGCACCACCACCACTGAACGGAATGGAAATGGTGCCCTGCCTCCGCTGCCTATTTTTGGCTGACCTGCGTGAGGACCGCGTTCGCCGTCTGGGTTAGCAGTGGCGTCAAAACGTCCTCCCCATCGGACTTGGCCTTGCCTTCGAGAGTGTTCTGCACCACCGGTGTGTTCTGACTGGCGGAGACGAGCTGGTATTGCACGGTCACGTCGTCCTTGGACTTGATTTGCCCATTGAACCCGGCAAGCTGGCTGATGGCCTGCTGCTGCGCCATTTGCGAGGCAGCCGCCCCGGCAGCTTGCGCGGCAGCCTGCGCGGCCACGGCGCTGCCCACCCCGTGCGCCATCATGCCCGCGGGAGTGAAGTTGGCGGCGGTTGACCCGATCTTCATAAACTTCCCGAGTCCTCCGCCGGAGCTGTGTTTGACAATCACGCCAGAGTAGAGGATGTAATCACACTGTTTCTGCTGCGCCTCGGCTTGCAGTTGCAGTGGAACGTGCGAATCCAGAGCGGCGATCTCCACCGCCGGCCCGCTCATCAGCGCGACTTCCACGTTGCGGATCGGCGTGCTGTAGTCGGCCCCGGCGTTATTGCCCTGTCCCAGCTGAGCGTCTGGTGGAGCCACACCGATACGGATCCTGCCCGGCGCTTTGGGGCCCAGGGGCTGAGGCGCCGCGACCGCCGTATTGGCCGCGGGTTGCATGCTCTGCCCCATGCCGCTCGGGTTGCCCGCGCCGACCTTGCCCGCGGCAGCTCCCATTGGCATGCCCATGGCGTTGGCGCTCTGTTGAATGGACCCCAGCGCTGCAGGATTGAACATCCGGCTAGACGCGCTCGTTTTTTTCACGCCATTCTGTGCGGGTGGCATGGACGGTGGTGGAGTGGCCGCGTACGCCGTCGTCGGGGGCGCGGGCGCGGGCGCACTGTTCAGTTCGGCCAGAGACTTTACCTCGCGATACCCAGCCGGAACCTCGAATAAACCGTTATCCAAGGTCTGCTTGGAAATCTCCGATGCGACGAAGCTAACTTGGGTAGTGCTGCCATCGGCGTTGTGCAACGTCAGGTTCTGCGACACCGGGTACCCTGGCTTCCCGCTTCCGCTATGCTTATGAATCACACGATCGGTACAACCCTCGGTTTGCCGGACCGGCGGAAGAGCCTGCTGGCAAGAGCTGAAGTCTTTGGAGATATCTGCGTACCATCCGTCCACGTCGTATTCCTGGCTCTGTTGTGAGCAGGCGTTCTTGGAGGGTTCTACGGAGACCTTCATCTTCAAATGGCGCGCAGGATATCCGTACATGGTCTTGCGCTCCCCGGTGTCGGTGATCACAGTAGTCTCTGTGATATAGCCCCCGGAGTCAGCCTGGGGCAGGCCCGAGAACATCGCTGCCGCCTTCACCGCTGCATCATCCTGCGGGTCGGTTACGACGAGATACGTCTGCGCCTGTTCATTCATCGTGATTGTCTTCTTCAGATCGCACTGGCGGAGCGTAACGATGTTTCCTGTGGGAGTCTGGCTTACCGTCCGCTCTCGTGCTCCCTTAATGGACGTCTCTGTGTTGGAGACCACGTTCCCTCCAACCGTAATGCTTTTCTTGATTTGCAGATCCTGGGCCTGCGCCGTCATGGCGATCAGCAGAACCGGGATGCAGGAAAAGTAACGGGAGTTCAGGGTAAGCATGTTCCGCTCCTTGGGAGTTCGCTTGGGTACGCACACTCTGCAGGCACCACAGCTTTCCGTCAGTTTCGCGAATGATGGGACCCGTGCCAGGACTGTTACGGCTTGCTAAGTGCTCCCCCTGTCCAAATATGCGGAAAGCAGAGCCCAATTAGCTCATCGGGTTCGGCAGATTTCACTTTTTCTTGAGTTTTTACGGATCAGCCCGGGCGGTGGAAGGGCCTGAAGTCAAACCTCGGAAACCGACCTAAATCGCTTGTTTTCATTTCATTGACACATCCTGAGGGAATGGATATGCTTCCAGTCGCACGCATTCCCCCCTGCGTGTCGCTTTGGGGCGCGGATCTTGCAGCACAGGGTTTCCAATCAGGTTACAGAGTTGCTGGGACGTTGGCGGAGCGGCGATCGCGACGCCCTCGATTCTTTGATCCCGCTCGTCTATGTGGAGCTCCGGCGCCTCGCCCAGCACTATCTCAGCAAAGAGCGACCCGGGCACACTCTGCAAAGCACCGCTTTGGTCCACGAAGCGTATGTACGGCTGATCAAGCAGGATCTTCCGCAGTTGCAAAACCGCGCACACTTCTTCGCCGTGGCCGGACAACTGATGCGCCAAATTCTGGTGGACCATGCGCGCGCCTATCGCGCCGACAAACGCGGAGGGGGCGTTTGCACTCTCGTCCTGGACGAAGCCGAGCAAGATGCTCGCCCGGTCGATGTAGACATCGTTGCACTCGACGACGCGCTCAAGACGCTCAGCGCCATGGATCCGCAACAGGGCAAGGTCGTCGAACTCAAATTCTTTGGCGGGCTTTCAATTGAAGACACGGCC
This sequence comes from Candidatus Sulfotelmatobacter sp., assembly GCA_049792875.1. Classification (GTDB taxonomy): domain Bacteria; phylum Acidobacteriota; class Terriglobia; order Terriglobales; family Acidobacteriaceae; genus Sulfotelmatobacter. The sequence continues at coordinate 14,020 of JBARBI010000122.1, forward strand.
GAAGTGCTGGGGATCTCTTCCTCGACGGTCAAGCGCGACTGGATCACGGCACGGGCCTGGCTTCACCGCGAACTCGACCGGAGCGCAGCATTATGAACCCCGAACGATGGCAGCAGGTTCGGGAACTCCTGGACCGCGCCATCGCCGCACCGGATGGCCAGCGTGCCGCCCTTTTAGACGCCGCTTGCTCCGACGATTCAGAACTACGAAACGAAGTGGAATCCCTACTTCGTTCCCATCAGCAAGCAGGCAGCGTTTTTCTCCAGAGGCCGGCGCTCGATCTGAACCTTCCAGGCATCGCCTCAGCGGACAACAGCAGTCGCGTCGGCCGGAGGGTCGGCGTGTACCGCCTTATCGAGCTGATCGGCCAGGGCGGTATGGGTGACGTATACCGGGCTGAGCGAGCCGATGGACAATACGACAAGCAAGTAGCCATCAAATTTGTACGCGCTGGACTGGATACGGCCGCCATCCTGGAACGCTTCCGCCACGAACGTCAGGTCTTGGCCTCTCTCGATCATCCCAACGTTGCCCGCCTTCTCGACGGTGGCACCACCGACGAGGGGATTCCCTATCTTGTGATGGAGCTGATCGAAGGCACTCCGATCGATCAGTATTGCGACGTCCAGAAGTTGACTATCACGGAACGCTTGCGGCTTTTCCTGCTGGTGGCGTCGGCGGTGCAGTACGCCCACCAACATCTAGTGATTCATCGCGACATTAAGCCGGGCAACATTCTCGTAACTAAAGAAGGAGTACCCAAACTGCTGGATTTCGGCATCGCGAAGATCCTCGATCCCGCTACCAGTTCCCAGGTGACCGCCGTAAATCCTATGACGCCGGAGTACGCAAGTCCCGAGCAGGTCCGCGGCGAGCCCGTCACCACCGCAACCGATGTCTATTCTCTGGGCGTAGTTCTCTACCAGCTCCTGACGGGACGTTCCCCTTACCCGAAAAACACGCATGTTCCTCACGAATTTGCTCGCGCCATCTGCGAATTTGAGCCGCCGCGGCCCAGTTCGATCGTTTTGAGGCCAGTATGAGTGTGGCAGGCCCGCCGCCTGGGGAGCCCCCCGACTTTCTCAGCAGCGTGCGCGAAATGTCCACTGCAAAGTTGCGCCGCCGGCTCGCTGGAGATCTCGACACCATCGTGCTTCGGGCGATGCATAAGGAGCCGCAGCGCCGATATATTTCCGTCGAGCAATTCGCCGAAGACATCCGCAGGCACATGAATGGACTGCCGGTCAGCGCCCGGCGGGATTCGTGGAGCTATCGCGCCGGAAAATTCGCGATCCGCCACAAAGTGGGAGTGGCGGCGAGCGTTGTGATTCTGCTGGCGGTGGCGGGCGGGGTGGCCGCCACCATTCGTGAATCGCGCATCGCGGCTGCCAACGAGAAGCGCGCCGAGCAGCGCTTCAACGATGTCCGCAAACTGGCCAATTCCCTCATATTCGAGCTCCACGACGCGATCCGCGACCTGCCCGGCTCCACACCGGCTCGCAGGCTGATCGCCACTCGCGCCTTGGAATACTTGGATAGTCTCAGCACGCAGTCCAAGGGCGACGTTTCCCTGCAGAAGGAACTAGCCGCAGCCTATGAGAGAGTCGGGGACGTTCTCGGTTATCCCTATGCCGCCAACCTAGGAGATGCAGCCGGGGCCCTCGAAAGTTATCGCAAGGCCTTGGCCATCCGCGAACCCTTGGCTGCTGGTTCCGAGGATGCGGAGCTCGAACGCGATCTGGCCTCGACTTATTTCCGGATTTCGCAGGTTCAGGAATCCAGCGGAAATTTCAACGAAGCGATCTCCTCTTTGGCGCAGGCACAGCCCATCGCTGAACGCCTCGCCCGGGGCAGCAACGATCCGGTTCTGGCCGATCTCTTCGCCGGCACGTACTACTTCACTGCCGTTGTCCAATTGCAGACGGGTAACGTCGCCGCAGCCCTCGAGAATTATCGTCGTTCCGGCGCAATTCGCAAGGCTGCGCTCCAGTCCAACCCACAGAACCTGTCATTACAGACTCATCTGGCGGCGGACTACGGCGGCGTTGCCCACTGCCTTGCGGAACAGCATGACCTGGCACATGCAGTCGAGATTCAAGCACAATCCGTCGCCATCCTGGACGAGGGATCGAAGGCTAACCCCAGCAATGCAACGCTCACCGAATTTCTGGGCGAAGCCACCAATAACCTGGCCACCTACCAGAAGGAGAACGGCGAGACCATCGCCGCGCTGGAAACCTTTCGAGAGGCACACAAAATTTTCAGCGGATTGCTCGCGGCGGACCCGAAGAATTCTCTGGCAAAATCCAACTTCGGTTTCAGCAACATCGGCATTGCCAACTGTCAGGTGGCGATGGGGAAGCCGGACACGGCGGTAAAGACTTTCCGGGAGTCTATCGCTACCTTCGAAGAGATGTCTCCGACCTCCGCGAGTAATCGCTTTCCTCGTTCGGGCCTGGCGCAAGCGTATGCCGGCCTGGCCGGCGCCTATTCTGGGTTGGCGTCAAACAAGAACGAGACACGAAGTCAGACGCGCGAATATTGGCAGGAAGCCCATTCCGCCTGCCAGAAGAGTCTCAGTGTCTGGAACGACAAGGAAAGGCGTGGGGAGTTGGAAAGCGGCGAGCGCGAGGCGCTCCGGCAAGTCGCCCAGTGCGTCGCCGACACCGACGCACAACTCCGCGGTCCCGCGCCTAAGCAAGCCAGCCTGCACTGAACGCTCGGAATTCGCCCCTGCTCCCTTCACTCGCCGGTTGCACCTGCTGGAACCTCGACCCAACCTCGGATCCGATGGCTTTGCAGAGCGGCGTTCAAGATCGTGAGTTGCCGGAGTCCATCGACGAACTGCGGGTACTCGGCCGCCCCCCCGGTTGTGCCGATGGAGGCATAGAACCTTCGGAATACTTGTTTGAACGTGTCGTCATAGCCCTCGCTGTGGCCGCCAGGAAGGTCGGCGTATCCGCGCGCCGCGGGCTTCAGTAGAGAGGGATCCTTCACGAAGATCTGATTGCTGATATCACGATGACCTGCCCAGAGTTCATCGGGCCGCTCTTGATCCCATGCGACGGAGGATTTCGTGCCGTAGATCTCGATGCTGAGTCGGTTCTTGCGTCCCGCGGAGACTTGGCTGGCAGTCACAGCGCCACGAGTGCGCGCTCCCATGCGGAAGATGACAGCCCCAAAGTCTTCGCTATCCACCGGCGTTTCAATGTAGTCCTCCGGCCCCAGCAACTTATGGGCAAAGGTCTCGACGGAATGCTTGGGCCGCTTCCGGGTTGAATGGAATGTCTGAAGATCGCAACAGAGCGAGTTCACACGCAGACCGGTGACGTGCTCGGCCATATCAAACCAGTGCGAGCCGATATCGGCCATGCAACGCGAAGGGCCTCCGGCCTTGGTCTCGACGCGCCAATTCCAATCCGTGTCGTACAGAAGCCAGTCCTGGGAATATGTGCCTTGGACAACGAGAATGTCGCCCAGTTCTCCGGCTTGGCGCATACTGCGCATCTGCTGCACCATGGGGTAGTAGCGCAAGTTGTGGCAGACGCAATTCCGCAATCCCTGCCGCGTCGCCAGAGATACAAGCTCCTCGCCCTCTCCCACGCTCGTGGCCAGAGGTTTTTCGCAGAGCACGTGCTTGCCCGCATTGAGCGCATCCTTGGCCATTGAAAAATGCTGTGCGTTGGGTGTGCAAATGTGGACCGCATCGATGGCTGGATCGCGCAGGATCTCGCGGTAATCCGTCGTAGTCGTGGGAATGGAAAAGCCCGCGCTCAGTCGTCGCGCTGCCTCGTCGTTTCTGCCCGCGATTGCCGCCGCTTCGACGGACTCGGTCCGCCGCACCCCTTCCAGATGCACCCGGCCCATAAAGCCCGTGCCGAAAATCGCGGTTCTGATCGGTCTCATCGTAGTTTCTCTTTCGCTCCTGATCCCCAACATCGGGTCAATCCAGTCAGACTAGGTCCACCAGGCAGCACCCGGCCGTTCCCGGATCACGATGCCGTTGAGAAAATTGGCCGCCTTGGTCAGGCCCTCTTCCGGCGACAGCAGACTGTCTTCGTGTTCGATGGAAACGACGTAGTCGTAACCAAACATGCGCAACGTCGAAATCAGCTCGCTCCAGAACTCGGCGCCGTGACCGTAGCCGCAGGTGCGGAAGATCCAGCTGCGATCACGCTCCTGCGTGTACGGTTTGGTGTCGAGCACGCCAGTACGCGCAAGGTTGCTCGGATAAAGCTGTGTGTCCTTGGCATGGACGTGAAAAATGGCGTCCTGAAGCACGCGCACGGCGGCGATGGGATCGATGTTCTGCCAGAAGAGATGACTGGGGTCGTAGTTGCAGCCCACATGGGGGCCGGCGATCGAACGCAGCCGTAGCATGGTCTCCGGGTTGTAGACCACAAACCCCGGGTGCATTTCGACGGCGATCTTGACTCCGTGGTCGGCAGCAAACTTCGCGTGTTCGATCCAATAAGGCGCGACCACTTCATTCCACTGCCAATCCAGCACCTTGAGGTAGTCGGGCGGCCAGGGGCACGTGACCCAGTTGGGAGCGGTTGCATTCGGCGAGTCCCCGGGACATCCGGAAAAGTCGACCATCATGGGGACGCCGAGCTTTTCGGCTAGCAGAATGGTTTTGCGGCTCACTTCACGGTCCTGCTTCGCGCGCTCCTGGTCCGGATGCAGCGGGTTGCCGTGACAACTCAACGCGCTGATCTTTGTGCCGTGATCGGCCAGAATCTTCTGAAACTCCGCGAGGGCCACCGGGTTTTCCAGCATCGAGACCTTGCAATGGGCGTCGCCTACATAGTTGCCCGTGGCTAGTTCGACGGTATCAATGTGGAGCGCTGCCAGTTTCTTGAGAACCACCGGAAGTGGCAATTGCGACAGCAGGGGAGTAAAGACTCCAACGCGCATAACCCTGTTCTCTCCTTGAATTGAACGGCCCTCATTCTATCGCAGGCGGCTTATGTTACCTTTTAGGATTCGACGGGACCTGGGACCGCCGCAATCAAGGCTTTCCTGACGGACAGTCTCAGGAAACCAGTTCATTTGAAGGAGATCGCTTGCGCCGCCCATCTCGAATCGCTCTAGTCCTCTTTCTGTTGTTGCCCGTTCTGGTGGCGGCGCAGAATCAGCCGGCCGTGGATCCATCGCTCCCACCTCCACCGCACGAAAGGCAAGTGCGCCTCAAACACGTTCTGGTGGTCGGCCAGACCAAGGGATTTGAGCACGACTCGGTTTCCGCTGGGATGGTTGCCCTTTACAAGATGGGCCGTGACAGCGGCCTCTGGGATGCCACGCTGCGCACCGATGTCGAACTGATTACGAAAAAGGACCTGGGGAGAAACGCAAAGAATCTCAACTATTTCGATGCCCTGGTCTTTGTCAGCACGACCGGCGAACTGGACCTCGATGACAGCCAGAAGGCAGACATGGTGTCGTTCATCAAAGAGGATGGAAAGGGCTTCGTCGGTGTTCATGCGGCCCTCGATACCAATTACAAATGGCCGGAATACGGCGAAATGATTGGAGGATGGTTCGACCAGCACCCTTGGTCCACGTTCAACGCACCGATCGTCAACGAAGATCCGACGTTCCCCGCGGTCCGTCACCTTCCCAAAGCCTTCATTAAGTATGACGAAATCTATCAGCCCAAGGAATGGTCGCGCGAAAAAGTTAACGTCCTTCTCAGCCTCGATCCATCGAAGCTAAACTACGCCAACAATCCGCGGATCCACAGAACCGACCATGATTTCGCCGTGGCTTGGGACAAGATGTATGGCAAGGGGCGCGTTTTTTATTCAACCCTCGGCCACACTGAAGAAGCCTGGAGCGACCCTGACATCCTCAAAATGTATTTTGAAGCGATCAAGTGGGTGCTGGGCATGACAGAAGGCAGTACGGCAACTCATCCGCGGCCGCAGACCCCCGCGGATCAGCACTGAGGCAGCGATGAACTCTCTACGCTCAACTCGGCGGGACTCCGCTCTGCTGGCGGCACTATGGCTCACCAGCCTTGCAACTTCCGCGGCGCAATCGCCCGCCAACAGTAAGCAGTCAGGACACGGGGCCAGGCCAGACCGCGCGGCCGCATCCAAATCGTACTCTCCAGAACTGGTGCAGCAAGGCAGCGCTCTTTTCCGCCAGGACTGCTCCTTCTGTCATGGTCGCGATGCGGGTGGCGGAGAGAGCGGGCCGGATCTCACGCGCTCAAAATTGGTGACTGCGGATGTGGCTGGAGACAAGATCGCCTCCGTCGTGCGCAATGGACGGCCCGACAAGGGCATGCCCCCCTTTGATCGTTCCGATCAGCAGATAGCCAGTCTGGTGGCCTTCATCCACACTCAACAAAACAATGCGCTCGCGAGCGGCGGCGGCCGGAGGGGCAGCGGCGGACGCAAAGGCGTGGATGCCTCGGATCTCCAGACTGGAAACGCGGAGGCTGGCCAGCAATACTTCGAAGGTGCAGGCGGATGTGCAAAATGTCATTCGCCGACCGGCGATCTTGACGGACTCGCATCGCGTTACAGCGGCCTTGAACTCGAGGAGCACATGCTCTATCCCAAGCACGCGAGACCAAAAGTCTCGGTAACCCTCGCCTCGGGTCAAACGATCAACGGCAGCTTGGGATATCTGGACGAGTTTACCGTTGGACTCATCGATTCCACAGGTTCGTATCGATCGTGGCGCATCCGCGACGTGCAGTACAAAGTGGATCCGGCTCTGAATGCGCATGTGGAACTGTTCAGTAGATACACAGATTCCGACGTACACAATCTGATGGCGTACTTGCAAACGTTGCGCTAGGCGCGGGACTCAGTCTCTGGTTAGAGAAGGCCGGAGGGCCCCAATCAATATGAATTTTGTGAGGAATGCATTTCTTGCTGCCGTGGGTGCACTCATTGCGCTCGCGTCTCCCGGCGCCATGCTTGCTCAGGGGGTGGATGAGCAAATGCTTCTGCGTCCGCCGGCGGATAGCTGGCCGGGATATCACGGCGACTACTCCGGCCGGCGTCACAGCTCGCTCAAGCAGATCGCGCCTCAAAACGTAGGAAATCTGGCCTTGGCTTGGGCCTTCCAGACAAACCAGACCGCGCCCATCAAGTCTTCGCCTCTGCTGGTCGATGGCATCCTGTACTTTACTGTTCCGGACAATATCTGGGCTGTGGATGCGCGCTCCGGGCACCAGATCTGGCACTACAACAAACCCACGAGCCAAGGCGAGCACATTGGGAATCGCGGGGTAGCCATGTACAAGGGATATCTTTTCTTCTCCGCCCCGGATGCACACCTGGTATCGCTCAACGCCAAAGACGGCACCGTGCGATGGAAAGTAGAGACTGCCGATGTCACCAAGGGCTATTGGACCAGCATGGCGCCCCTGGTCGTGGGGAACCACGTGCTCGTGGGCGTCTCGGGAGATTTTGATAACTTGAGCGGCTATATCCGGTCGATCGATCCGGAAACCGGCGCAACGCAGTGGCAATGGGATTCCACTCCTCCGGCTGGCACCCCGAATCAAACCACCGGCGGAATGACGTGGATGACGGGAACGTATGACCCCGATCTCAATCTTCTGTACTGGGGGACCGGGAACCCGACTCCCGTGCTGAACGGCTCCACCCGTCCGGGCGATGATCTGTACACCTGTTCCATCGTTGCGCTCAATCCGGATACGGGCAAACTTGTGTGGTCGTTCCAAGTGTCGCCGCACGACACCCACGACTGGGATGCGGTGGAAACTCCCGTTCTGGTTGACGGAGATTTCCACGGTGAACCGAAGAAGATGCTCATGCAGACCTCGCGCAACGGCTACTTCTTTGTCCTCGACCGCAGCAATGGGAAGAGTCTTTTGACCGTTCCTTACGGGCCTGTGAATTGGGCGCTTGGAGTCGATAGTCAAGGTCGTCCGATCCCAAACCCCGCCAAGGAGCCCGCACCCGATGGACGCCTTATCGCGCCCGACGAGGGTGGCATGACCAACTACCGTTCTCCGAGCTTCGACGGCAAGAACGGTTTGTTTATTGTCGACGCCCATCCCAGTTGGAGCCTTTACTTCGCTAAGCCGGCCGATGGAGTCTACGGTTGGGCCGGCGCCGACTACGGGGTTTGGGGCACGGGTGTAATCGAGGCCATTGACTACCAAACCGGCAAGATCCGTTGGAGCCATGAACTGGGTTCCGAATCGGGCGCAGGAGTACTGACCACCGACTCCGGGCTCACCTTCACCGGCGACGGTATGGGCAATTTCCTGGCGTTGGATTCAAGCGACGGCAAAACGCTTTGGCACGCCGGTTCCGGCTCGCACATCGTGAGCTCTCCGATTACCTACGAACTCGATGGCCGCCAATACTTGCTGACCAGCAGCGGCGGTGTGCTGTTCGCATGGGCACTCCCGCAACCCTAGGGAATCTCAAGAACGAACCGTATTGTGCAGTGCCGGGCGGGGCGAGAACCGGCAGATTCGGTCGCAATTTCCTTCAACTCGGCGCAGTAGCTCCCCGCGATCGGCACCCATCCGTCTGGTTCAATCTTGCGCCGATAGGTGCTTAGCCTTTTCAATAACAAAACAAAATGCACTCGGCGATGGATCTGCTATCGCTGTTTCCGTCCAGCCTGACCTTATTCTTCGAGAACCTCGCCCCCCGGACCCGCTTTCTTTCTAAACATCCGTGCTAACCATCGCCGTTGTCGCCAGTCGAATTGCATAGCAGCAGTGGTTGATCCGTGTGCCGGATTCCCCGCTAACCCTCAATCGAACCCGAGGCAGCAGATGCATGCGCTCCTGGACATCTTCGGACAGACCTTGCGCACTCTCTGGGCACACAAGCTGCGCTCCTTCCTCACTATGTTTGGCATCGCGTGGGGGGTAGGGTCGCTCTTGCTGCTGGCTGGCGTGGGCGAGGGCTTCCGCAACGGTAACCGCCGCCAACTTGAGACCTTCGGCAAGAACATTATTTTCTTCTTCGGGGGGCGCGCGCCGGCTGTCGAGGGCAGTTTCACCTCCATGAGGTGGTTCAACCTTACTTATGACGACTACGATGCCATCCAGAACGAATCCCAGTTCGCCGTGCATATTTCGCCAGTCATCGCGCGCGACGATATCCGCGCCGTCAGCGATTACACGAGCACCAACGGCCAAGTCTCTGGTGTTCCTCCCGTGTTCAGCCTGGTGCGCACCATCCCTTTGCAGGTGGGCCGCTGGCTCAATGACGAGGACAATGACCAGCGCCGCCGGGTATGTGTTCTCGGCCGGGAAATGACGCGCAACCTATTCCCAGGACGTCCTGCGATCGGCAACTCGGTGCTGCTGAACGGAGTTCGTTTCCAGGTGATCGGCATGCTCGCCATGATTGGTAACGAAGAACAGAACTCAACCAACATCCGCATCTTCGTACCCTTCAACACGATGCGCGAGCTCTTCCCTCTAAAAGGAGACAACGCGAAAGAAGGCAACGCAATCTCGTTCATCAATTATCAGCCCCGAACCTTCGAGGAAAACGAAGCCGCCAAGGACGAGCTTCATCGCATCGTGGCTCGCAACCACGGCGGTTTCGATCCCCAGGCGAAAGACGTTTGGGAGGAATGGGACACGGTGAAGAATCAGAAAACCATGGGTAAGATCTTCTCCGCGATGGATTGGTTCCTCGGCGGCGTGGGTCTGGTTACGCTGGCCCTGGGGGCGATCGGGATCATCAACATCATGCTGGTGGCGGTTACCGAGCGCACCCGCGAGATTGGCCTGCGCAAAGCCCTGGGCGCGACCAACCGCAACATCTTGTTCCAGTTTTTCCTCGAAGGTGCGTGCCTTACGTTGCTGAGCGGAGCGTTCGGAGTGGCTGGTGCGATGCTCGTCATTCACCTCCTCGCGGGAGTGAATCTCCCGCAAGGCTTCGATACGCCGCGTATCGTTCCGCTGTCCGCCGTTGGCGCCGTCCTCTCGTTGGCTCTGGCCGGAATTACCGCCGGCCTTTACCCGGCCCGCAAGGCCGCCATGCTCGAGCCCGTCGAGGCCTTGCGTCAGGAGTAACGTATGACTCGCGATCTGCTGAAGGAAGCATTCGGCGCAATGCAGTACAACCGCCGCCGCACCGCCTTAACCATGCTCGGCATGGCTTGGGGCATTGCCACCGTTGTGATCCTGCTCGCCTTCGGATCGGGCTTCGAGCGCGCCATTGGCATCATCTTCAGCTCCTGGGGTACCGACGTGATCGGAGCCTTCCCGGGACGCACCTCACTCCAGGCAGGAGGCGCAAAGGCGGGAAGCGAAGTCCGCCTCCAGATCGCCGATGTCGATTACATCCGTAACGAAGTACCCATGGTCAAAGGCGTCACGCCCATCTTCGACAGATTTAATGGCGTGACCATCCAGCATGACACTCGCACCTTCACGAATCTGTTCCTCACCGGCGTGTATCCGGTCTACGAGCGTATCCGTGGTTTCTCCATCGGGACGGGACGAGGTCTCAGCGAAGAGGATCTGGTGCAGCGTGCCCGCGTGGCCGTCATCGGCGACGAGGCCAGACGTAGGCTCTTCTCCGGCCAGTCGCCGTTGGGCCAATCTATCCGCATCAACGGCCTCAGCTTCGAAGTGGTCGGAGTCTATCAACGTAAAGTTCAGGACGGCGATAACAACGACAACACCATCATCGTGATCCCATTCAGCAGCATGGGCGACCTCTACGACACCAAATACATTTCGGGCATCTTCATGGACTATGAAGGCGAAAACCACCAACAACTGTCTCGTGTCGTCCGCTCCGTTCTTGCCGGACACCACAACTTTCGCTCCGACGACCGCCGCGCCGTATTCATCGCCGACTTCAAACAAGACTTCGACGAGTTCACCGTCGTCACCACCGCCCTCAAGATTTTGCTCGCCTTCATCGGCGCTCTGACCTTGGGTATCGGCGGAATCGGCCTCATGAACATCATGCTGGTCTCGGTCCAGCAGCGCACCCGCGAAATCGGCATCGAAAAAGCCCTGGGCGCGCACAAAGGCCACATCCTCTTTCAGTTCCTCGCCGAAGCCCTCGCCATCACTTTCGCCGGAGGTTTAGGGGGAATCGCGATCGCTTACTTCATTTCCTGGAGCGTCGGCGCTCTGCCGCTGATGAGCGCCTTCGGCGACAACCTTCAGGCTGGGGATATCCACCTCCATATCAATGTGAGCAGCCTGATTCTGGCATCGATGATTCTCTCTCTGGTCGGCATTATCAGCGGCATGGTCCCGGCGATCCACGCTGCGCGTCTGGACCCGATCGAGAGCCTACGCTACGAGTAGGCGGGTAAGCGACTCTCTGTGTCAGGTCCACCACCTGCCGCTTCGAACCCGGCCCCGGCCGCCGCCGAGGTATATAGTTGAGAAGCTTAAAAAGTAAAACCTTATGACATTTGGCCGATGGGTGAAACCGTGCAGTTTAATCTTATCGGCGGCCGCCGTGGGCATCCCACAAATTTGCGCGGCTCAGAATAGCTCCGGGAACCCATCGTGGACCGCCAGCAGCCAGCAGGGAAGCCCTGGCGGAGCTGTCAATCCCACTCGTGCCAATGAAACTCATACGCAAGCCGGCGGTCAACTGGTTGACCGGACTTCGATCGAAACGCTTGGTCCGGACGGGCGCTACGTCCCCTACTCGGACACGGAGAAAGAGTCGCGCCGCATCAACGACACGACTGTTCGGTCTATTGAGCGGACATTTGGCAGAGACTCCGACGGCCGCAGGGCTCTGATTCAGGAACGGCAAGAAGAGTCGCGCAACCTGCCCGGCGGCGAACGGAAAGTGACCCGCACCGTCTCCAATCCGGATGCCAACGGCCAACTGCAGGTCGTGCAGCGCGAGTCGGAGGACTCAAGGCAACTCAGCCCCGGGGTTCGGGTGACGAATACCACGGTGCTAACCCAGGACGGCAACGGAGGGTTTTCTGCGGCCGTGCAGATCGAACAACGAGAGACCAAAAATGGTGACGGCACGGTCGAATCCAGGAAATCCACGCTCCTCTCCGATGGGGCAGGGGGCTGGAAACTCAGCGAGGTCCGAGAAAGCTCGACCAAGCAGGACGGTCAGGTACGCAGCAAAGACGAGCGCGTTCTCCGCCCCGATGCAACGGGTAACCTCGTAGTGGTTGAGCACGCGACCCGCAAACAGGCTCAGACCGGTGCCGGGGAGAGGCGCGATACCACCGAAACGTATTCGACGGACGTTCCGGGTGTGGCGGGTGATGGCAGCCTGCAGCTTGTGCAGCGCGAGACCACGGTTCAGCGCTCCACGTCCGGAGGCGGACAAAGTACGGTTCGGCAGATCGAGCAGTCGCGTCCCGGGGACCTAAGCCAAGGCCTTCACGTCACACAAGAAACGATCGATATTGTGCGACCGGGCGCGAGCGGCAGTGCCGACCAGTCGCACATAATCCTCACTCCGGATTCCGATGGCCGGCTCGGCCAAGTCTGGATTGACACAGGCAAGACCAACAACCCGTCCGCCATCAAGGTGGACACCCTCCCATCGACAAAGCCTCAGTAACGCTGCCGCGCTCAATTCTGACGGAGCCCTCCGGTGAACCTCAACCGTCCCGATGTCTTCGACAAAGAGAGTTGGTGCGACGAGTATTGGTCCGGTTTCTGGACTGCCAACAGTCCAGGCTTGGGCGAACTCAGGAAAACATCGCCGCCATTGGCACCGTGCTGTGCTCCCGGCCGATGACGACGATGCCGGAATCGGTGACGTGCCATCCGCGCGCTCGGTCAGCATCCAGGTCGTAGCCGACCGAAGCGCCTTCGGGAATCCGAACGTTTTTATCCAGAATGGCGCGGCGAACCTTCGCATGGCGCCCGATGTCGCAGTTATCCATGATCACGCAGCCCTCTACCAGGGCGCCGGTGTGGACGCGGACGCCGCGCCCCAGAACGGACTTGCGCACGACGCCGCCGGAAAGAATGCATCCGCCAGAGACGATGCTGTCCAGCGCCTCGCCCCGGCGATCGGTCTCGTCGAAGGCGAACTTGGCGGGTGGATCGGGATAGCTAGTACTACGCACCGGCCACTCGCGATTGTAAAGGTTAAGCTCGGGCTTAATGTGGTTCAAGTCCATGTTGGCTTCGTAGTAGGCCTCGATGGTGCCTACATCGCGCCAGTAGGGAATGGAGCCATCGGCCTCGCCAGGAATGCGGTTGTTTTCGAAGTTGTACGCGAAGATGGGAGCATTGCCGGCAAGCTTGGGCAGAATGTCCATGCCGAAGTCGTGATGACTGTGGGTATCTTTCGCGTCGGCCTCGAGCAGATCGAGAAGAGTGCGGGTGGAGAAGATGTAGTTGCCCATAGAGGCGTAGACCCGGTTGGGATCGCCGGGTATGGTTGGTGCGTTGCGTTTTTTTTCGTGAAAGGCCATGATGCGTCCATCTTCGCTGGCCTCGACGACACCGAATTCGGTGGCGTACTCCCGCGGAACGGGGATGGCGGCCACGGTCACTTCGGCGTGCCGGGCTTTGTGGAAGTCGATCATGCTGGCGATGTTCATGCGGTAGATGTGGTCGCCTCCGAAAATGGCCACCACGTGCGGGTCGGACTGCTCGATGAGGTTCATGTTTTGAAAGATGGCGTCGGCAGTTCCCTGGTACCAGCTTTCATTCTCCGACCGCATCTGTGCCGGCACATTGATAATGAAGTGACTCTTCAGCAGTCCTCCGAACTGCCATCCCTCGCTCAGGTGCTGGAGCAGCGACTGGCTGCGGAACTGAGTGAGAACGTAGATCGAATGGATTCCGGAATTGACGAAATTGCTGAGGACGAAATCGATGATCCGGTATTTGCCTCCGAACGGAACTGCAGGCTTGGCGCGTTCGCGCGTGAGGGGAAACAGCCGGGTTCCTTTGCCGCCGGCGAGTACGATGCCCAGCACCCGCAGGTGTAAGGGGCCTGGTGCGGCGGAGGCGGATACTCGTTCGGAGATCATCTTCTCAGCCATTTGCCCTCCCTGGACCGTTCTTCCGCAAGATGTTATCAGAGGTCGCGGCGGGGGTCCTTCAAAGTTGAGCGGACTTTGCACTCACCGTAGGGCGACTCGCAGAATGTTCTGCCGTCCAAGCCGTCACCGGCGCGGCAGCGCCCGGAGCCCCCAAACACGAACTAGGACTTGCCTGCACCGCTGCCCCGGAGGTACATCTGAGTCAGGACTTTTTTCGTGGACTCGGCAGCACCCCAGTGACCTGTGCTCCGTGGCTGGAGGCGGTTATAAACGCTTATGCGGTTCCGTGCCAAAGGCGTGTTTCTTTTCTTGCTGCTTTCACTGGGTTCTGCCCGGGTCACGTCAGCGCAAGAGCAACGTCGCACGGACCCCGACCGACTGCAGAAGCCGGGTCCACCCCGAACGCTGAATCCAGGAGAGGGTTTGGCGATTCTGGGCGCTGCGTTGGATTCCCGGCATCGTAGCGGCTTCCCTTCCGACTGCTCCCACTTCGTTCACGAACTCTACGGGCGCGCCGGTTTTCCTTATGAGTACGCGAGTTCTTTAGATCTATTCGCCGGGGCCAACGGGTTTCGGCGGGTGACAAATCCGCAACCCGGCGACTTGGCTGTCTGGCGCGGACATGCCGGGATTGTGGTCAATCCCGTCCAGCATTCGTTTTTAAGTCTCCTGCGCTCGGGCCCCGGTGTCGATTCGTACGATTCGCCGTATTGGAAACAGCGGGGACCACCTCGTTTCTTTCGTTATGTCACAGCAACACCCGGTGGCACGCTATCCAGTTCTACCCGGCCCCCACGCCTGACGCCCGCGTCAGCAAACCCCGATCGGCACCCCCCGGTTGCGAACGACCTGGGTCTTGATGCCTCGGAGGAGTCCGCGCCCGAGACCCCGTTCTCCGGCAACTTCGCGGAAAGCCAACCCCTGGGCAGCACGACGAGTCCTGTTTCGGTCGTGCATTCCGTTCATCCCAATCCCGAACAGCTGCGCGCAGCGTTCCTGCTAGCTTGCACAGACGCAGAGGTGGGCCTGCGTGGGCGTGACCTCTTCAGGTCAGCTCAATCCGTGATCGTGTTCGACCATTTCGAAGTAAAGAAGGTGCACATCGGAAGGAACCAGAACTGGGTCGAAGTTCAGATCGATCAACTGATTTCTCTCGCGGGAAGTAAGGCGGAGGTGCACAAGCGTTCGGAACAGCAACGATGGCTTCTGAATCACCGCGACAACAAAAGTTGGGTGCTGACGCCATCACGGGACACCATCTACCTTCCGCGGCACGTAGCCGAGCGCCTCCTGGCACACGAACTCGCACAGCTCACGGACGACAGTTCCAACGCCGACAGTAGAACTCAGGAGAAGGCTGAGTTGGCACGACTCCTCGACGTGCTTCTGAAAAAATAGCGACGTCAAGCTTTGAGATTCTGTATTCCCAAGTTACCAAGGGACGCTGGATCCCTCCGGCCGCATCGCTTTGTTGGACCGGCAAGCCTGGGTCACGCTTTCATCGGCGGTCCGCCCCATGTATCCTTCCCCTCATGCCCTCTAAAGAGTTTCGTGATTCGAGGCGAAGTACTCGCGTTCCTCTCAAAGTGGTGATCACCATCGAGGGCGGGCCTGAGACGTGCGAAGGCTTGACGATCGTCGTGAACCTGCATGGAGCCTTGATCGCAACCGCAGTCGGGTTGAGCCCTGGAACGAGAATCTTGATTCACGTGTTCCTAACGGACAAGCGAGCTGCAGCTCGAGTTGTCTACATCGATGCCAGGAACCCTCTGCATTGCGGGATCGAGCTGGATACGCCGCGAAACATCTGGGGTGTCCCCTTGCCGCCCCCGGACTGGGAAGAGACGGGGGCGTCGTTGGAAGTCGGTCACTGACGGGGCGGCTCTTCATATTGTTTGGCGCGGCCTTTCACGGCCACTTCGTGTTCGACACCCCATCGGGCTCCTAGCCCACGATGCCCGCACCACGGCGCCGAACTGTTTTGTTGAACTGTGATTTCAATCACTGACAGCCGAACTCCGATCGGTTTCTAATTCCGCACAACTGAGTCTGTCTGAGAGGTTCAAATGGCATTGACAGAGGTCTACCAGAAGCGCTCCGCATTCGTGCACGACGCGGAGCCTCGGACTGCCGAGGCGATAGAACTGAGAGAAGCTCTGAAAGCGCTATATGACCTTCTCGAGGATTTTGCCCCGTCCTGGTACGCGGAGGAGACTCGCGACAGAGCCAAGGCCGCGCTGCTTTTTGTGCAGTGACGTGAGCGAGAGACAAGGTGGGCAGGATGATCCCCGTCTATACAGCGCTGCCATTCCAACCAGCAAGCAGACCGGTTCGACTGAATATGATGCCACTCCCTTTCAACCCCACCACGGAGGGACGATAAGACTCCGAGAGGACAGATCCTCCCTTTGTTTCGGTTGAGGCTGGAGGCTGGACCATGAAAAAAGGTGAGTCTCAAGATCCGTATCCTGCCAAATGGAGAGTCCTGTATCGGGCGGCCGTTTTCGAGACCGACAGCTCCGAGATGGCGAAGAGACTTTCTGCCGCGGAAGAAGCGATAGCCGAGCACATGCGTGAGCTGTTTCGCGCGACCGGGGCTGATGCTGAACAAGAGAGAGAAGCCATGGATGACGCGATGTATGCTCTGAGAGCATGGAAAGCCGCACTGGAGAAGAGAACTCATGCGGCCTGAGACACCTCTCCTTCCGGTAGTTGCTGCCTAAGAGCCCCGGAGCCTGGTTCCGGCGACAAGTACCGTGCCGAACCGTCCAAATTTCCGCCTTCGTACAAACGGCGAGACTTCGTACGCTCCTGGACGTCAGCCCAGACGAGTGATCTCGCTCACGGACAGCGGGAGTCGCTTGGCGGAAAATTAGAACTGAGCATTGGGCGCTCGATCCACAACGGTCATCCCGTCCTCCGATGGGGCATCGCCGGGGTATGAGAGCTCGAGCGCTCTTCTCAACGGCCTAGAATGGGACTGTGAGGCGGGAAGGGGAACTTTTCCCTATGACCAGCCGAGCGTCGGACCAGGAAGCGCTTGTCGGCGGTGCGCTGGGTCACTATCGCATCGTCGAGAAGATCGGCGCCGGCGGCATGGGAGATGTCTATCGCGCCCGCGACGAGCACCTCGCCCGCGATGTTGCCGTCAAGGTCCTTTCGTCCGGCACACTAACCGACGCATCCGCACGCAATCATTTCCACAAAGAAGCGCTGGCTCTTTCCCAGCTGAACCATCCCAACATTGCGACCATCTACGACTTCGATACGCAGCAGGGTGTGGATTTCCTGGTGATGGAATACATTCCAGGAATCACCCTCAGCGAGAAAGTGGCCGTCGGACCCCTGCACGAGCTGGAGGTCCTCCGCCTCGGAGTGCAGCTCGCAGAAGGCTTGGCTGCGGCCCATGATCACGGGGTCATTCATCGTGACCTCAAGCCCGGAAACTTGCGGGTGATTAGCGACGGACGCCTGAAGATTCTGGATTTTGGACTCGCCAAGCTGAGGCCTCTGGTCACCGACAGCGCCGCGACAGCAAGTCTTAGCCAGACGCACACGATGGCGGGTACTCTTCCCTACATGGCGCCGGAGCAGTTGCTGGGGGAAGAGATCGACGCCCGTACCGACATTCACGCCGCCGGGGCCGTGTTGTACGAAATGGCCACGGGGCAGCGACCTTTTGGAGAAGTCGAACATTCGCAACTGATCGGTGCGATTTTGCGCAGGCCGCCGCGACCGCCCACCGTCCTCAACCCTAAGCTGTCTCCAGAACTGGAGCGGATCATCGGGAAGTGCCTGGAGAAAGAACCCGAGAATCGCTACCAGTCGGCAAAAGAGTTGGCGGTGGATTTGCGCCGCTTGGCGCTGCCTACGAGCCCTCTGCTCGCTGCCGCCTTGCAGCCCCCGGTTCCACATAACAAGAGACGCTACCTGATTTTGGCTGCAACCATCATGACCCTTCTGATCGTGGGTGGCGTACTCAGGTGGAACGGATGCGGTTTACGAAACCTACATCTGGACCATCCCGGTTCTCCTCGGATTCAATCCCTTGCAGTGTTGCCGCTGGCCAACCTCTCCGGAGATGCCAGTGAGGACTATTTTGCCGACGGCATGACAGAAGCGCTGATCACAAACCTGTCCAAGATCCGAGCGTTGAAGGTTATTTCACGGACGTCGGTGATGCAGTACAAGGGAGCGAGGAAGCCCCTGCCGCAGATCGCGCGTGAATTGGGCGTGGACGGGATCCTTGAAGGGTCGGTGCAGCGTTCCGGGGGACGGGTGCAGGTCACGGCGCAGTTGATCAACGCGGCAACGGATACCCACCTGTGGGCCGAAAGTTACGAGCGTGATTTGCGAGACGTGCTGGTCCTGCAGAGTGAGGTTGCAAGCACGGTTGCACGCGAGATCAGGGTTGCAATCACGCCTGAGGAGACACGATATCTCGGCAGCGCACGACAGGTCAACCCCGATGCCTACGAGGCCTATCTCAAAGGGCGGTTCCACTGGTTCAAACTCTCGAAGGAAGAACTGGACCATGCAGAGCGCTATTTCCAGCTGGCTCTGGACCAAGATCCCAATTGCGCCTTAGCGTACGTAGGCCTGGCGGACGTTTTTATGTCCCGCGCAGATACCGGCTTTCTGGCCCCGCAGGAAACCATGGGCCGAGCGCAGGTCGCTCTGACCAAAGCCTTGGAACTGGATGACACGCTCGCGGACGCCCATGTAAGTCTGGCAAATCTGAAGATCAATGACAGGGATTGGTCTGGCGCCGAAAAAGAATTCCAGCAGGCACTTGAACTCAATCCCAACAATGCCAACGCACACTTCATGTACGCCGACTATTTGATCTCTCGCCTGCGAAATCAGGATTGGGAGAAAGAGATTCGCCGAGCACTCGAACTGGATCCCATGAGTTCCTTTTTCCAGGTCTTCTACGGATGGCATCTGGTTTATCTCGGCCGCTATGATGAAGCCATTCTGCAAATCCAAGAAGTTGTAGCCAACGAACCGGGCCTTTCATTTGCCCACTTGGGTCTTTGGGTCGCCTTCTTCAAGAAGGGAATGGACAAAGAAGCCGTGCAAGAGGCGGAACGATTTTTCTCGGCTCTGGGCGATCAAGAAGTGGTGCGGGCCTTGCAAGAGGGCTACCGCGAGGCTGGCTACCGCAGTGCGATGAGACGAGCGGCTGACACACTTGCCGCCCGCTCCCAACGGTCCCATGTGCCTGCCATACGCATCGCGCGCCTCTATGCTCACGCCGGAGAGAATGAGCGCACTCTCGACTGGCTCGAAAAGGCGGATGCCGCCAGAGAGGCCCCTCTTATCCATCTCGCTGTAGCGAGGGATTGGGACGGCCTGCGTTCCGACCCGCGGTTTCAGGATCTTCTGCACCGCGTGGGTCTATCTCAGGTGGGGCTATCTCAGTAAGACTTTCCCCTTTTTCTCAAGTTCACTCCGTGGCTTTCCGCAGAATATAGTAAAGGGAGCGTCGAAGCCCTGCGCTTTTTTGCTGCAGGGCACTCGGTGGCGGGTGCTCTGCGTGGACGAAGCTTTTCGTGACGCCGAGGAAGCCCGCTTCCGACGTCGCCGCGGGCCAGTAGCTGCGCGGTTGGAGAGGATCGGGCATAATAGCTCAACTCACTGGAGTATCAAGATCGGGGTCCGGCGCTTGCACAAATTCAGATCGCGTTTAGCGCGTTGTATTTCTACGTGCGCCTTTCTGCTGCTACCTTTATTGTTGCCAACGATTGCCTTGACTCAGTCGGTTCCCCAGGAACTGGGGAGTGGGCTCAAATGGCGCCTGATTGGCCCTTTCCGCGGGGGACGCGCCGTCGCGGTGTCCGGTGTGCCGGGCGACTCGACCACTTTCTATTTTGGATCGGTCAATGGCGGGATCTGGAAAACGACGGACGCTGGAGTTGTGTGGACGCCGATCTTTGACGGCCAGCCGGTGGCCTCGATTGGGGCACTGGCCGTGGCTCCCTCCGATCCCAAAATTATCTACGCGGGAACCGGTGAGTCCGACATTCGCGAGGACCTCTCTTCCGGCAACGGCGTTTACCGCTCCACTGACGGCGGTGCAACGTGGAATCATATCGGGCTGGAAGACACGCGCCAGATCAGCCGGATCATCATTGACCCGCAGAATCCGAATGTCGTTTATGCAGGCGCTCTCGGACATGTTTTTGGTCCGAGCGAACAACGCGGCATCTTTAAGTCCGTTGATGGAGGCGCGCATTGGAAGCGGGTTCTCGATCTGGGCCCTGCGATCGGCATTTCAGATCTGGCGATGAGTTCCGCCACTCCTCAGGTCTTGTTTGCCGGTGCATGGCATGTGCGGCGTCCGCCCTGGAGCACGTACGCTCCGATCGAGGGACCAGGAAGTGGTCTGTACCGTTCTCAGAATGGCGGCAAGACCTGGGCTCGGCTCGACGGAAAGGGGCTGCCGGAAGGTGATTGGGGGCGCGTGGGAGTCGACGTTGCGCCGGACGGCAAGCGCGTGTACGCGCTCATTGTTCTGCAGGACGAGATCCAACCCCAGACCCAAGTTGGAAAATCCGGTCTATATCGCTCCGACGATGGAGGCAACAGCTGGGCATTGGCCAACTCCGCTCCTCCACTGACCAGCCGCGCCTGGTACTTCAATCGCATCACGATCGATCCCCACAACCCTGACGTGATCTACATTCCGAACGTCGCCCTTTATCGATCCGAGGATGGCGGAAAGACTGTTTCGGTGGTGCGCGGTGCTCCGGGCGGCGACGATTATCACCAGCTCTGGATCGATCCGAAAAATTCCGCCAGCATGGTTCTGGGAACCGACCAGGGAACCACGATCAGCCTCAACCGCGGCCAGACTTGGAGCAGTTGGTATAACCAACCCACGGCGCAGTTGTATCACGTGACTACCGACAACCAGTTTCCCTATGTTGTATATGGCGCGCAGCAGGATAGCGGCAGCGCCGCGGTGCTAAGCCGCACCGACCACGGTCAAATTACGCCGCGGGACTGGTTTCTTCCCGGCGGCAGCGAAAGCGGATATCTTGTGGTCGATCCGAATGATTCCGACATTATTTATGGGAGTGGGCCGTATGGTTCCGTGGCTCGCTTCAATAAACGAACTGGCCTCAGCCAGGACATTACTCCATGGCCAGCCTTCGCATTCGATGTCGACATCAATCTGCGCAAGTATCGTGATCCATGGACACCCGCGCTCGTTCGTTCCCTGGTTGAGCCGGCAAGGCTTTATCTCGGAACGCAGTATGTGATGACGACCGTCGACGGCGGTCTGCACTGGGAAACCATCAGCCCCGACCTCACTGGATCGACCCACGAGAAACCAGGGAGTCGCCCGACCCAGTCTCCGTTGACTCTCGAGAATGCTAAACCCGCTGGTTACGGGGTCGTCTTCACGATCGCGCCATCGATGCTGGATCGCGATCTGATCTGGGCAGGTAGCGACACGGGATTGATTCACGTGACTCGCGATGGCGGAAAGAACTGGAAGGATGTGACCCCGCCAGGGCTAGCCGATTGGAGCCAGATCTCTTTGATGGAGAGTTCGCATTTCGATCCCGCGGTCGCCTATGCGGCCGTCAATCGCAGCCGCATGGATGATCAGACGCCTTACATTTATCGAACACGCGATTACGGAGCGACCTGGCAACTGGTCACGAACGGCATGGTTGCGCCCGCATTTTTGCGCGCCGTCCGCGAAGACCCACAGGCCAAGGGACTGCTCTTCGCGGGAACCGAATTCGGTGTCTACGTATCGTTTGACGATGGCGATCATTGGCAGTCCTTGCAATTGAATCTGCCAGTCACTGGGGTTCGGGATCTCACCCTCCACGGGGACGACCTGGTAATTGCCACATTCGGGCGGTCCTTCTGGATTCTGGATAACATCACGCCGCTTCGTCAGGTGCAGGCATTGGATGCGGACAAAACCAGAGCCCCGTACCTTTACCGTCCCGCGACCGCAGTTCGTGTCGATAACGATTCGTTTCAGGGGACGCCGCTTCCGCCCGAAGAGCCTGCGGCCGTGAATCCTCCGAATGGTGCGATGATCGACTATTTCCTTCCGTCTATGGCGCGCACTGTGCTGCTGGAAGTTTTCGATGCACAGCAAAACCTCGTCCGACGATTTTCTTCAGAACGTCATTCCTCGGAAGAGCAGGTCCCGACGAAGTACCTGCCGCTTCCCGTCGCGGAGCGGTGGTTCGCCAAGCCTGAAGTCCTGGAGAGAACGGCCGGCATGCACCGCTTCGTCTGGAACCTTACCTGGGGCAGTTCCGGTGGGCCGACCGCGGACGACGATGCCGAATACCACCGTCCGAGCGGGCCGAAGGCGGTGCCCGGAATCTACCAGGTCCGCCTGACGGTAGATGGGGAGATTCAAAACCAGCCTTTGACTCTCATCATGGATCCGCGATCCCCCGCGACTCCCGACGTGCTGGCGCAGCAGTTGCAACTGGGTCAACAAATATTTGCCGAAGCCATTGCGGCCAGACGCGCTCTTGCAGAAATGGTGTCGGTTCAGAAGCAGCTTACGGAGATTCAAAAGAAGCTGGTGCAAGAGAAGTCGGAAACACAAAACGCACAACTCAAATCGGCGATCAGCGATGCTCAATCTGCAATTGGCAAGATTGTCCTGAATAAAGAACACCTGGCTGAAGAAGGCCCCGGACTGCAGGATGTCTACAATGCTCTGGTCTCCGCTCTGCGAGTTGTCGAAAGCGGGGACCGTGCCGTGCCTTCGCAAGCGATCGAGGTTTACAGAGAGTCGAGTCAACCGGCAAAGGCACGCATTGCGGAGTGGATCCGATTCAAGCAAACGCGCTTGGCGCAACTCAACCAACGACTGAGCGAAGCTCACTTGGCTCCCATCGCGATTGCTGAAATTGAGCGGGAAGTAGAACTTCTGGTGTCACGGTAGGGACCCGTCGTGACGGACGGTCATTTCTTACCCATTCGATGTCAGAATCGCCACAAATTACGCTGATTCCTTGGCCGAGCGCCTGGTGAGACACCCGGGACTTTGATCTGGAACAAACAACTGGCAGGCGCAACCTCAAGTTACGTCCGCGCAACGGAATTTCTTCGGGCATCCGTCGCATATCCCCGCCACATAAGTGGAGAATCTTGACTCGCCACTTACATCTGCCTTACAAGAGTTTACATTTCTTAACACGGTACCCAGAGCATCTGTTGTCTAATAACGACAGAGGTGCAGAGCCTATATGCTCGCAGTCGCTCCATCCTCTGTTAGCGACGCTCTTCAGCCCCCCTGCAAATTGACTGGAGGCGAACGCGGCAGTGGCGGAAACCGCTGTCGCACGCCTGCTCCGCAGGCGATCCTATATCAGTTGTCGGCAATGCATGCGCCGACAACTCGGGGAGGCGTAGGGTGCCATGCTCGAACCTAAGAAACAACCGGCCATGAACGCTCATTCACGATTCATGGATCAAGAGCCAGGCGCGAGCGCGCGGTCCGGACGACCGGAGGACGCGCTTGGGGAGTTGTATGAACTTCTCGAGACGTATGCACCTGCGTGGTATACCGAGGGGCACCATGACCGGGCAGAGTCTGCGTTGCGATCCGTCAAACAGCCCTGAAGAGTGAGGACGGAGACGGGAGTTGCGCTCCGCTTCTCATCGTTCAAAACGGTAGCCCGCCCCTGGTATGGTTGCAATGATCTGGGGCTTTTTCGGATCCTTCTCCAGCTTCTGGCGCAGGCTTGCAACGTGTACATCCACCGTGCGAGTAAAAGTGCCCTCCTCATAGCCCCACACCTCCCGTAGAAGCTCGCCCCGAGAGAGGGTGGCTCCGGGATGCTCCGCAAAATAGCGCAGGAGTTGGAATTCCCGGGCGGAAAGATAGACCGGATGGCCGTCTCGGGTAACTTGGGTGCCGCGAACATCCATACGAATCGAGCCAAAGTTGAGAATGCCCTGGCCGAACCGCGTGGGGGCACGTCGCAACAAAGCTTCGACTCGGGCCATGAGTTCGAGGGTATCAAAGGGTTTTGTTACGTAATCGTCGGCCCCCAGCTTCAGTCCAACCACCTTCTCCGCGGTTTGGCCTCGAGCGGTTAGCAGCAGGATCGGGGTGGCCAGCCCGGCTTGCCGGATGTCGCGACAAAGGTCGAAGCCGTTGCGGTGAGGGAGCATGACATCGAGGATGAACAAATCAAAGGGCAGACGAGTCGCCTTGTCGAACCCTTCGTTGCCATCCCCCGCGAAGTCGATGCTGTAGCCCTCGCTTCGCAGCCGATCGCCTAAAGTAATTCGCAGTGGTTCTTCGTCTTCGACCAACAAAATATTCTCGTTCATTTTTGAGAAAACAAGCCTGATCCGTGAGTTACACCTGCTGTGTGGGGATTGCTCTCCACGATGATGGGTAAGTGCAGTGTGAAAACACTACCGATACCCAGTTCACTGGCTACCGAGAGGCTTCCGCCCATGGCTTCCGCGATATTCTTGGCTACGGGCAATCCCAGGCCTGTCCCGTGGATCTGGGCGGCGGTAACGGCTGGGCTGCGGTAAAAGGGTTCAAAGATGCGAGCAATTTCCGGCGCGTCGATGCCGATGCCCCGGTCCTGAACGCTGATGCGGACTTCCTTGCCACTTCCACCGGCCCCCTCGCCGGTGTAAGCGCGAATGCTGATCCAGCGCGCCTCGCCGCTGTACTTTACTGCGTTCACGACCAGATTCTGCAAACACTGGGCAAGGGCCGACAGATCACCGTTGATGTGGGGCAGTCCATCCTCGACGCGATGCTCGACTACAAAACCGGCACCTTGCACCAGTTCCATGGTGCCGTCGACGACCGTTTCTACGATCTGCGAAACCGACATGGGGCGCAAGGCGTAGCGGACCGGATGCTCTTGGGTAGAGGCGAACGAGAGCAGCTGATTTACCAACTCGGTGACCTGGCGACTTTGGCTGCGGATCAGCGAGCGATATCTCCCTAACTGTTCCTTTCCACCCACCACACCGTCGGCAACATTGTCTGCGGCGGAGCAGATAACCGTGAGCGGCGTGCGCAGTTCATGCGACACCGAGGCGACAAAATTCATCTGCATCCTGGCGAGTTGCAGGGTGCTCTGCACCTTGCTCCGCTGGATTGCCCACACAGAGACGCTCGCAAACAACAGGGTGAAGAACAGAACGGCAACCAGCCTGACGACCGACCGACGATGGCTGGCCGCTACATTCCCAACGCTCTTGGATGCCTGCTCGTCGTACAACCGCTTGATATCTTCGAGATCCAGACGCACGACCTCGAACGACGGCACGCCGCTGGTCAGATCAAGATCCACCGCCTCTTTCGTGCTGCCCTCGAGAATCGAGGCCAGCACCTCTTTCCGGATGTCATGATAAGCAGACCAATGCTCTTGCAGCCCTCTGCCCACCTCAATCTCCTGAGGCGTTCTCGCCTCTTGCAGATAGTCGCTAATGCCCTGCGTTACCTTATCGTCCGCCAGATTCGACTGGTCGGCATATTCCACCTGCAGATTACTGTCATTGGTCGTTAGAGCATAGAGCGTGCTGCGGCGAGTCTCTTGCGCCTGGTATTGCAATTCCCCGATTTGGCGGAGACCGAGCACCGATCCCGCGTACATTTGCTGTGCCTCCAGGTTGCCGCTGCGCAAGTCCCGAATCACGAAGATTCCCACGGCTGTTTCCGTGCCGAACACTAAAATCAGCAACAGAGTGTAGCTGTAGCGTGAGAGCGCGCCCGACAAACGATTCCCTCCCGTCACCGGACGAGTGGTGCTGGCTTCGGCCGCATGTTTGTCTGTGCCCTTCATACTATTTGGCTGGCGGCGTTTCGATCTGCAGCCGGTAGTCCTTGTCATCGGGCAAATGGCCATCGATGCGAATGACCTTTACTGAACTATCGAGATCGCTCGCTCGAACATAGCCAATCGCGCCCGGCACGTTGAACACAAACTTGCGCACACCGACTGGACTTGCCAGAGTCTTCGGAGAAACAATGGCTTCTCCGGTAAACAGTCTCTGCATGAAGTGTTTCCGGAACTCTTCCTCGTTCATCCGGCAAATGTCGCGGAGTGCAGCGGTCCGCTCCGGCTGCCCCGGCTCCATGGTCACCAGGGTGATACGGCGCCCATTCGGCCAATGGCTCCGCTCCCCCAGAAAAATCCGGCGCAGCTCGGCAAAGTCGAGATCTTGCACCGGATTTTCCTGGTTGACGATGATGGCAAGGCTTTGCGCGGACGCACTCCTTTCCGGCAACGAGGCGGCCCGGGCTGGCCTGTTCGCCGGCGCTTCCAGAAGCAGTATGGAGGCGGCCACGATCGAAAGGACGCGAACTACACGCTGCACCATTGTTCCTTTCTAGAACGTAAAGCCGAATTGCAGCGCGAGACTACTGATCGAGGGCTGGTCTCGCAAGGTCGTGTGGTCGTATTGCAGCTTGACCGACACCGACTCGCTGGCATCGTAGCGCAGCCCCACCGACGGCCCATACTGCAGGCCGACCGGCCCACCGAAGCGAGGAGCTCCGATTCCGAAGACCGGCTCCTGATTCGCGGCGTTTACATACTGATATCGAAGATACGGCCGATAGGCGCCAAACGCTTTTGATATCTGGGAGTAGAAACCGGGCGTGTTGAACACTTGGGAGGGTCCCTGGGGCGCGTGACGAATCAGGACCACCTCGTTCAGCCACTCGAAATTCGGCACGGTGTAGATCGCGTGGGCGTCCAAAATCGTTTCTCCAATCGCCGGCTGGTTGACAGGAGTCAGCAGGTCCCGGTAGGCAGAGAAGCCGACCTGCAATCCATGAATCGCTTCGGGACGGGCGAACAGGGCCAGATTAAACGCTTTGTGATTGTTCTCATCGACCACGTTCTGTACCGGTTCCGCAAACAATGGATTCTCCGAAGCTCGCCCGTTCCCGATCTCTGCCACATAATGCAAACCCCAGGATCCGGACGGAATTCTACCTGACACAGAGGCGCCCACCGTATGGATTGGCAGGATCCCGCCTTGGTCCTCAAACTCAAACAGGAAGGGACGTCCGGTCGTGGTCTGTAACCAGGTACTGTGGTGATACGCCGTGTTGTAGTAGCCGATCGCCGTATGAAAGCGACCAACCGAAAGGTTGAAGTAGTCATTAGCCGAGTACTGCAGAAGGTAGCGTTCCAGATCCACGTCGAAAACGTTGGCGGGCTGGCCCTGCAGCGGGCCCGCTTCAAAGACAATCTCGCTCAGGAACCGGAACTTCTCGGATACGTCGGAGGTCACGAAGAGGTCAAGCTCCCCCAGGGTGAAAGAGGTGGTCGTACCCTTTTGGTTACTCCCCCCGAAGTCGATATCGCCGAAGCCCCGAATGCGCAACAGGGTCTTGCTGAGGTCCATTCTCTCCGGTCCTTGTGGGGACTCCTCCTGCAGTGAAGGCTCGGCTTGCGCCGTCGAGGTCGTCTGAGCGGGAGCAGAGGATGGGGTTACGCTGGGTGCTGTGCTCAAGACCGTGCTTGCTGCCACGATCGCCGCCGCGTTGGGACCCGCGCTGGGAACCCCGCTGGGCGCTGGCGGTCGAGATGCTGCTTCCAGTTGCACGACCCTCGCTTCCAGTTGCTCAATTCTCTGGAGAAGCATCTGCATCGTTGCGGGATCCGAAGGTGGAGCACTCCCCGCTTGCTGCGCATGCGACAGGGTGCTCATCACGAGAATTCCCAGCAGCAGGAGCAAACGTTGCGTGACTCTCCCCGGGTCGTCGTGACGCCTGCGGGCAACGTTGAGAACGGGAAGAATTGAAGACCTCATCACTACCTCCGTCGACTAGACAATCGCACTGACAACCGGGCCTCTACGGTCATGGCAGCCCGAAACGCGCCGCCTCCGGAGCAGTACCCAGCGAAAGCAAGTCCATACAGCTTGCGATTGCTCGCCAATCTGACTGAATTTTTCTTGACTCAAACAGCGGTACGCGAGGGTACCTGGTGGGGGATGATCAGGACGATTGTAAACGAAGAACGCTAAAAATGCCCTTACCCTTTTTACCCATTGCGGCCGGACTGGTGGGGTCTGGAACCGCCGGAAAAACGCGTTTTTCCCCAGTTCTTGGATCGGTTGACACCGGGATCGCCCAAGTGAAACCATCCCCGCCGTCTGCACTTAAGTCCCGCAGTCGAGGTCCAATATTTCGTTGCGGGACGGAACTGGAATTACTGTGTGGCGAACCGGTCGGTCGGGTGAATCAGGTCCGAGGAGGATCAGGTGGAACAGCGCAAATTATTAATTGTGTTCATCGCAATGGTCATTCTGGTGTCGGCCGCTTCCGCCACGCCGGTCCGCCTGCGCTGCGAATATCTGGAGAACCCTCTGGGTATCGACGCGACTGCCCCTCACCTGTCCTGGCAGAGCGATAATACCGAGCGCAATTGGAAACAGGTGGCTTACGAGGTCTTGGTGGCCAGCAAGGCCGACGGCCTGGGGGCCGGGGAGGCCGACGTGTGGGACAGCGGCAAAGTTATTTCCAGCGAGTCGGTTGGAATTGCCTATCGTGGTCCAGCCTTGGAATCGCGCAAGAGATACTACTGGAAAGTGCGCGTATGGGATGCGGCAGGGCAAGGATCGGAGTCGTTGGAACGAGCCTGGTGGGAAATGGGACTTCTCCATGCGAGGGACTGGAAGGCAAAGTGGATCCGCTGGAAAAACCCCGAGGATGAAGCGGACCGCCACGGAATCCGCTGGATCTGGGTGACAGGTCAGGATGCACTCGCGGTCGTGCCCGGTACGGTTGCCACGTTTCGCTTGAGCGTCAGTCTTTCCGAGAAAGCCAGAGCCGCGGTCCTGTTGCTCGCGGCGCGGGGAGGCTTGGTCGCCCAGGTAAACGGTCAGGAAGTAGATGCCAAGAAAGGGTGGGGCTCCTTCGATCGCAGGGATATTTCTGACCAAATGGTTGTCGGGAAGAACCTGATTGAAGTGACGGTGACGGCCCCCGAGTCACCGCAGCGGGAGCCCAGCAAAGGGGCCAAAATCAGTACGGCCGCGCTGACGGCGTTGCTAAAGATCACGCGTGCAAACGGTTCCATGATGCGCTTCCCCTCGAATGAAAAATGGGAGGCTAGCCTCGAAAACGCTCCGCGTTGGCAACCGGCCCAGGTTGTAACGGATCTGACGGACAAACGACTCGGGGATCCGGGAGAACTGCCGCAGCCTGCCGCGTATCTGCGCCGAACGCTCGCACTATCGAAGAGCGTACAAAGCGCACGACTCATCGTGACCGCGCTGGGTAGCTACCGTGTGTTTATCAATGGCAGCCGGGTTGGAGGCGATGTCCTGACCCCTGATTTCACCGACTACCGCAAGCGCGTCCTGTATCAGGCCTACGACGTCACCAATCTGTTGGTTCACGGCAACAACGTAATCGGCGCCCTTCTGGGGGATGGTTGGTATGGCAGCGGCTTAACCTGGGTCGGAATGCATTTCTTTTCTCCGCCGGTCCGTTTTGTTGCACAGCTCGAACTCGACTTTGCAGACGGCAGCCACGAGACCGTGGTCACAGATGAGTCGTGGAAGGCGGCCTCATCGGCAATTCTTCGATCGGATATTTATGCGGGAGAAGTGTACGACGCGCGAATGGAACAGGCGGGATGGGACAAGCAGGGGTTCGACGACTCCAACTGGAAACAAGTGGTTGTCGCGGATGCTCCCCTGATTGCCCTATCCAGCCAGATCACCGCGCCCGCGCGAGTGATCGCCACGTTGCAGCCTAAGAGTGTAACGCTCGTCGCAAACGGAGCTTACATTTTCGACCTGGGCCAGAACATGGTGGGATGGGCGACCCTGAAGGTGAAGGGTGCCGCGGGTAGCAGAGTCAAACTGCGGTTTGCCGAGATTTTGAATCCAGAGGGGACGATCTATACCGCAAATCTGCGGAATGCGGACGCCACGGATGTCTATACCTTGCGCGGCGGCGACGAGGAAGTGTTTGCTCCGCACTTTACGTTTCACGGTTTTCGATATGTCGAGGTCACTGGCTATCCTGGAACACCGCCTCTCGATGCGATCCAGGGAGATGTCGTCAGCAGCGTGAGCGGCGACCCCGTTGCCAGGCTGTCGACCTCAAGCGATCTGGTCAATCAAATGTGGTCGATTGGAATCTGGGGTCAGCGTGGAAATTTCCTGAGCATTCCAACCGATTGTCCGCAACGCGATGAACGTTTGGGCTGGATGGGAGATGCGGGCGTCTTCTGGCGGACGGGAAGCTACAACTTCGACGTCGCGGCATTCTCACAGAAATTCATCCAGGACATCGTCGACGCTCAAACTACTCAGGGCGCGTTTACCAATGTTTCTCCCAACACACTTCCGTTCGACGGAGGCGGAACAGAAGGAACATCGGCGTGGAACGAGGGGATGGTGGGAGCACCCGGTTGGGGTGATGCGGGAGTGATCGTTCCCTGGACGACGTGGTTGCAGTATGGCGACCAGGCGGTCATTCAAGAAAACTGGGATGCGATGCAGCGCTGGATGGACTTCATCCAAAGCCGAAACCCTGACTTCCTGCGCACCAACGGCGTCGGCCCCAACTTCGCGGACTGGCTGGCCCCTGATGAGAACACTAACAAGGACCTGCTCGCGACCGCATACTGGGCCCTGATCGCAAACATGATGTCGCAGATGGCTCACGCGGTCGGCAAGGAGGCCGACGCAAGGCGCTATGACGATGTCCTGAGAAACATCCGCACGGCCTTCCAGAAGGCGTACATCCAGGACGACGGAGAAGTTGGGACGGGGACGCAAACCTCCTACGTGGTTGCGCTCTACACCAAGATGGCTCCCGAGGCTCTTGAACCCCTCCTGGTTGACAGGCTCGTGAAAGAAATCGAGAAGCGCAGCTGGCATCTTTCGACTGGATTCCTTGGAACGCCCTTTCTCCTCTTCACGCTGGCTGATCACGGACGATCAGACATTGCTTATCGTTTATTGATGAACGATACCTACCCATCCTGGGGTTACATGCTATCGAAAGGCGCAACCACCTGGTGGGAGCGCTGGAACGGAGATACGGGCGATCCTGCCATGAACTCTTACAACCACTATGCGTTCGGCTCGGTGATGGCATGGGTTTATCGTTACGCCGCCGGAATCGACACCGCGCCGGATTCGCCGGGATTCAAAGAAATCGTCATCCACCCACATCTTGATCCGCGCATGACGTCGGCGCGGGCGGAGTATGAATCGATCTACGGCAAGATCATTAGCGACTGGAAGGGAACGCCCGCGGGTCCATTTTCCTTGAACGTTACGATCCCGGCGAACACATCGGCGCAAGTGTTTTTGCCGGCGATCGCGGGAGCACACCTCACCGAAGGCGGCAATCCGGTGGAAGCGAAACAAGAGCGTGGATCGTATGTCGTTGCGCTTGGGGCAGGTTCTTACAGGTTTGAAGTGAAGTGATCCGATCCTGCAGTCGCACCGGCGTCGCGGTTTGACAGGAATCGGAATGAAATCGCAGAAAAGGGGAAAACCGTCAGGCACACTCGCACCGTGATCTAACGGAGGACAGTTTCACCGGTGTTGGGGTCGTGAACGTCCTGGGCTCTCCCTTTCCAGTCGCCACCGCTACCGCTCCAATACTTCAGGGCCGAATGCATGGTCGCTGCCAGATAGAATAGAGCCGCCAGCGGCAGGGTCAATGCCCATGCGGGGTTGAGTCGATAGTGTCGCACCATGGTCGAGTAGGTCATCGCCATGGCCGCCCAAGCCGCAGCGCCCAGAACGAACGCCGGCCAGCTCCCGGTGAACAACAACAGTGGAGGGGCCAGGTAGGTGATGATCATGCCCGCGATCGTGCCCAGTAGCAGCAGCGCAGAGTGATCTAACTGGTTGAAGGCCGTGCGCGAGACCATGCGCTCGATCTCCGAGAAGGTCTGGTACCGTCGCACGCTCTGGCTGTGATTCGTCAGTTCTAGCCACAATCGGCCGCCATTCTGCTTCATGAGCCGTGCCAGCGAGCAATCATCAATGAGCGCTCCGCGGATGGCTTCCAGTCCTCCGGCTTGATCCAGAGCCTCTACTCTCACCAGCATGCACCCTCCAGCCGCGCCGGCGGTCGGGCGCCGGGGATCACAAATCCAGGCTGGCGGGTAGAGCATGAAAAAGAAATACACGAAGGCGGGAATGAGAAGCTTCTCCGGGAGGCTTTTGCAATGCAGCTTCACCATGAACGACACCAGGTCGTAAGGACCCTGGGCGGCAATGCGACTCAGATTTGCCACGGTCTCGGCATCGTGCACTACATCTGCGTCTGCGAGCATGAGCCACGCGGGATTCAGCGCCCGTGCCCGCTCAATACCCTGATGCATTGCCCATAATTTACCGGTCCACCCCGCCGGCAAGGGCTTGCTCGGGATCACGACCAGCGCCTCGGCCTTGCCTGCGCTTTCCGCGGCGCGCCGTGCCACGTCCGCGGTACCATCTGTGCTCTCATCATCCACGAGGAACACCGACATATCCAGGCGCTGGCTGAATAAGGAAGTGACCACCGGCCCGATCGGTTCGGCCTCATCGCGCGCGGGAACAATGGCAGCAATGCCCCCCGAGAATTCCGCCTCGTCACTCGCATCGACTCGAGCGGTCTTAAGACGCCAGAAGGCCCCCCTGGCCAAGGCAAGGTAGGCCCAAATCACGGCGGTCAGCGTGGCAACGATCGCAGCAAGCGACGGCATCGGCTTAAGGCTCCGAGAGTTCAGCCTACGGGAATGAGAAAGACTAAGGCATCATAAGCGTTTCTGGCGATCTGGTCCCTTCCCGGTGTTCACAAGTCTCCGACGAGAGGGATCCCAAAAACATGGCCCCGGCAAAACCACCCGGGGCCAAGACTTGGGCTGATCGGACTAGGGCTACGGCTACGGTGGAGGAATCTGAATGTTGGAAACGATATTCGAGTACCCGCTTTCTTGGTTACTCGTATTCACCGCGGTCGAGCCATAGCAGTATGCCGTACCGTCGATCACTGCGGAGTCGGAGTACAACGTGCTCGTGTCCAACACAGAGTTGATCTTCGCGTAGGAACCGCAAGAGGTTGTAAACACCGCTCGATAAATGTTGTAGCCTGAAATGTTCGACGACGTGCTCGCGTTCCACGACAAATTGACCGTGTGGACCGGCGCCGGCGTACCCGTCCCCGTCAGCGCTTCGGTCGTCGTCGAAGGCTGAGCATTGCTGGTAAAGCTCAGCGCGGCACCCGCCGCTCCGGTTACCTGCGGACTGAAAGTCACCGTAAACGGAGCGCTCTGGCCCGCCGGGATGGTCACCGGCAGTGAGAGACCACCCACGCTGAACACCGAGTTGTTGGCACTCGCAGCCGTAACCGTTACACTTGCGCCGCTGGCGGTCAAGCTGCCTGTTGCCGTACCGCTCGTCCCCACCACCACACTGCCAAGACCCAAGGTGGCCGGGCTTGCCGTTAACTGGCCCACCACCGTTGTTGTACCCGTGCCTGAGAGTGGAATCGTCAACGTCGGATTCGACGCGGTCGAACCAATCGTAACGTTTCCGCTCACGGCTCCCGCGGACTGCGGAGCGAACGACACACTGAAAGTTGCGCTCTGACCCGCAGCCAGACTCATGGGTGCGGTAATCCCGCTTAAGCCGAATCCGCTCCCGCTGACTCCGACCGAAGAAACCGTGACGCTGGAACTGCCTGTATTCGTCACCGTCTCCGACAGAGTCTGCTTGCTTCCCACACTCACGCTGCCGAAGCTGAAACTTGTCGGATTCGACCCAAGCGCACCCGGTGAGATTCCCGTGCCTGACAACGCCAGAGTCAGCGTGGGATTCGTCGCGTCCGAGGTGATGGTCACCGCTCCGCTAACACTTCCGGTCGTCTGTGGCCCGAAGGTGACTGTGAACGTCGTGCTCTGGGAAGTGTTGAGTGTGACCGGAGCAGTGATCCCGCTTAGTTGAAACCCTGTCCCGCTCACCGAAGCTTGCGAGATGTTGACGCTCGAGCCGCCGTTGTTAGTAAGCGTCACCGTCGCGGACGCTTTCGCTCCAACCGCCACGCTGCCGAAGGCCTGACTGGTTGGATTGAGCGCCAGTTGCCCGTTCCCCACTCCCGTTCCCGAGAGCGAAAGATTTGTCACAGCGTTCGACGCGTCACTGTCAATCGTGACCGTGGCGCTGAAGGAGCCCGCTGCGTTGGGCGTGAAATTCATGCTGAGGGTGGTGCTCTGTCCGGCGCCGATCGCCGCCGGAAGGCTGGGTGCTGTCACAGAAAAATACTTCGTCGACACCGAGGCGCTGCTGATTGTGACCGATTTGGTGCCGGAGTTCGTAGCCGTGACCGTCAGCGTCTTGCTGCCACCCGCGGTGACATTTCCAAAGTTGACGCTCAAGCTTCCGAGAGCGAGACTCCCGCTTTGCGTTGGGCCCGAGCTAGCCGCGCTCACTCCCTGACAACCCACCATGCAAGTGAGACCCGCCAGAAGCAGCAACGCACTCGCCGCGTGCCCGAAACATGGTGCTGAAGGTTTCCCCACTCGATTCATTCGCATCATTTTTACGAATCACACCCTCCGGACCCATGGCTTACGTGGATGTGGGGGATGGCTCAACCTCAGTGTGGGGCATTCGACTGCCTTTAGATAGATTTCGGAGGTACATGGAACTGTGCGCCGGACGGCCAGTAAGGACGTGCTCAAGGTGTCTGTTGCAAATTTCAACACTACAGGTGGGACGTATTGGTCCAGCACGGACCCGAGCGGAAGGACTCGAAGGAACCGCTTCAGTTCTATTCAGTTGTGTAGTTAATCTGCATGCGCCGAACCTGCACGCTTGACACATAGAGCGCAATCAGCGCAACGACGACAATACCCAGCACTGCAACTGGAGCTGAAACCGGGTCGGAGTTGGAAATGAGCAACGCCAGCACAGCAGCAGTGCCCGGCGGAGTGGGGATATCCACGGGGCACAACGACTTAAGGTAATAGATGACGCTGAACTGCTTGAGCATCCCCGGCAAGAAGGGGTTGATCGCCTCCCAGATCAAAATTGCCGCCGCCGGCAATATCGGATTACGGAACATCATCCCTGCCACCAGAAAGAACGCTCCGTAGCCCAAACAGGCCAGCACGGTTACGCCCACATATGCCGCTGCGTGTTCGAGCCCGTGATTCTGATAAAGATAAAGATCCCGCACGTTCGGTGGAAAATGCCATAGAAAAGCAATCGTTTGCAGCACTTCGCTGGTGACGAAAATCGTGCAAATCGCCAGCAGACCGGCCAGGAACTTTCCCGCCATCACGACTTCGCGCCGTATCGGCGAAAGAAAATAAAAGTGAAGACTGCGGTCGAGGATTTCCCCTCGAAACAGGTTCATGAAGATTCCCAGGCATCCGAAAAAAATGGCGAGGCGCAAAAAGAAGAATTGGAAAACGCCGGCGAACATGATCGAGTCCTGGCCCAGGTTGAATCCCTGGTCAATCGTGATGCTCTCGACTGTGCCGTCCGCCATTCCCACCAACAGCTCATTTTGTCCACCGAAGTAACGATAGTCCTCGTGGAGAATATGGGCGGTTGCGTCCCCATCTGTCGGCCGATCTTCAGCCCAGCGGGAACTGATTGGAGGCTTGCCTAGAACTGCCATCACTTCCTCACTTGTCATCCCCGGTTTGACCGTGCGCATATCCTGGAGGGTGAGGGGTCTCGCGCCCTGCCGCGCAAGGCTCGCACTGCGATCCCGATGGCTGGAAGTTGCCACGGCGTAGGCGATGAAGAGCAGAACCGGTAGCGCGGCGACCACATAAATCCAAAGGCCACGCTTCGCGAAAAAAGTCTTCTTCATTTCGAGCCGGATCACGGCCTTGATCTGCGCCCACCAGATTCTGCTCATCGCACGGCCTCTTCATTCCCGATCAGATACTCATAAACGGAAAGCACGTCGTCATCCGCCGGCGCGACCGATTCGATGTCGATCCCATGCAGGGCAATCTCGTTCAGCGCTAGATAGAAGCGGTCAGCATCCCGGGTCTTCAGCAGCAAGCCCCGCTCGTCCTTGTGGATCGAGACCTCAATCGTGTGCTCATACTGCAACATCTTCGCCGCCAGTTCGCGCGGCCGGGTGCAGCGGATCAAAATCTGCGTGGGATGCTCCTGGATCTCGCTCCGAACGTCCTGGATCTGGCCCTCGGCCACCACGTAACCATTGCTTAGCAGGATGACCTGGTCGGAAATCACATCCACTTCGTGCAGGATGTGGCTCGAGATGATCACAGAGCAACCCCGCGCCGCCGTTGCGCGGAACAGCGCGATCATTTCCGATCGGGCCAGCGGATCCAGACCATTGAGAGGTTCGTCGAGCACCAGCACCTTCGGGTCGTGTGCCAGCGCTTGCGCCAGCCGGATTCGCTGCCGCATCCCCTTGCTATAGGCGGCAATATTTCGCTTTGCGGCATCGACCAGGTTCACCAGTTCAATCGCCCGCCACGCCAGTTGCTCCGCTCTCGGAGCGTCCCGGCCCGCCAGCCGCAGATAGGAATACACAAATTGAAATCCCGTGAGGCCTTTCGGGAAGGCGTCGAATTGCGTGGAGTAGCCCAGAATCCGAAACAGGTTTTCGGGATCGTCGGCGGTGTACTCCAGCACTTGGATCCGCCCACGCGTGGGCTTTACCAGGCCAGTCATCAGATTCATCAGTGTCGTTTTGCCCGAGCCATTCGGTCCCACCAGGCTGGTAATGCCCGGCGGAATCGAGAGATTCACCCGATTCACCCCCAGAATCTCCCCATAGAACTTCGACACGTCTTCGAAGACGATGCGGTCGTTCACCGGACCACCTCATAGGCACGCACCTTGCGCATGAGCAGGCCAAGGCAGATCGCGCAGTACACCAGCAGCGCCACCCACGCCTGTGCCACCGGAATCGGGTGCCTCGCATCCACCTGGAACAGCGCATTCCACACTGTCCCCATCAAGTAGGCGATGTTAAAGAAATAGCCCGTATCGGTTTGCATGACCGCATTGATAGCCTGTGCGAAGCCGGCTCCGAAGAACATCACCGCCAGCAGCAAGGCGCCGGCCACGATTCTCCACTTCACCCACGCCGAGAGCGCCATCGCGAGCAGAGACAGAATTGCAATCCAGATCAACGAGGACGCGATTAGACTGCCTGCGATCCAAAGGTGACTCCATGTCCAACTCGCCCCGGCAAGCCCTGCTTGCATTCCGAAGAGAGCCAATCCCGGTATCCAAGTGATTTGCGAAAGCAGGATCGCCAGTACGGAAGACTTGCCCAGCACGTACTCTGCTCGCGAGAACGGACGGCAAAAATACAACGGCAGCGCGCCATTGGCCAGATCCGGGGAAATCAAGCCTGGTCCGACAAGGGCAGTCAAAAGAAACGCCAGCCCACCCTGCACGCTCATGAATTGGAAAAAGAACTTGTTGTCGATCGAGAGCACCTCGCGGGGCACACCAATTTCCTGAAGAAAGCTTGCGCTATGAGCGAGGTAAATCAGGAGCAGGCACACGACCGGGTAGAAGAAGCAAACCACGAACAGTCCAGTCAGAAACTTGGACCGAAACAGGTCTCGCCGGGAGTAACGGAATAGAACTAAGCAGCGCGACCAGGCTGCAGTCAGCGGTCCCGAATATGGCCTGTAGTTACGCCGGTAAACTGCCATCCGCACTCCCCGGCCCTGGCGGCATGCTTTGCATGTCAGCCCTCCATGGCCTTCAGAAAGATATCCTCGAGCGTGTCACGCCGGAAATTCAACCGCCGGATGCGGACCTGGCGCTCCGCTGCCAGCCGGAAAATATCACGAGTCTCGATCCCATCCGCCAGGATCATCTTCATTCGATTTGCCGTCACTGCGCACTCGCAGCCCAGTTTTTCGATGGCTTCCGTGAAATCACCATTCGCGCCGTAAGTCT
Source organism: Candidatus Sulfotelmatobacter sp. (assembly GCA_049792875.1). Lineage (GTDB taxonomy): Bacteria > Acidobacteriota > Terriglobia > Terriglobales > Acidobacteriaceae > Sulfotelmatobacter. The sequence goes on from JBARBI010000122.1 coordinate 51,901, forward strand.
CCAGTTCCAGAAATCTTTTATTCGCCCGGCGCTCCTCGTCCAGGTTCGAGTAATGAGCGATTCTTCCCTGTTTCAGGATCAGAACCTCGTCGCAGGTGTCCTCGACATCGCGCAGCAGGTGCGAGCACAGCACAATCCTCATCTCCCGGCGGTCACGGATCTCACGGATCATACGGATCATGCGCTGTCGCGCCGAGGGATCCAGGCCGTTGGTCGGTTCGTCGAGGATCAGAAGCTTGGGTCCGTGCACGATCGCCTGTGCCAGCTTCGCCAGTTGTTTCATGCCCAGGGAATACGTCCCCAACTGTCGGTAGCGTGCCTCTGCCAAGCCCACATAGAACAGCGCTTCGTGCGCCCGCTCCAGGGCCAGGTCGGGAGGCAAACCCGAAAGTTCCCCCATCATCTGCACGAATGAAACCGCGCTCATCTTGGAGATGAACGCGTCATTCTCAGGCATATAGCCGACGAGACTGCGAATCTTTCTGATTTCTGTTCCGATGTCGTAGCCAAAAACCCGCGCCGATCCCGCGGAGGATTTGTAGAAACCGAGGAGAGTGTTGATGAGAGTGGATTTGCCGGCGCCGTTCGGACCTAGTAACCCGATGGAGCGCCCCCGCAATGTAGCCGTAAGACCGCGCAGGATCTCCCGGTCGCCAAACCGAACCGAAAGCCCCTGCAATTCAACCAGGGGTGGCAGCGGAACAGCAGGCGGCGTCTGCTCACTCTCGCCACTGGCTGCTCGGCGTTGGGTGGTCGTACTCACTGTGTTTGAGGCGTCGGATGACTCAAGGCTCCGCCCAGGAACATCTGCGGCAGGAACGGCCCATGATCGCCCATGGTTAACAGAGTTCCCAGATCGAAGCCCATGAACCCGGTGTTGCTCGCGACCACGATCCGGTCGGGCTCGCCATAGGCATAAATCAAGCCCGGTGCGGAGTTTGCCGTGAGCGCGTCAATCGAGAGCCGTTGCTGCGGAGTCAATGCTCCACTGGCTTTCACTTGCTCGGCCAGCGGACCTACCACCGGGCCGATGTTGTGATAGAAGATCGCCGAGAAATTCGTGTATCCATCGTTCGGCAACAGCGCCTGGAACGTGGCCGAATGCCCCAGCGTATATCCCGCTTCGCGGGACTGAATGGCCCGCGAGATGGTGCCCATGTCCGGGGCGGCAATGAGATAGTTGTCCACAAAGGTGTAGTCAATCTCCGAATTCAGCTTGCCCGGACTGGTGACCGCAAAGTAAGTCCGACCACTCACCTGCCGCTGGGACAACTGGAGCGAGTGGCCCTTCGCGTTGGCCTCGCGATTATAACTTTCCACCAGTTTCGCAATCGTCGCCTGCAGCGTTGTCGGATCGTAAACTTCGACAATCAGCTTCCACCGCGGCGTGGGGATCATCGGCCCGTCAAACGCCATGGTCACTTCGCCACCGAGCGGAGCCGCCATGTCGTTCAATACATTCACGCCGGTCTGGGCCTCGAACTCAGCGACATGCTGCGTGAAGTCCGCATCGCCGCTGCCGATCATCTTGAACATCTCTTCCAGGATGCTTCTCGGATTCTTGATCACTGCCGACGTGACCATGCTGGCATCGGGCGAAACAAAGTCCAGCGACCCCATCGAGGCCGGTGCCGCCAGCCACGATGCCACGCCTTGCCGTTCCGAAGAGAACATCAAGTCGGCGTGGCTCTCAGTCTTACCACTGACTTCGCGGTGTTCCAGGGTCAGATATCGCACGTCCCCCATCCCGGGCGGCAGGCCGTGGCCGCCGCTATCAGCTTGTACGTTCTGCGCGACAATTTGTTCCATGTCCGCGCAGAATAGCCACTCTGCCCCTTGCTGGTAGGAGCGGACAATCTGCTGGTAAAACGGCGTTTCGGTAAATTGACTGGTGCCGCCCTGCTGCGCCCGCAGCGCCGCATGCTGCAACTCCGCCAGGTCCGGACTGGCAATCAACAGATCGTTGCTCACGTAAACCAGCAACGGCCGGCCTGGTGCTGGCGTCACGGCAAACGGGTTCCGCACCATTTGCAGCGCCAGCTGTGACGGATTCGAATTCAGCTTGCGGCTCTCTTTTTGCAGGAAGTCCGCCAGACCCCCCTGCCGCACTTTCGCCAGCACGACCGGCGCGGCATAGTCTGGCCCGTTCTTACTCACGGCCACCACGACCTCGTCCCCCAGATAGCCGCTGAACGTCTGCACCTGATCGAGTACATCTTCCAGTTTCGGTCCGGTACCTTTTTGCTGTAGCTTCCACCAATTGCGCAGATCCGGACTCTGCTGCAGCCGTTCCTGGAAAAGCCGGTTGGCCTCTCCTAAAGTGTTAGCAAGATTGGGGATCGCAGCGTAGACCACGGTGTGGTCGGGAACATAAGGCAGAAGATCGGAGTTGTAGCGCAACCCTGGCCCCGGAATCGCCGCAAACTGTTTCTGCAGGACGGCGAAATCACCCAGCAGCGCAAGATATTTTGCCGAGTTCCGGCTCCACGCGATCTCATTTTGGATTGGAACCTTCGTCACACTGGCGCCGGAAGTTGCCTGTTCCCCGGCGGTCAAGTCGGTCGTGTTTTCTCCAAAGTTAACCCGGACCACGCCTTCAAGGACCGCAACCCGCGACCCCTTGGTCCCGCGGTTTACGGAAAAGATGGTCCCTTTCACCGAGACTAGGCCGTCGTCGGTCGCAACATACAGGCGGCCAGAGCGTTGCTTCGCGGCCTGCACAATCACCTGACCGCCCTCCAGATGAATCGTTGTCCCCTTCCATGCCCGGGATACCGAAACCTCAGAACGTTCCCCCATCTCGACCAGGGAGCCGTCGAGCAACCGCACCACTGCCGTCGAACCCTTGGCGGTGCGAATCTCGTCTCCATTCTTGATCTCATAGCCCGCTGGAATCAGCCGTATTTCCGCGCCAGAACCGCTAAAGAGCGAGCCATCGACGGTTTGTACTGAAGCGCGGACGATATGTTGTCCGGGAAGCAGCCCGTTGCTGAAGGCAAGCACTGCAAATGCTGCGGCGAAAACCGCGGCCGCACCCATCCCAAAGCCCCAAGCCATCGATCTCGGGCGCTTCCTTTCCACCCGCCAAACCGTCTGCTGTTCTCCCTGCCGCGCCCGCTCCAGGGCGTGCCGGCATGCAACACAGGCATGAACGTGGTCCTCAAACAGCAAAACCCGCGCCGGCGCGAGCTGTTTCTCCACGTAAGCCGGAATCAGCGCCTGAAAATCCTCACAGTTTCGCAGAGCGTGCGTGCTCAGGTCGGCAGTTGGCGCGGCCCCGGCAATCGACTTCCAGACCCGCGTGCCGGCCTGGGCGACCACCTGATCATCTACCTGTTCATTTTGAATTTCCGACAGCAAACGGTCGAACTTTTCATGCTTCATGACCGGTCTCCTGAATACGCGCCTAGCTCCTTGCGAAGCTGTTGCCGAGTGCGGTGAACGATGACCGCCACCAGCACTTGTGAAATGCCAAGCATCCGCGCAATCTGCGGATTGCTGAAACCTTCGAGGAAGCGCAACGCAAAAATTTCCGCCGACTGGGGCTTGAGTTGGCTCAGAGCCCGCCCCAGGGCCTGCCGCAGTTCGCGAGAGTCGTCGTGTCCGGGTTCCGCGGGCAGGTCTGGAAGTTCCACCGTGCGATCGGCTTGTCGCGATCGAATCACATCCAAAGCTGCGTTGATCGCTGCTCGCCGCAAGTAACTCTCCTCATTCTCCAGCGCGTCCGCGCCCGTTCCTCGCCGGAACAGGCGCAGAAACACAGTCTGCGACACGTCCTCGGCATCCGCGGCGTTGCCCGTGATCCGGTACGCCGTGCGGAAGACCAGGCCATGATGCGCCCGAAAAACCCGTTCGAATTCGCCCGGGATTACGATTGCTCGTTCCTCTGCCAATGCGGTTTGCAGGGTACGCCTCCAGTTGCCTTCTTTCACAACTAAAGACGGTACGGGGAGTGGATTATTACAGTTCCCCCGCGTTTATTTTGGGCCAGGCAGATGGGATCTCTCCTGCCAGCGCGAGTTGCCAGCTCTATCATGTTTAAATCTGGTAGCTTAGCTCTGGATGGTTGGCGATCCAGCGAAGACGCACGTTCCCGTGCGGATTGTGTCAGTATAAGAATCCGTGGTTCGCGGGCTGAGTTTTGAAATCATGGCGAAGCTGAACGTAAAGGGAAAACCTGAGTGCATGTGGGACCTGGTCAGTCTGGGCGAGGTCATGTTGCGTCTCGATCCCGGCGACGAACGCATTTCGACCACGCGCCATTTCCGCGCCTGGGAGGGCGGCGGCGAATACAACGTAGCCCGCGGTCTCAAGCGCTGCTTTGGCATGGATACGGCGATCGTCACCGCACTCGCCGACAATCCCATCGGCCGCCTCGTCGAAGACCTCATGCTGCAAGGAGGCGTCAGCCAGAAATATGTCCGCTGGGCTCCGTATGACGGCGTTGGCCGCACCGTCCGCAACGGCTTGAATTTCACCGAGCGCGGCTTCGGCATTCGCCCTGCCCTCGGATGCTCCGACCGTGGGCACACCGCCATCTCTCAACTGAAGCCCGGCGAGATCAACTGGGATCAGATTTTTTCGAAGGACGGCGCCCGCTGGTTTCACACGGGGGGCATCTTCTGCGCGTTGTCGGACACCACGCCGCTCGTAGCCCAGGAAGCCATGGAAGCCGCCACGCGAGCCGGAACGGTAGTCTCCTACGACTTGAACTACCGTCCGTCGCTCTGGAAGGCGATGGGCGGAAAATCGAAAGCTCAAGAGGTGAACCGCCGTCTCGCGCCCCTGGTGGACGTGATGCTCGGCAATGAAGAAGACTTCACCGCCGCACTAGGTTTTCCCGTCTCCGGCCTCGACGAGCACCATTCCAAGCTTGAGGCGGCCGGGTTCAAGCAGATGATCGAAACGGTCGTGAAAGACTATCCCACGCTATCTGTGATTGCTACCACCCTTCGCCATGCGAAGACCGCCACCGTGAATGATTGGGGAGCTCTCTGCTACAGCGATGGCACCTTTCACGAGGCGCCGGTCCGCCAGAATCTGGAAATTTACGACCGTGTCGGCGGCGGCGATTCCTTCGCCTCAGGACTGATCTATGGTTTCATGTCCGGGAAAGGCCCGCAGTGGTCGGTCGAATGCGGCGCCGCGCATGGCGCGCTGGCGATGACCACGCCCGGCGACACGACCATGGCGACGCTCGCCGAAGTTCTGCAGGCCATGAAATCGCGAACCGCACGAATCGAACGATGAGCTAACGCGCAGAAGATTATGACGATCGACCACGTAATCCGCAGGATCGAAGAAATCGGAATCATCCCCGTCGTCCGCGCGGCGACGGTCGATGAGGCAACCCGCGCCGTAGAAGCAGTCTGCGCCGGGGGTATCCCCGTCGTCGAAATAACCCTGACCGTTCCCAACGCTATATCGGTCATCCGCGAGGTTGCGCAGCGATACGGGGCGAATGTCCTCATCGGCGCCGGCACGGTCACCACCGCCGAACAGGCCGAGTCGTGCCTTCGCGCCGGAGCCGAGTTCCTGGTGAGTCCGGGCTTGGCGGTTCCGGTGCTCTCAGTCGCGAAGGCATCGGCGAAATTGGCGATCCCGGGGGCGCTCACGCCGACCGAGTTGATGAATGCTCACGAGCAGGGCGCGCGGCTCATCAAGATTTTCCCCTGCGGCAATGTGGGCGGGCCGAAGTATCTGCGCTCGCTCAAGGCGCCGTTCCCGAAGGCTGAATTGATTCCAACCGGAGGCGTGAATGCTTCGAACGCCGCAGACTTCATTGCTGCCGGTGCGTTCGCGCTTGGCGTAGGTGCGGACCTGATTGACGCGGTGGCCTTGCGAGAAGGCAATTTGGAGAAGATCTCGGCTGCTGCGCAGGAGTTGGTCCAAGCGGTGATTTCTGCGCGTGCAGCACTGCGCGATAAGAAGCCAACACCTGTGAGTCATTGAGTCCTCGTGGAAGGGATTGAGGACTCGTGGAAGTCACTGAAAACTCGTGAAACGCGCTACGCGGCTCCAGGGCGCAAGATTATTCCGCGCTCGACTCCTTTCCTCATCCCCGACTCCGATCATCGCTTGCAGGGTTGTTCCCGGCTCAGGAAATGGCATTCCACGCGACGTCGTGGGTGCTTCAGATGCAGGCAGGACTCTAAAGCGCTAACCTTCTGTACAACAATGTACGTACAACTTGAGCGAAGTGCTGCGAATTGATGCCCTTACTGATTCACGCCGCTCGCGAGTACGCCGCCATCGACCGGGAGAACCACGCCCGTCACAAAACTGGCCGCGTCTGAAGCCAGGAAAACTGCCGCGCCCACGAGTTCGTCGAGTTCGCCAAACCGATTCATGGGAGTACGCATCAGCACCTCGTTCCCGCGGCCCGTCCCCACCAACAGTTTTTCACTCAGCGGCGTGCGGAAATAACCCGGAGCAATCGCGTTCACACAAATTCCATGCTTGGCCCATTCGATGGCCAGCGATTTCGTCAGAGAGGTGAGTCCCGACTTGCTTGCGGAATAGGCGGCCACTTCGAACAGCGCGAGAAAGGATCCCATCGACGCGATATTAATGATGCGCCCGTACTTCCGCTCAATCATGTGGCGTCCGAATACCTGGCATGCGCGCAGCGTGCCCGTCAGATTAGTCTCCAGGATCCGGTTCCAATCCGCTTCAGAGAAATCCAATGTGGGAGCGCGTTTCGTAATTCCCGCCGCGTTGACCATGATATCGACCTTGCCGAACGCATCCACAGAAGCCTTCAGCAGTTTCTCCAGCGACTCGCGATCGTCTACGTCGCAGGTAACCCGCAAAGATCGCCGTCCGAGAGATTCAATCGCATCGGCCAGCGCCTTTACGAGTTCCATGCGCCGCGCGCTCGCGACTACATCGGCACCAGCCTGCGCCAGACCAAGCGCAATCGTCTTGCCGATTCCGGAACTTCCTCCAACCACGACTGCGACTTTACCTTCGAGATCCAACTGCTTATAACCCATATTTCCTCAAATGTTACTGCAAGAATGAATGCGGCCGCCGTTTCACTACCAGTTGAACATCGTTCCGTCCAGCTTCCGGTTCACGGGAAGATATGCCCGTTCGTAGGGAAACTTCTCCGCCAGCTTCTCGTCGTAGTCGACTCCCAGCCCTGCCGCGTCCCCCGGGTGCAGATAGCCGCTCTTGAACGAGTACGCATGCGGGAAGACTTCATCCGTCGCGCGCGTGTGCCGCATGTATTCCTGGATTCCGAAATTGTTTACCGAAATATCAAAATGCAGCGCCGCTGCCATTGCCACGGGAGACAGATCCGTTGCTCCGTGACAGCCCGTCCGCACGTGATAAATCTCAGCCAGCGCCGCGATCTTCTTGAGGTGCGTCAAGCCTCCGCCATGCACCACCGTCATGCGAAGGTAATCGATCAGCTGTTCCTGAATCAGAATGTGGGCGTCCCAAATCGAATTGAAAACCTCGCCGACCGCCAGCGGTGTGGTCGTGTGCTGACGAAGGATGCGGAAGCCTTCCTGCAACTCCGCCGTCACCGCATCCTCCAGCCAAAAGAGGTGATACGGCTCCAGGCTCTTCCCCAGCCGCGCCGCTTCGATCGGCGTCAGCCGGTGGTGAACATCGTGCAGCAGATGCAGGTCATCCCCAAACTTCAGACGCAACGCTTCGAAAAGCTTGGGAACATGCAGAAGATATTTCTCCGTCGACCACGCGTTTTCAGGAGGCAAGCCTTTCTCCGCCGGCTCGTAGTAGAGCTTGTCGTGCGCGACTCCGTAAGTGGACGGCAGGCCCGGTATCCCAGTCTGGGCGCGCACGGCGAGGTAGCCCATCTCTTTGTACTTCGCAACTTCTTCCGCGGTCTCCTCGATGTCGCGACCATTGGCGTGCCCGTACACCATCACTCCCGTTCTGCTCAACCCTCCCAGCAGGTTGTAGACGGGCGTCTTCAGCGCTTTGCCCTTGATGTCCCACAGGGCCATGTCGACCGCAGCGATCGCGGTCATGGTTACCGGGCCGCGCCGCCAGTACGCGCCGCGATACAGGTATTGCCACACGTCTTCCGTCTGGAATGGGTCGCGCCCGATGAGGCAGGGAACGAGGTGGTCGGTTAAGTAAGACGCGACCGCCAACTCCCGGCCATTCAGAGTCGCATCCCCGAGTCCATAAACACCCTCGTCGGTCGAAATCTTCAACGTCACGAAATTCCGTCCCGGGCAACTGACGAATACCTTGGCATCCGTTATCTTCACAGCGCTCTCCTCAGACTGGACTCCACCGAGTGTAACGAAACGCTCAGATCCGGCGCACCAAACCTTGCTCCGTCGCCTCCGTGTTCCGCACCAGCAGCAACACCAGAATCATACCCACCAGCGGAACCAGTCCCGCCAGAATCACGATGGGATCGAACGAATGCGTCCCTGTAGCCTGACGAGCATCGGCAAAATAGCCAATCAGTTTGAATGCAACGATGGTCCCGATTCCGGCGCCTGTCCCGCTCAGCCCGCTGACCGATGCCACTGACTCGCTACCGAACAAATCGGAAGGCAGTACGTTTGCCATCGTGGTGAATCCGGCGTAGGTAAAGGTCACAACCGCAAACAGAAAAGCAATTACATAGAGGTTGGTCGTGAAGATCGTTGGGATGAGCAAGGTCATGCCAATCCCCCCGTAGACAATGGGTACTTTGCGAGCGGCTCCCAGTGACCATCCGCGCTTGATCAGATAGCCAGATACGGCTCCTGCGAAGAAGCTTCCTACATCAGCAGCAATGAAGGGAATCCACACTGCGATCAACCCGCTCTTGAGTTCAATTCCCTTCGCGACCAGATAGATCGGGAACCACTCCGCAATAAAAAAGAAAACCGGATCGGTGAATGCCCGGGCGATGATGGCTCCCCATGTCTGCCTAAGCGTCAACAGGTCACGCCACCGGGGACGAGTCTTGCCGTCTTGAGGCCCAGATTCGTGCTTGTCGGCGACGATCATCTGCAGTTCAGCTTGGCTGATCCGGCTGTGCTCTTCCGGCGGATAGTACAGCCAACGCCAGGCAATCAGCCAGAGAAAGCCCAGCGTGCCGGGGACCATGAACGCCGGCCGCCATCCCCAGCGAAAATAAATCCACAAGACTATAAACGGTGCGATTGCCCCGCCCACAGAAGAGCCACTGTCGAACAGCGCCGTTGCCAGCGCTCGCTCGCGTTTCGGAAACCACTCCGAGACCGCCTTGGTAGCGGCGGGCCAGTTGGCCGACTCGCCGGCTCCCAGCAGGAAGCGAAAGGTTGCAAAGCTGTAGAAGCCCACCGCCAGCGAGGTCGCCATGGAAATTACTGAATACCAGAGCACCGTGAACGTCAGGCCGCGTCGCGTGCCGATGCGATCCATGAGCCTGCCGAACGCGCTCTGCCCAATGGAATACGCGACCCGGAACGCGATGGCGATATTCGCGTAGTCGGAATTCGTCCAGTGATATTCGAGCTTAAGATAGGGCGCTAGAAGAGAAAGCGTCTGGCGATCAATGTAGTTAATAACCGTGGAAGCGAACAGCAAAACGCCTATCCACCAACGTAACGACGGAATCGGCTTCGGGGAACTTGCCATGTTGGGGAAACTGCTTCAGACCGTCAGGAACTCACCATGACTTGCGCCCCCTGAGCTAGCGACCTCTTCAGGCCCGGATTCAGAAGCGAAGCCGAGTCGGAGTCGAGATACAGCGTCGCATTAGGATGCCTTCGGAGAATCGACGCCGGCGCCATGGGGCTAATCTCTCCCTCCAGACACGCTTTCACTGCCGAGGCCTTGCGCTGGTCCGGAACAACCACCACCAGTTCCCTGGCCTTGAGTATCTGACGTGGCGACATCGAAATGGCGGACATGGGTACCTGCGAAATATCGTCAAACCACGCTTCACCCACCTGCTGCTGGCGGCAGGCTGCGTCGAGATTCACGATGATATACGGTTCTTCGGTCGTGAAGTCCGCTGGTGGATCGTTGAATGCGATGTGTCCGTTTTCTCCAATCCCCAGAAACGCGATATCGATGGGAGCCGACGCCAGCTCCTGAGCCAGCTCGCGAATCAAAGCAGCGGGAGCAGCGGCGTCCCCCTCGATTCCGTGAAAATTGACGATCCCGGTTGTCCTTACCAACCGCTCCATGAGGAACTTGCGGAAACTGGCAGGATGAGTGATTGGCAGGCCGACGTACTCGTCAAGGTGAAAAGCTTCGACACTAGGCCAGTCGATGCCCGGCGCCTTCGTTAGCGCATCGAGGAACTCGAATTGCGATGCTCCTGTGGCAGCGACGATTCGTGCGGCACCGCGCTCTGCGATCGCGTGCCGAATCGCTGTCGCAGCCTGCTCGGCGGCAGCCCGGCCCAACGAAATTTTGTCCTGAAACAGCTTGAGTTGCATAGAAAGCCCGCTCACGGGACGAAGAAACTCCTTTTTCGCCGGAGCCGCCGAATTATACAAAACGCCCGTAGAACGTGAATCAGACCTGCGCTGGTTTGAGCCGCGGCGCCAATGCCTGCACAAAGCCGAACGCAACCAGATAAGCCAGGCCAGCCATCACGAAGACGGGCACGTACGACCCCGTATGTTGCAGAATGTAGCCCACGGCCTTGGCAATGCACATTCCGCCGATCGCTCCTGCCATGGTGCCGAAGCCCACGACGGAACCGACAGCCCTCCGCGGAAACATGTCGGAAGCCAGCGTGTAGATGTTGGCCGACCATCCTTGATGCGCACCCGCGGCGATCGCGACCAAGCAGACCGCGAGCCCCGCGTTCGTTGTGTGCGCCGCCATCATGATGGGTGTGACGGCGAACGCACACACCAGCAGCGCGCTCTTGCGGCTCGCGTTGAGCGTCCATCCTCTTTTCAGAAGCGAAGACGAAAGCCATCCCCCGCCGATACTTCCCACGCAAGCCCCGCTGTAGATGACGAATAGGGGCAGAGCCATGCCCTTCAAACTCAACCCTAATTTACTCAGGAAATCTGGCATCCAGAACAGATAGACCCACCAGATCGGATCGGTAAAGAATTTGCCTAAGGCGATCGCCCAGGCCTGCCGGAGTGTAAGCAGGGTCAGTACGGGAACCGTCGTCTTCCCGTTCGCTTTCTGGTCCGGAGGGTCGCTCTGAATGTAGGCTAGTTCTGCTGCCGAAACTTTCTTGTCCTCTTCCGGCCGGTGATAGACCAGCAGCCAACAAAATATCCAGACGAATCCCAGGGCGCCCGTGGCAATGAAGGCCATGCGCCAACCAAAGCGATAAGTAATCCACGGCACAACCAGCGGCGTCACCAGCGCGCCGATGTTCGATCCGGAATTAAACAAGCCCGTTGCCAGCGCGCGCTCTCGCTTCGGGTACCACTCCGCCACCGCTTTCACCGCTGCCGGAAAACTGCCAGCCTCGCCCAGGCCCAAACCAACGCGCGCCACGGCGAACTGAAGCATGGAGCCGGCAGCGGCGTGCGCCATTGCGGCCGCGCTCCACGCAAACACCGCTGCGGAAAATCCCTTGCGGGTCCCCAGCCTGTCGATCAGCTTTCCGATGAATAGGATTCCGACTGCATAGGCGCAGGTAAATGCAAAAATAATGGTGCCGTAATCATTTTCTGTCCAGCCGAACTGGACTTGCAGCGTTGGTTTCAGCAGCGCGATCACCTGCCGGTCCATGTAGTTCACGGTGGTCGCGAAGAACAGCAGGCCACAGATCAACCAGCGCCGGCGGCCGACGGGAGTCTCAGCCTCGGGCGGCTTTCTATCTGGAACATTGGGAATGGAAGTTAGGTTCACTCGATTGCGCGCGTTGGTGATGTGCATCACTACACATGGCCCAGGGCCTCTCCGTCAAGGCATTGCTGAACTGATATGATTCATGGCTTGAATCGCTGGTTTGCGCTCAGCTCGATCCAGGGCGACAGCCCACGAGTCCATGCCGATGAGCGACTTCCTCACCGAAGATTTCCTGTTGTCGAATGATGCCGCGCGCCGTCTCTATCATCAGTTCGCCGCTTCCCAGCCAATCCTTGACTACCATTGTCATCTTTCACCCCAGGACATTTCTCAAAATCGAAAGTTTGCGAATCTTTACGAGATCTGGCTCGATGGTGACCACTACAAATGGCGCGCCATGCGAGCGAACGGCGTCGCCGAAAAATACATCACGGGCCATGCCACCCCCTACGAGAAATTTCTAGCCTGGGCCCGAACCGTTCCCTACACGCTGCGCAACCCCCTCTACCATTGGACGCACCTCGAGTTGCAACGCTATTTCGGCATTGCCGACTTGCTGGACGAGACCTCCGCGCCCTCGATCTGGGAGCGCGCAAACGCCGCACTGTCGCAAGGCCTTACGGCGCACGCCATCCTGCAGAAGTTCCGCGTTGAGGTTGTGTGTACCACGGACGATCCCACCGATGACCTCCAACATCATCGAGCGATCGCGAAGTCGAATCTGCCGTCGCAGGTTTTTCCTGCCTTCCGCCCGGACAAAGCTCTCGCCATTGGCGACGAGGGATTTATCCCCTGGATCCAGAAGCTTTCGCAGGTCGCGAACGTCGACGTAAACAATCTGAGCAGGTTTCTTCAAGCGCTCCAGGCTCGGCACGAATACTTCCATTCCTCAGGTTGCCGCCTCTCGGACCACGGATTAGAGCATGGCTATGCGACGCCGTGCTCCGAGCGTGTGGCCACCGAAATCTTTTCGAAAGCCCGGGAAGGCCATTCCATCACCGAGGAGGAGCGCACGCTGTTTGCTTCATTCATGATGCTTTTCTTCGGCCGCCTCGACGCCCAGAAGGGATGGACCAAGCAACTGCACCTGGGCGCCCAACGCAACGTAAACACCGCAGCCCGCCGCAAGATCGGCGCCGATACCGGTTTCGATACCGTTGGCGATTTTCCCCAAGCCCGGCAGCTCATCGCCTACCTCGATCTGCTAGCGCAAGAAAACGCCCTGCCCCGGATGATCCTGTACAACGTGAACCCTGCCGACACATTTCAGTTCGCAACGCTCATTGGCTGCTTTCAGGATGCAGAGCGACCGGCGAACATCCAGTACGGCAGCGCCTGGTGGTTCCTCGATCAGAAACAGGGCATCACCGCGCAAATCGAAACTCTCTCGAATACGGGTCTGCTGTCACGTTTCATCGGCATGGTCACCGACTCACGGTCATTTATGTCCTACCCACGTCATGAGTATTTCCGCCGCATCCTTTGCGACATCGTCGGACAGGACGTCCTGCGTGGTGAAGTGCCGGATAACGACCTGCTCCTGGGCAGGCTCATTCAAGACATCTGCTACCGGAACGCCAAGGAATACCTACAATTGCCCCTGGCCCGCCCCCGTGAACTGTGACCGCGCTATCGGTTGTTGGCCGCATCAACGAGGTCCAAGCGAAGGTAGGATGCTCCCATTCTTGCGGCCAAAGCAGAAATCTCGGCTCCCGTAAGCCTGTCCAAAACGTCCAAACAGCGGAGGCTTACGGCTCTTGAACATACGGGAAGTCATTCGCCAGACCGCAGCTTCCATCGCCGCACACAAGTTGCGCAGCTTCCTGACCATGTTCGGCATCATCTGGGGAATCACTTCCGTCATCCTACTGGTCGGATTGGGCAAGGGCTTCAGCCGCGACCAGAAAGAGCGCCTCAAGACCATCGGCGTAGATCTCGCCATCGTTTGGGGCGGGCGCACCAGTGAACAGGCCGGAGGTTACGCCGCCGGGCGCCAAGTTCGCCTCTCCATTCAAGATGCCTACATGATCAAGTCCGAAGCCTACCTGATCAAGACAGTCAGCCCCGAACTTCGGCGCAGTGTTGCCGAGGTGAGCCGCTACAACGCAGCCTCGCGTCCGGTGCGCGGTGTGTGGCCCGAGTATCAGCGATTCCGCTCCCTCCGGGTGCAGGAAGGCCGCCTGATGACCGATGACGATGAAAAAGAAGGCCGCCGCGTGGTTGTCCTCGGCGTGGAATCGCGCGACCAGCTGTTTCCCGGCAAGCCTGCCATCGGCGAAACCCTTACCATGAATGGCTCGCCCTACACCGTCATTGGCGTGCTGGAAAAGAAAAAACAGAATGGCAGCTACGGCAGCGGCCCCGATAATACCCAGCTCTTCGTTCCTTATTCATCCATGGCTCGAGACTACCCGCCGCCGGAGCGCCCCGGGATCTCCAAAGGCTGGATCAATAATCTCGCGGTGGAAGTCGCGGACCCCGAGCACCACGAAGAGGCGGTGCACCAGCTCTATCAGATTCTCGGGCGCGAACACCACTTCGATCCCACGGACAAAGACGCACTCTTCATCTGGGACACGCTCGACGGTTCGAAGCTGGTCGAGCGCATCTTCGACATCATGACCATTTTCTTCGGCGCAGTTGCCTTGATGACGCTCTCGCTCGGCGGCATCGGCGTCATGAACATCATGCTGGTCGCGGTCACCGAGCGTACCCGTGAGATCGGCGTACGCAAGTCGCTGGGTGCGACTGCCCGCGATATCCGCAACCAGTTCTTTGCCGAGTCGGCTACGCTTATGCTGATCAGTGGGGCGATCGGGCTCAGCATCGGCGTAGGGATTTGCCTGGTGGTGAACCATGTGGAGTTGCCCGACATCGTGCCTCATCCCGTGATTTCACCTCTGGCGATCATCGCGTCGCTGTTGACCCTGGGGCTGATCACGGTGGGCGCGGGCATGTATCCGGCCCAAAGAGCCGCCGCCCTCAGTCCCATCGAGTGTCTGCGGTCAGAGTGAGACGAATATGGAGACGATACGACATCCTGGGAAGGCACGGGTTCATGGTTCGCAGTAAGACTCGTTTTGGGCTGGCGCTGCGCTTCAGCGCTGCGATAAAGGCTGCCTATTCGTGGAGGGCGTCAGCCCCTGAGGTGTTGTATCGGTTCATGGTGAGAGGCAACTAGAAGAATGCGCCTGAAAGAGCTCATCCTGCAAAGCTGGGACGCGCTGGCCCGCAACCGCCTGCGCTCCATCCTGACCATGATGGGCATCGTCTGGGGACTTACGACGGTCGTCCTTTTGCTCGGCTATGGCGAAAGCGTCAGCGATGGCGTGCTCACCGCCTTTATCGGAATTGGAAACAACGTCATCATCGTCTGGCAGGGCCAGACCAGCATGCAGGCGGGCGGACAGCGCGCCGGCAAACGCATCTTTTTCAAATATGAAGACATCCAAGCCATCCGCGACGAAGCGCCGCTGGTCCGCCTGGTCAGTGCGGAATGGGATGACGGCGTCGCCTATAAGTATGGCGACAAGGTCATCTCCGTGCAGACCAAAGCAATTCAGTATCCCTATGGCGAGATGCGCAAGCTGAACATCGCTGAAGGCCGTTACTTCGAAGACAGCGACTTTGCCGAGCACCGCCACGTTCTGATCTTTGGTCCCAACGCAGCCAAGAAAGTGTTCGGCAATCGCGATCCGGTGGGCGACCATGTCACCATCAACGGCGAGACCTGGGATGTGATCGGCCTGCTTCAACTCAAAATTCAGGATTCCTCCAATAACGGCCCCGACAATGAGAACGTGTTCATGCCCTTCGAAAGCATGAGCGACATTAACAACGAGCGCGATCCGGGGATGTTCGTGTTCCAGCCGGTCACAGCCCTTCAGCACAAAGCGGCTCTGGCTCAGGTGAGAGAAGTGCTCGCCCGCCGCCACAACTTCAACCCCAAGGACGACAAGTCCAGCCCTGAGTGGGACACGGTGGACGACGTCAAAGATATTCAGCAGTTCGGCATCGCTCTGCGCCTGATCCTCGGCTTCATTGGCGTACTGACCCTGGGCGTCGGTGGCGTCGGCGTGATGAACATCATGCTGGTCAGCGTGACCGAGCGCACCAAGGAGGTGGGTCTGCGCAAAGCCCTGGGCGCGCGCAATCGCGACATCGCCTTTCAATTCCTGGTCGAGGCCCTCGTTCTTACCTTCGCCGCAGGTTTGGTTGGGATGCTGGTTTCGGTTGTGCTGGCCCACGCGATTCCGCCCATGCCCCTCTACTCCGAGATGTACAAGACCGCCAACCACGAAGGCGACATCATCCTGAAGACCTCCGGCGGCGTGATGCTGACGGCTTTCGTGATTCTCACTCTGGTCGGGGTCACCGCCGGCATGTGGCCCGCGCTGAAAGCCTCGCGCATGGAGCCGGTTGAGGCTCTGCGATACGAGTAAGCATGTAAGTTATTTCCATTCAATGTGTTAAGGACGTCGCTCGAGGTTCGTGGCCTGGATCCCCTTGATTTTTCCGGTTTTGACCTTGGGCAACTCGGATTCCTGCTTTCGCAACTAAGAAATTAGTTGACCTTTTCAATTCAGCCGCGTCTTACGTTTGGCAGGTCGTCCAGCCGAGGAGGCATCATTGGCTCGTAGCAAGTCCGCAACCCTGACCGAAGCCGAGTTGCGCATCATGAACGTGCTCTGGGAGCGGGGTTCGGCGACGGTCCACGAAGTTCTGGAGGCCCTCCCCGCCCAGCCCGCCCTGGCCTACAACTCCGTTCTCACCATTGTCCGCATCCTGGAGAAAAAAGGGTACGCGAAGCACGTTAAGGATAAGCGTGCCCACGTGTATCTCCCGCGCGTGGACCGCAAAGATGCCACTCGTTTCGAAGTGCGCCACCTGGTGAGCCGCTTTTTCGGGAACTCGGATGACTTGCTCGTCCTGAACATTCTCGAAGAGAAGAGCATCGACGCCGAGGAACTCGACCACTTGCGCCAGCTGCTGGAAAGGAGCAAGTGACCCGACCATGATCGCTGCCTTCAACCTGAACGCGATTGCTCACACCTCGTCGATTCAGATCGTGGACTGCCTGGTCGAGGGCACGCTCATTGCAACGTTCGCCGGCCTGGTGTCGCGCGTGGCTCGCCGCCACAATTCGGGCACCAGGTTTGCTCTCTGGTTCGCTGCCCTCATGGCGATCGCCGTGGTGCCCTTCCTGGGCAACGCTTTGGGGCCGCAAGCGGAGGGGATTTCTGCCGTGACCCTGAGCCGGCCCGCGATTACGCTTCCGGTTTTCTGGGCGCTGTACCTGTTCGCTGCATGGGCAGCAATCGCAGGATGGTCCTTGTTGGGTGTCGGTCGAGGTCTGTGGCATCTGCACGTTCTCCGGAATAGTTGCGTCCCGGTCGATACGACGGTATTAGACGCACGACTGCAGGAAATTCTGGAACCTAGCCGATCGACAAGGGCAGCAGTCCTGTGCACATCCGCCATGGTCCAGGTGCCGACCGCTATCGGCTTAGTGCGGCCAGCAGTTGTCATTCCTGAATGGGTGATGCAAGAACTCTCTCCCAACGAACTGAATCAGATCCTGCTCCACGAACTGGCGCACTTGCGCCGCTATGACGACTGGACGAACCTGGCCCAGAAGATCGTCAAAGCGCTCTTCTTCTTCCACCCGGCAGTGTGGTGGATCGAGAAACAAGTGTCCCTGGAGCGCGAAATGGCCTGCGACGATGCGGTGGTCGCTGAGACCGCAAGCCCGCGGGCTTATGCCGAGTGCCTGGCCCACCTGGCCGAAAAAACCCTAATTCAGCGCAGCGTGGCGCTGGCCCAGGCGGCGCTGGGACGACTTCGTCACACCTCGCTGCGCGTCGCGCAACTCTTGGACGCCAATCGTCCGGCCACGACCGGACGGTCATGG
Source organism: Candidatus Sulfotelmatobacter sp. (assembly GCA_049792875.1). GTDB lineage: Bacteria > Acidobacteriota > Terriglobia > Terriglobales > Acidobacteriaceae > Sulfotelmatobacter. The sequence goes on from JBARBI010000122.1 coordinate 69,545, forward strand.
AAGCCTGCCGTGTCGTTGCTCGCAGCCTTTGCCATTGCCTCTGTCGTCGTTGTTTCAAGAGCGCCGCGGCTCATTGCGTTTGAGGACGGCCCGCCCATTGGCCGTTCCACGATCGCAGCCTCTTCTCCGCGTCTCGCGAGCGGGCGCGTCGCAACCGTGCCGACGGCAGATGCGGGTGCGTCGCCAGTAATGCCCGAACGCCCAACTCGTGTGGTCCAAGCGAGCCTGCATTTGGACAGGACTCCCCGCAGCACGGAGAATTCTCTGCGTGCGGCTGCTACGCCGCCAGCCTCCGACCGACGGCCGGACTACATGATTCGCCAAGCCCCTGCTGGTGTCGCGAATGTTCGTGACTGGAATGACCGCCTGACCGGTGTTCACGGGACTGATGTTCGCCTGACCGATGCCAATGCCACCCCGCTGGCCTTCACCGAGACCCTGTTCGTGGTCATTGAAGGCAGCGACCATGGCTCCCCCGACAACCCGGTATTCCAGATCCAGTTGTGGCGCGTGATGGTTCTGCACCCGGTGGTCGACCCCGGCAGCAACCGAATTCCACCGAAACAGATTTAACCAATGGAGACCCTCAGACGAGCGGGCGGATCCCCAACTTTAGAAACTAACGAATTAGTTGTGAAAACTCTCGAAAGGATGTAACTCAAATGAATGTAGCAACGTGGTTGAAAGACAGCACAACAAAATGGACGCGGCGGCTCGCAGTGCCAATGCTCGCACTGGCGCTGCTCGCTTCGTTCGTAACCTATGAATGCGTAAAGCCCGCTGCGGCGAGAGCAGCGGCGGCCGCTCCCTCCGCCGCACCGCTCGATACCGACAGCGTCAGCGCACTGCTTGCGCTCGACAAGGCAATGGAAACTTTGGCGGCCCGCGTCACTCCGGCCGTCGTCAACGTCACCGTAACCTCGCGCAGCAAACCGGAAATGACCGGCAAGCAGATGCCGGACGACATGCAACAGTTCTTCGGGCAGGGCGGCCAATTCGGTCAGTTCTTTGGACCACACATGCAGCAGCGCCAACCCCAGATCGAGCACGGCATGGGCAGTGGCGTCGTGATCTCCCCTGACGGCTACATTGTGACCAACAACCACGTGATCGATGGAGCCGTCGACATCCGCGTCACTACCAGCAATCGCCGGGTTCTGAAGGCCAAACTGGTTGGAGCGGATCCCCTGACGGATCTCGCAGTCTTGAAAGTGAACGCTGCCGATCTGGCCAGCGCCCCGTGGGGTGATTCGAAGGAAGTGCGGCCGGGACAAACCGTACTGGCCTTCGGCAATCCGTATGGCTTCCGCTTTACGGTAACCCGCGGCATCGTGAGCGCGGTGAATCGGGCGAACCCCGACCCGACCGATCGCAGCAAGCCCGGCGAGTTCATCCAGACTGACGCGGCCATCAACCCCGGGAACTCCGGCGGCCCGCTGGTCGATGCCCGCGGCCAGGTGGTCGGAATCAATACCTTCCTGATCTCCTCTTCGGGCAGCTTTTCGGGAATGGGATTTGCCATTCCGTCGCAGATTGTCCGGCCAACGGTCGAGGCGCTGATCCGTGACGGCAAAGTCAGCCACGGTCACATCGGGATCGGAATCGCGGACGTGACTCCTGAGAACGCGAAGTTCTTTGACGAGTCCAATGCCACCGGTGGTGTGGTAACACAAGTCGAGCCAGACTCTCCGGGAGCCAAGGCAGGCCTGCAAATCGGTGACGTCATTACCGAAATCGATGGCCAGAAAGTCAGCGACGCCGGAGAACTCCAGGTGCTGGTCGGCCAGAAGCAGCCCGGTTCGAAAATCATGCTCAAGGTCCTCAGGGACGGCAAGAGTATGAGTGTTGCAGTCACCTTGGAGGAACTGGGGAGTCGCAAGGAGGAAGGCGAGGGAGCCTCCGGCGAGGACCACGGAAAAATGCATTGGGGCATCGGTCTCGGCAACCTTACTCCCGAACTGCGGGACCAGCTTCAGGCCCCGCGCGAGATGCACGGAGCCGTGATTGAGCAGGTGCAACCGGGAAGTTCGGCAGACAACGCGGGACTGCAGCGGGGAGACATCATCCTCGAAGTCAATCGCCACAAAGTCCAGTCTGCCAGTGATGTGCAGCAAGCCCTGTCAAACGTGAAAAAGGGCGACGATGCATTGTTGCTGGTCTGGTCGAGCGGCGGCAATTCCTTCCGGGTACTGCACTCCCCCGAAGGCGCCTAAACAAATTGCGCCGCACTCTCTCGAACCGGGAGGGAGTGCGGCGCATCTTTTTCGGCGGATGACCCCGGACCCCCTGCCAGCATCTAAACTATCTGCGTCCATCAATCTCGCAGAGGCCCGAAGTGAAAATATCCCGACTCCCCGTCGCAATCTGTTTTGTGTCCTTCACGCTTCCCGCGGTCTTCGCCCAAACTCCTTCCTCCGACATGACCCTAACGGGGAACCCTGTCTTCCAGAAAAACTGTACGAAATGCCACGGAAAAACCGCCGAGGGTCGCACTTTCGGCGGACCCTCGCTCGTCTCCGGCAAAGTCATGGCCACTTCCGCCGACGAACTCCGCACCATCATTACCGACGGCAAACACCACATGCCCAAGTACGCTGGCAAGCTAACGCCAGAGGAAATCGACACTCTCGTCCAGCAAATCAAAGCGATGAACAAGAAGTGAGTCGGGCGCCCCGCTCACTATCGGGTGCTCCTGGTTTCTGCATCGGCAGCATTCGCCGCCAGGATAAAAGACGTCACCGCATCCACCACGTACTCGTTTTCGTACCACAGGAACGGCCACGACTCCTTCAGTTCCGGGAGGTCCGGCTGTAGGATGACTACGCCCGGAATCATTCCCCCGGGAACAAACGTGTATTCCGCGCGATTATTCCGAAATCCTCCCGCCTTGGGCCGCACGTCAATGCGGTAGCTCAACCCGCGATCCGGATAGGTGCAGAACGCCGTCACCTCATCGGCAGCCGCCCCGCGCTTTCGTTCCTTGAAATCCGGAATCGGATCCCACTGTTCAGGCGTAGCCGACAGGCGCACGTCTCCGCTCGTCGCAATCCGCTGGTCGTGCAGGATGATCTCCATCCCATTCATCTTCTGGTCGCCGAAGACCCTGTGATATGCGTTGTGATAGAGCAGCACGCTCAGGCCGTGAGTCTCCAGCACGTCGTGCTGCGTCAGGTGCAGGTCGGAACTCGACACGCCTGCAAGCTCATTGTTTCGACCCTAAGGGGACCGCAGGCCCCGTCAAATAGCGCCCGGCAAACGCAAGAAACGCGGGCCAGTTCGGCGCAGGCGTGTGCCCGCCACTATGTTGACGAAATGCGACATCCCCGTCGATCAGTGCCGTCTCGATGGGCGGAAACTCACCGGTCCCCAAGTCCTTGTTGCCCAAAAGCCTGTACACCGGCCCCGCGGCTACCGCGGCCATGAACATCCCCTGCGCATCAACCCATCCATCCCCGTTCGTCGCTCCCGCCCCAATAAACACCGGACGCGGCGCGCATAGCGCGATCAACTCGTGCGCGTCCACCGGCATGTCCTTCTCCGTCAGCGGTCCGGCGTACTTCACGAAGTTGCCCGCCATCCAGTGATACTCTCCGGTTCCGGCCACGTTCCCGACCTGCTCGCCAAAATTGTGCCGGAAAAGTTTGGCTCCAGCTTCGCCTGACGAACTTATGTACGCAATGGCAAACCGCGGATCGTACGCCATCGCAACCAGAGCGGCCTTGCCATAGCGCGAATGCCCTTCCACTCCGACCTGTTTCGCATCCACGGATTTGTCGGTCTCAAAGTGGTCGAGCGCCCGGCTCGCGCCCCACGCCCAGGCGCGCAAAGCTCCCCAATCGTCGAGCGTGCGGGGCTGGCCCTTGTTGACCAGCCCGATCACGCCCTGGGTCAATCCCTCCCCGTTGTCCGCTTGTACACTCACCGGGATATAAACGGCATAGCCCCAACCCTTGGCGAGCACCTGCTGCTGCCACGACGGCCCTGACCGTGCCGCATTCATCTCCGGATAGCGTTGGGCCAGCGCCGCCAGCACCTCCGGGCTCCAGCTGAACTCCATCATCACCGGCACGGGACCACTCGCATTGGCTGGCGTTGTCAGAGTCAGATCAATGTCGACGGTCACAAGTGGGTACGCCGAGTTGTCCACGTGTCCTCTCAATTTCTTGGTGATGACCGGGACGTCGCCATTCATCTCCTTCGTCGTGCGGACAACTTCCCAGTTCACCTTGGGCAAGTTCTTCGGCACGCGGCCATAGACTTCGCGATCGAAATCCTCCACGATCTCCGGCCGTCGCTGCTCCCACCACATATCCGCCGTCGTCACCTTCTTGCCATTCGTCAACCGCAGAGGATCGGGAAGCTTCGGGTAAGGTTTCGCCTTCGACTCATCGTAATTCGCGGCGTTAGGCGACTTCGGATCCCCGTCCGCACCCCGCCGCAACGATGTGGTGTGCAGCAGATCCATCATGCGTTGATGGTCTTGCTCGGAGGTAAGGTGCGCAGGCTGTGGCTGGCCGGGTCCTGTCGCCTGCGAGAACCCTTCCTCCAGCTTGACGTTCGAAAAGATGGCCGTTTCCAAAGTCGTGGCAACGTGCGAGCAGACGCCCAGCCCCACATACACTGGGTCCTGCAGCCCTACATATTCCACCGGACCGACAACCTTCAACTCCTCGTTCGGCTTCCCGGCATACAACGTAAACCGGCTCCCTTTCCGCTCGATCTTCAACCGCACCGGCCCGTCAACCTGAGTCATGACTTGGTAGGTCTGTTCATTGGCCGCTCCTCGAAACTGCAGCGAGGTCAGTCCATTGCCATGGGATACCGCGTCTGCATATGCCGATCCCGGATCCAGACTCTGCCGGATCATGAGCAGAGCCTTGCGATGCTCCGCACTGCTGGTGCCGACCCACAGCACGTCGGCCGTCAGAGTCATGTCCCCCGACGCCTTCTTCCACACAAAGTAAAACGCGTCGGCTGTGCCCCAAACATTGGCGCCGCCCCCGGTAATGCGGTACTCCCCTTTTGCCGCATCATAGTGTGAAGTGACTCCTGGCGGGGTCTCTCCCACGCTTCCCTGATTTGTAAAAATGCCCAGGTCGTTTGTCTGGGCCAGGCCAACGCCCGCACCGACCATCACAAGAATGATGATCGCCAGGCAGTGACTCGGTATCCTGCTCTTCTCCAGTGGTGTGCTGGCGATGTCGGTCGGACGGAATGCAAGACTTCCTGAAGCGGTCACGTTCGTCTCCATAGAACTTGGCTCCATACTGTATCTCATTCCTCAGCCCCAAAACTTCTTGCCCAGTTTTCCGTTTCGCAGGAGAATGTTCCGCCAAGGGCCCCCATCTCCGGTAAGAGCAGACGTGAGGTACTTGCATGCGTTCCACCCCTGCCCGCGCATTCGGCGCTCTAACCGCCGTTTTCCTTGGTTCGGCGTTTTACGCCGCCCTGGCCCAGACCAGCCTCCAATACCAGAATCCTCCTCCGGCAATCGTGGACCTGGTCGATACTCGTCCCACCCCGAACGTCGAAGTTTCCCCGAAGGACAAGGCAGGGACTCAGTGGCTCTTAATCGAATCCTTCTCCGGCTTGCCTTCTCTCGCCGATCTGGCGCAGCCCGAGCTTCGTTTGGCCGGCCGGCGCTTTAACCCCAAGACGAATGGCCCGAGCCGCGGACGCTACATCACCTCGTTGGCGCTGCAAGCGCTCCCGAACGGCGAAGCCAAGCCGGTCTCCGGAATCCCGCCTGACACCAAGATCCGTTTCCCCGCCTGGTCGCCCGATGCCCGCCACGTTTCCTTCGTGAATGCCAGCGACAATTCCGCCGACGCGGGTCTCAGCCTCTGGATCGTCGACCTAGCCTCGGCCCAAGCCCGCCGTTTGCCCGGTGTAGCCCTCAATGGGATCTTCGGCTCCCCCTGCGAATGGTCCAGCGACAACGTCAGCCTCATCTGCAAGACGGTTCCGAAGGGCAGAGGCACGGCTCCCAAACGCAGTGAGGTCCCCACCGGACCCGTGATCCAGGAAAACCTCGGCCGCATCACCCCAGGTGCCACCTACCAGGATCTGCTGAAGAATCCCGAGGACGAACAGCTTTTCGATTACTACGCCACCTCCCAGATCCAGGTTGTCAGCATCGATGGCACTGCCAGGTCCGTCGGCGAGCCCGGCGTGATCCAGAGCGCTTCGCCTTCGCCTGACGCACGCTACGTCCTGGTCGATGAGCGCCACCATCCGTATTCTTATTTGCTCCCATTCCGCATGTTTCCTGAGCGACTTCTCGCCGTCGACATCAAGACCGGTTCCAGCAAACAGTTGGCCGACAAGCCGCTTGAAGATACGATCCCGAATATTCACGACGCGGTCGAGGCTGGCCCTCGGGAATTCGACTGGCGCAGCGACGAGCCCGCCACGGTCTTCTGGGTCGAAGCCGCGGATGGTGGCGATCCGCGCAAGGACGTTCCCATCCGAGACACGCTTTTCCTTCTGGATGCCCCATTCGACGGCTCTCGCCGCAAGCTGGCGGATCTTCCACTCCGGTTCGACCGCCTCGTCTGGGGAAACGGCCGTCTTGCGGTGGTCCAGGAATCGCGCTGGAAAGATCGCAAGCGCATCATCCTAGCCCTTTCCCCCGATGGTCCTGCTGCTCCGGTCAAATTGTTCGATGGTTCGTTCGAAGATCGGTATCACGATCCCGGCGAGCCATTTGAAATCATGAATGCCGCCGGCAAGCCCGTCGTACAAACGACCGCCGATTCCCGCGGCATTTACTTCCACGCCGAGGGCGCATCTCCCGAAGGCGACCGTCCCTTTGTCTCCGTCATGAGCGCAACCAACGGCGAGACCATGCGCCTCTGGCAATCTGCCGATCGATTCTTCGAAGTGCCCGCTTCTGTCCTCGACTCAGCGGGTCCGACCCTCCTGATACGCCACGAGTCACCCGAACTGCCTCCCAACTACTACCGCAAGAGTCTCGCCAACGACGAATTCAAGCAGGTCACTTTTTTCCCCAGTCCCTACGGCAACGCGCCACTTCCCAAGAAACAAGTCCTGAAGTATAAGCGCGCCGATGGCGTCGACCTCAGCGCCAACCTTTACCTGCCGCCCGGCTACAAGCCCGAGGACGGCCCGCTTCCGACTCTCATGGAAGCCTATCCCACCGAGTACAAAACCAAGTCAGCCGCCGGACAGATCAGCGGCTCACCCTTTCAGTTTCCTTTCTTGTGGTGGGGGTCTCCCGTTCCCTTTGTCACGCAGGGATACGCGGTTCTCGAGAATGCCACGATTCCTATCGTGGGCGAGGGCCAAGCCGAGCCCAACGATACCTACGTTGAGCAACTCGTGGCCAGCGCCCAGGCTGCGATCGACGAGGGCGCGCGCCTCGGCGTTGTCGATCGTCATCGCGTAGCGGTCATGGGCCACTCCTATGGCGCATTCATGACGGCGAACCTGCTGGCCCACAGCGATCTGTTCAAAGCCGGCATTGCGCGCAGCGGCGCCTATAATCGCACCCTCACCCCCTTCGGATTCCAGAACGAGGAGCGGACCTACTGGCAGGCGCCCGAGATTTATTACAAGATGTCCCCGTTCTCCTACGCCGATAAGATCAAGACTCCAATCCTGCTCATCCACGGGGAGGCCGACAACAACAGCGGCACGTTCCCCCTGCAGAGCGAGCGCCTCTTCAGCGCCATCAAAGGCCAGGGAGGCACCGTCCGCTTCGTTCTGCTTCCCCTTGAATCCCATGGTTACGCTGGCCGCGAATCCGTACTGCACATGTTCTGGGAAATGAATACGTGGATGACCACCTACGTCAAGAATCCCCCAAGCACAGCCGCCGCGAAACCCTGAGGCGCAATCAAGGTCCACGGGGGTTGGGAAAGAGGAGAACGGAACCAAAATCCAGCCGCGGAAGCGGCGGCATAGGTTAGCCCAGAACGTAAGTCCTGGGTAGGGAAGACAGAATGGGAACGAGTCCCCGAGGGGCGACACAATTCTGACTCAGCCGCTTTCAGCGCGATAAGGCTTCTCTTTTTTGGTGGCCTTCAGAGTGTGCGTGGGAACTCGTGCCGTCCCTGCGGGACTCGCCTCATCTTCCACTTCTACCGGCACTCCCGTGCCGGGCTTTCACATACCGCCCCTTCGGGGCTGGAATTCTAAGGATTCCGTTCCACCCCTTCTCCCGAAAAGCAGTTCTTACGGGGTCTCTTCAGCCCCCTGTGCTCGTACGCCAAGCGGCCTCACCCATGCCGGACTTCGGCCAGATTGACCACGCTCCAAATCACATAAGCCGCCATCATCGCCACGATGCACGCCATCACCCAAGACCGGTAAGGCGTCTCCAAAAGGTCAGCCAACACCCCCGACACAAAGATGAAAAGGAAGGGAATGGCCGCCAGCAGAAATCCCGCTCCGGCAACGTGGGGATGCGCCATCCCCAACAGGAAGAACAGCACCGCGACCAGCAAGGGCGCACTGTTGCCAAAATAACGCGTACGCGGCCACACGGCGTAAGTCACCAGCGTGACCGGAAGCACCACTGTCAACGCGGGACAGGCGCGTCCAATCTGGACCGCAACCTGCTTGTAGACTCCAGGCACTGTGAATGCCCGCCACGTCGCGCCCCAGAACTGTGCGTGCCGCATGCTCTCGGCAAACGCATGCGGATGAAAGAAGTAGAATGCGAACACCAGACCCAGTCCCACCACACAAGCCGCGATCCAGATGACCAGTCCCGCCTGCCGACGCACGGGCGCGACGTAGAGCAGGAACCCCAGCGCCATCGGAGCGACGACAATCAGCGAGAACTGCGACCCCACTGCGATGGCAAGTGAAACAGCCAGCAGCACGATGCGCCGCCAGTTCCACAGCACCACCTCGCGGGGAGCGTACAGCGTGTGCGCGACCGCAATGGCGGTGAAGATAGTCCCAAACGCTCCCCAGGCCGCCACGATCTCCGGTTCGGTGTGCCACACCGCGCTCGCCTGAATCAGAGAGGGCGAGAAACAGTAGAAGGTGAGTGCGATGAACCCCCCAGTATTTCCGCACAACCGGCGCGCAACATACCACAACGATGCCCCAAGAAAGACTCCGCAAGCCAGAAAGGGCACCCGCGGAAGCCATCGCCAGTATGTCGCGGATTCGCCGCCCAAGTCCTTGGGCCAAACCAGCAACGGAGCCGCAGAAACGACGTCGAGCAGCGGCGAGTGTTCTGAATCAAATCCGTTTTCGTCGGTGCGGAACGGGTCTTGGGGAAGGCCTGTCGCGTCGAAGACGGGAGCCGCGGCAACGCCCCGTCCATGCCACTGCTTCCACCCCTCGCCGATCCGCATGGCCTCGGCACCGTCAGGCTCGCGAGCCGTGCGCAGTTCGGCGTGCACCAGCCACAAGGCCTGCGCTAGAAAGGCCAGCAGCAGCAGTCCCGCGAGAAACTGCGGCTGTCCAAAGCGTTCGGGCGTGAAATATGGGCGCATAAGGTCGAGCCGAGTGTTTTACCATGGCGGAGGCGGTTTGCGGGAAAGTTATGCATGAGTGAACTCGAGGGCAACCCGAATCGTGTTCCACCGGAGAATCCAGCCCTCCCGCCTCCCGGACCGGACTTTGCTGCGGCGACCCAACCTTCGTACGCCCGCACTTTGTTTCTCGGCCCGGAAGGTCTGCGGCCTGGTTGGGGATGCGCCTTTTATCTGGTTACGTTCCATTTTCTGCAAAAGGCAGCGGTGGACCTGGCGTCGTTGAGGGATTTCGGCGCCAGTAATCTGTGGTCCATGATGCTGAGCGAGTTGGGCAGCCTGGTCTCTGCGGTGATTCCGGCAGTGGTGTTGGCACGAATCGAGCGGCGGCCGTGGAAAGCTTATGGCTTGCCGGGAGCGCAAGCCTTCGGAAGGCTGTTCTGGCTCGGGTCGTTGTGGGGATTTGCCGCTATCAGCTTGCTGATGGTGGTTCTCTACGGCTTGCACGCGTATGCCTTCGGTAATGCAGCGTTGCACGGAGCGCGCCTCGCGAGGTTCGCGGCGTTCTGGGGGGTATTTTTTCTGCTGGTAGGACTGTTTGAAGAGTTTTGTCTGCGGGGATACTTGCAGTTCACGCTGGCGCGGGGGATCGGGTTCTGGCCGGCTGCGTTGGTATTGTCGTGTGCCTTCGGATTGATTCATCTGGAAAACGGCGGTGAGCAGTGGAACGGTCTGCTGGCCGCCGCCAGCATCGGCTTTTTCTTCTGCCTGACGCTGCGCCGCACCGGCAATCTTTGGTTTGCCGTGGGCTTTCATGCTGCCTGGGATTGGGGCGAAACCTTCTTCTACTCCGTTCCCGACAGCGGATCGGTTTGGCCCGGGCACCTGCTGAGTTCGTCTCTGCACGGTCCCGGCTGGCTCAGCGGAGGAACCGTGGGCCCGGAAGGCAGCGTGCTCTGCTTTGTCGTGATGGCGTTGACATGGATTGCGTTCGACCGAATGTATCCGAGCGCAAAGACGACAGTTGCCTCGCCTGAGTCTCCCCGATGACTTCTCTGCGCGCTCCGCGGTTTACGATCTTTTACCGCAAAGGTCGCAAAGATCCCCGCGAGTTCGCGAAGACAACTCAAACAGGTTCCAGTTCGGGAGTTGAGCGCGGCAAAGGTGGAGCGGCGCAATCCACCATCTTGCGGCGCGCCCTATACTAATTTCATGACCTCAGAAGCCGACCTGTTGACCCCGTTGCGTCGCTACTGGGGATACAGTTCGTTCCGGCCGCTGCAGGAGCGGATCGTGCGTAGCCTGTTGGCCGGACACGACACTTGCGTGGTCATGCCGACTGGTGGAGGAAAGTCTCTCTGCTACCAGTTGCCGGCAGTCGTCTCGGAGCGAACCACGGTGGTGATCTCGCCGCTGATCGCGCTGATGCAGGATCAGGCGGCGCAACTGGCGCAGATGGGGATTCCTGCAGCGGTTCTGAACAGTTCGGTCAGCAACGAAGAACAGCACCGCGTGATACGGCAAGCGCGCGACGGTGCTTACCGCTTGTTGTATCTTTCCCCCGAACGTCTGCAGCGCGGCGACACGCTGACGTGGCTGCAGCAGGTGCCCATTTCATTTTTCGCGATTGATGAGGCCCACTGCATTTCGGAATGGGGACACGAGTTCCGTCCGGAGTACCGGCAGTTAAGCAGCCTCCGGGGCAAGTTCCCGGATCGTCCCCTTGCAGCATTTACGGCGAGCGCGACGCGCCACGTCCGGCACGACATTCTGACGCAACTCCAGTTGCACAATCCCGACAAGTACATTGCCAGTTTCCATCGCCCCAACCTCCGCTACCTGGTCCGCGAGTGCGACAGCGTGGAGCACACCGCTCTGCTCGTGACCGCGCTGCGCAACTACGACGAGGGCAATGTGATCGTGTACTCTCCCACGATCAACAAGGTCGAAGAGACGGTGGACTATCTGGGAGACCAGGGAATCGCGGCGGTGGGCTATCACGCGAAAATGGACACCGGCGAGCGGCGGCGCAACCAGGAGCGCTGGATGTCGGACGAAGTGCGCGTGCTCGTGGGCACGATCGCTTTCGGGCTGGGAATCAACAAGGCCACGGTCCGCGCCGTCATTCATCTGGCGTTGCCCAAGTCGCTGGAGCAGTTCTATCAGGAGGCGGGACGCGCCGGACGCGATGGGAAGTCCGCTGACTGCATCCTGCTTTGGCGAAAGCAGGATGCGGGCCTGCTCGGCTATTTTGCGAACCAGATTCTGGACGCCGCCGAACGCGACCGAGCGTGGCAGCGCTATCACACGATTCGCGCGTTCGCGGAGTCGGGCAAGTGCCGCCACCGCCAGATTTGCACCCACTTTGGCGAGACTCCGAAGTGGACTTCGTGCGGAGGCTGTGACGTTTGTGGGGCCACGCCAGGGTGGCTGACGGAAGTGATGACTCCTGCCGTTGTTCGGCGGGCTGTGGTCGGCGCGGGTTCGTCCGGAGTGCGAGCGGTGCCGAGTCCATTGGCCGAGGCGCATCAGGACTTACGCGAGTATTTAAGGGAGTGGCGGCGGAAGACCGCCAAGGAGCAAGGCATGCCCGCCTACATCGTGCTGCATGATAGTTCCCTGGATGAGATTTGCCGCCGGCAACCGCGCTCCATTGCCGAGCTGCTGAGTATCACCGGGATCGGTGAGCGGAAAGCGGATCTGTATGGCCAGGGAATTCTGGCTGCGCTCCGGCAATATCACGAAGGCGCCCGGCCCGCGGCGCCACCCGAGAAGAGGACGGCTCCGGCGCTGGAGACTCTGCAACTCCTCGCGGAGGGCAAGAGCTTCGAGGAGATTGCGCGGATTCGCGGGCGGCAGGTCTCGACGGTGGTTAACGCGGTGTCTGGGCTAGTGGAGAAAGGCGAACTGGACTTTCGTCCGGAATGGATCGATCGCAACAAGCTGGCGGTGATCGAGGCGGCCTGTGCGACCCTGGGTCTTGAGCGACTGGAACGCCTGAAGATGCTGAAGGATGCCCTGCCTCCAGAGATTACATACGATGAAATCCGGTTGGTTGTGGCGCGGCTGCGTTGCAAAGGGAGCAAGAAGACCGCGTATATCCCCTCGTGACCGAGACGGCTAAATGTGTTCAAAAGTGAACACTTCCCCTGCTTCCTTTTAGATTAATGTGGTAAACGCTGGAAGCGTGTTCCGTGGGTGTACAATTTTGTGGGTTCTACATTCCTACCAACATCTTTGCGTAAAGATAAGTAGATACGCCAGTTCTTGGCATCGCTCGTGACGCTTGCGCGCGGTGAGGTGCGTTCCTGCGTACGCTGACGTACGCTCGCTCCCCGAGGAGGGAGCCGTCATGAGAATTCTGCTCTATAACCCTGACAATGGTGTCACGCGCAATTTCATGCCACACCTTTGGATGTTCTTGCTCCAGGCGCTGACTCCGCCCGGACATGAGGTGTTGCTGATCGACGGCAACGCCAAGCCCATGGACGAGGCTCAGATCGCGCGCTATGTTCGCGACGAAAAGATTGACTTGGTTGGCATCGGAGCGATGACCCGCATGATCGCGAAGGCGTACCGCATCGCCGACGCGATTCGCGCTACCGGGGTGAAGGTCGTGATGGGTGGGCCGCACGTGACTGAATTGGCCGACGAGGCCCTGGGGCGCGACGGCGGACCCCGCCACGCCGACGCCGTGGCTCTGGGCGAAGCCGATGAAACCTGGCCGCAGATCGTAAATGACGCGACGCGCGGCGAACTCAAGGAAATCTACACACCCGTGGACGAGACGGGCAAAGAGCGCAAGCCGTCGCTAAAACAGTATCCCGTGATTCCGTGGCCGTCGATCGATCTCGAGCAGTTCAACCTGGTGCCCGAGGCCGCAAAGGCGATGCTGCAGAAGGTAGGGGAAGGCTGGGGGACGTTTCGCATCATCCCCGTGGAGTCTGGGCGTGGCTGTCCGTATGGGTGCGAGTTCTGCACGGTGACGGGATTCTTCGGAGACTCCATTCGATTTCGCACCAATGAGAGCGTAGTCAACGAGTTGCTGCTTCTGAAAGCGCGCGCCCGCAAGGAAAAAGGGCAGATGGCAGTGTTCTTCATCGACGATAATTTCGCCATCAACGTGAAGCGCACCAAGTCGCTGCTGCGCGACATTATTGCCGCCGGAGCGCAACTGCATTGGGTTGCCCAGATCAGCGCAAATCTGTTGCGCGATGAGGAACTGATCGACTTGATCGCGGCTTCCGGGGGCAAGTGGGTGTTCATCGGGATGGAGTCGATTGACCCAACGAACCTGAAAGATATGAACAAGGGGTTCAATAAGCCGGGTGAGTATGCCGAGGTGCTGGAGCGCTTGGCGAAACGCAACGTCTATGCCATCACGTCGTTTATTTTTGGCATGGACAATGACACGACTGGCGTGGCCGAGCGCACACTGGAGCAGGTGCGAACATGGCCGCCGGGTCTGCCTATCTTTGGGCTGCTGACTCCGCTGCCAGCAACGCCCCTGTACAAGCGACTGGAGGTTGCGGGGCGGCTTACGCGGGCGAAGCATTGGCAGGAGTTTATTCCCTTCGCCATGGCGCACACTCCGCTGAAGATGAGCATCGAAGAGGCTCACGCTGAGGTGAAGTATGGATGGGCACATGCCTACAGTCCGGAAGCGTTGGCCCAGGCTGTCGATGCGCTGGACGATCAGCCGCTGGGGTATCGCATAAACATCTTCCTGGCGAGGTTGTGTTTTCGAGGGATCTATTTCCCTATGATGGGAAAGCTGGCGTGGGTGAAAGTGATCGCGCAGAACCGGCATACCATTTTCAAGCTGGTGAAGGAAGCGGTGTTCGGGCGCAGGGTGCGACGTCCGCGGAGCCCCGACAGCGAGGTTGTATATGACGAGGCGACGCCGGAACCGCAGGCCAGCGCGTAGGAATCCTCGCTTCGCTCCAAAAAGGGGCATCAACGATTTTGTCGGCGGTCCCTCTTTATTTTGATACCAAACCTTGTATGACAGCCGGCGAGCTGCGCTCTGCCGGGACAGCCGAGGCGGCTGTCGCTACATGAGTTGTTTTGCGGCGTCGCGGCCGGAGCGGACGCAGTCCGGCACACCGATGCCGCGGTAGGCGTTGCCGGCGAGGGCGAGGCCGGGCAGTTGCTGGCGCAGGCCTTCGATCCGATCGAGGCGGTCGAGATGTCCGACGCCGTATTGCGCCATGGCGGACTTCCATTTGTAGACCCGGGCGAACAGAGGCTCGGCACGCAAGCCACTGATTTGTGGACCCAGGATTTGCTGCAGTTCATGGCGCACGATGCCGATGATCTGCTCGTCGGTGAGGGGCCAGACGTCTTCCGCATTGTTTCCTGCGAAAAAACAGCGCAGCAGGGCGCGGTCGTCCGGGGCGCGATGGGGGAATTTGTTATGAACGAAAGTTGCGGCCAGTAGCTTTTTGCCTTCGCTGCGGGGTACAAGGAATCCGAAGCCTGGTGGAAGATTCTCGCGAACATCGCGATCGTAGCCGAGGCCTACGGTGATGGAGGAACTGTACTGGATGGCGGCGAGTTCGGCGGAAAGCTCGGGGCTCGCCATGCGGAGCACTTGTGCCGCGGCTGGCGCGGGTAGAGCGACGATGATCGAGTCGAACTGGTCGGATTGCATGCCTGCCGAAACGACCCAGGTTCGACCTTCGCGTTGAACGGCTTGTACGAGCGCGTTGACCAGTAGCGATGCTGGCGTCAAGCGCGAGATCACGGTTTCAGCCAAGTGCTGCATGCCATTCTTGAGCGATGTGAACAGCGGCGGCGCGGGCCTGCGCGGGCCCGTTGCCATCTTCTTTCGCGCGGCGAGCATGGCGCGGGAGAGACTGCCGTGAGTGCGCTCCATCTCAGCGAAACGTGGGAGAACGGCGCGGACGCTGAGGCTGGAGGCTTCTCCGCCGTAGACGCCGGAGAGCAGCGGGTCGGCGAGGCGGTCGACCATCTCCGAACCGTAATGGCGCTCAAAAAATGTGGCTACGGACTCGTCGTGATCGGCGGCACGCGGCGGGTGGAATAGTTCCTGGGTCATGCGCAGTTTCGTCTTCCAAGAAAAAAGCGGCGAAAGGCCGGTGGACAGGATTTTTGTGGGGACCATGAACATCAGGCCGTCGGGCATTTCGACGAGGCGGCCGTTGGTCAGAATGTAAGTCTTGCGGTCGGCATCATTCGAGCCGATGAGTTGGTCGCCCAGACCTAAGTCACGGCACAAGTCGGCGGCCCAGGGCTTTTCCGTGATAAAAGAATCCGGACCCGCCTCGACGACACATCCGTCGATGTCTTCGGTGCGGAGAACACCGCCGAGACGCGCGGACGATTCATAAAGCACGTAGTCGATCTGGGTGCCGGCTCGGTGCTGCTCCTCGAAGGCGAATGCGGCGGCGAGACCGGAGATGCCTCCGCCGATGATGGCGACGCGAGTCATGGGGGTGAGCGCTTTGTACCTCAGCGGCTAAAGCCGCAATTGAAAACAGATCCTAATCGCAGCGCTGGAAGCGCTGCGCCACCCAGATGCTGTGGCAGTTGCCGCGATTTATCGCTTCGCGGCTGCATACTCTTGCACGAAGCGGGCCAGGTTCTTCACGTTGTCGACTGGGGTATCGGGAAGGATGCCGTGGCCTAAGTTGAAGATGTGGCCGGGACGTCCGGCCGCGCGGCGCAGGATGTCTTCCGCACGCGACTTTAGCTCCTTCCAGTCGGCGAAGAGCAAGACGGGATCGAGATTGCCCTGCACGGCGCATCGCTGATCCAGACGCGCCCAGCCTTCGTCGAGCGGGACCCGCCAGTCGAGTCCAATCACGTCGGCGCCTGTCTCCCTCATCGCGGGCAAGAGTGTGGCGCTGTCGGTACCGAAATAAATGATGGGTGCTCCGGTTTTCTGCAACTGCTTTACCACGCCTGTGACATGGGGAAGCACGTAGCGGCGATAGTCCTCCACGCTGAGGCATCCCACCCAACTGTCGAAAATCTGGATCACATCGGCACCGGCGCGCACCTGCTCGGCTGCGTACGCAGCGGTGACGACAACCAGTTTGCGCATGAGCGCGTCCCAGTCGGCGGGAGAGTTGTACATCATTTTCTTGGTGTGGACGTAGTTGCGTGAGCCTCCGCCTTCGATCATGTAGCTGGCGAGGGTGAAGGGTGCGCCGCAGAAACCGATCACCGGGACGCGGTTGGCGAAGTGTTTGGCGACCAGGGCTACGGCTTCGGAGACATAGCCGAGCTCGGCAGCGCGATCGGTGCGCAGGTTCGCGATGTCTTCCTTGCTGCGTACCGGCTTCTCGATGACAGGGCCTTCCCCGGCGGAGAAGTGAAAGGGCAGGCCCATGACCTCCAGCGGAAGCAAGAGATCGGCAAAGATGATGGCTGCGTCGATCCCGAGGATTTCGGCAGCGGTGATGGTGACTTCGGCGGCGAGCGCCGGTTTCTTGCAGATCTCCAACAGCGAGTGCTGTTTGCGGACCGCGCGATACTCGGGCATGTAGCGTCCGGCTTGGCGCATGAACCAGACCGGCGTGCGGTCGACGGGTTGGGACTTGCAGGCGCGAACGAAGGTGGAGTTAGGTGCAGACATGAATGTTGAATGTAGCATTTTTGGGCGGGGCGTGCTGTAAGCGGCGAGATCAAGAACTTGACCACAGAGGGCACTGAGGAGCACAGAGGAAAAACTTGAGCTTGTAGAATCACCACATGGGCTATAGGGCTTTCAGCACGCTGGCGATTGCCGGGTTGGCGGTCTGCCTGGGCGGCGCTGGCTTCCAGAAAACCGGAGCGGGTGCGCCGCCCACCTTTTATAGGGACGTGCTGCCGATCCTGCAGGACCACTGCCAGAGTTGCCATCGGGCCGGCGAAGTCGCGCCCATGCCACTGGTGACGTACGAACAGACTCGGCCGTGGGCGGGGGCGATGGGGCATGCGGTCGAAATGAGGATGATGCCGCCGTGGTTTGCGGATCCGCGATACGGCCATTTTTTTAACGATACTTCCTTGACCGAACAGGAGATCGCGACGATTTCGGCGTGGTCTGGGGCCGGGGCGTCTGCGGGAGATCCGCGCGACGCGCCTCCTCCACGAAAATGGGCCGAGGGCTGGAACATCCCGCAGCCGGATCTCGTGATGAGGATGCCCAAGGCGGTGCCGATTCCGGCGCGAGGCGAGGTTGAGTACACGTACGAGATTGTGCCCACGCACTTTGCGGAGGATCGGTGGGTGCAGATGTCGGAGTTTCGGCCGGGAAGTCCGGCGCATGTGCATCACGCGGTGGTTTATATTCGCCCGCCGGACTCGTCGTGGCTGCGACACGCGCCGGTTGGGGAGCCGTTCACGGCGTCGACGTTGAACGATCCGCTGGAACGGCGCGAGGCGCACGAGACGACCAGCGATCTGCTGCTGGTGTATGCGCCGGGCAGTTCGCCGGATGAGTGGCCGGAGGGGATGGCGAAGTTAGTGCCGGCGGGATCGGACCTCGTGTTTCAGATGCACTACACGACCAACGGATCAGCCGATCAGGATCAGACCAGGATTGGGCTGGTGTTTGCGAAAACGCCGCCGAAACAGAAGGTGATCACGCTGCAGTTGAATAATCATGCGCTGATCATTCCGCCCGGGGCGGATGATTTTCGGGCGGAAGTGCAGGGCACGCTTCCCAACGACGCCACATTGCTGAGTTTGTTCCCCCACATGCATCTGCGAGGAAAGCGGTTCGAGTACGACATTGTGCGTGATGACGGCAGTGTGGACGTGTTGCTGCGGGTGAACTATCACTTTCATTGGCAGTTGAGTTACCGGCTAGCCGAGCCACGGCCGCTGAAGGCGGGGACGCGGCTGCGGGCGATTGCCTGGTATGACAATTCGAAAAACAATCCCCACAATCCGGACCCCGAGAAGACAGTGACGTGGGGCGATCAGACTTCCGATGAGATGATGGTGGGATTCTTTGATGTAGCGGTGGCGGCAGGGATGGATAAGTGGAAATTTTTTGTTCGGCACGGGGAGGCGACGCCCGGGGATGAGCAGAAACACTAGGGCATGTTCCTCTGCGGCTGCATTCCGTACCTCCTGTCAGGTCGCTTGCGATTGCGGGTTATCCTCTGTAACACTTGAGTGGGTCCACACCAATTGAGCGCTATTTCCACGCCAACCATCCCAGAAGAACCGAATCGTGTGCCACAACGGCTGCGCATGGCGTCGTATTGGGCGTTAGCGGTTGTGTTCGCGGCGGTGTATTTCGGGGCGCTCTTCTCCCCCGCTTTGCTTGACGATGCCGACAGCACGCATGCAGAAGCGGCGCGCGAGATGTTCGTGAGTGGGGATTACGTCACCCTCCACGTGAACGGCGTGCGCTATCTGGAGAAGGCGCCGTTGCCCTACTGGCTGGTGGCGATCTGTTATCACATTTTTGGAGTGAATGAGTTCGCCTCGCGGCTGCCGATGGCAGTGTCGGTGTTGTTACTCGGGGTGCTGGCCGTGGTTTGGGGGCGGCGTGCCTTCGGAGAACGGGCAGGAATTTACGCCGGCGTATTCGTGTACACGGCTGCGGGTGTGTTTTTGTTTACGCGCATTCTGATCCCCGATGTTCTGCTCAGTTTATTGATCGCGGCGTCACTGTATTTCTTTTTGACTGCTCTGGAGCAGAACGGACTCGCGTGGCGCTGGTATGCGGGATACACGTGCATGGCTCTCGGAGTTCTCACCAAGGGACTGATTGCGCTAGCATTCCCCGGCGGGGCAGCGTTTTTGTACCTCGCACTGACCGGCGAATGGCGGCGTTGGCGTGAGTTCCGGTTGGCGTCTGGATTAGCGCTATTTCTGCTGATTGCTGCGCCGTGGCACATTCTGGCAGGGCTGCGAAACACGGGCGGCCAGGGCGGCCATGGGTTCTTCTGGTTTTATTTCGTCAACGAACATTTTTTGAGGTTTCTGGGGAAGCGGTACCCACGGGACTACAACAAGCTGCCGTGGGCGCTGTATTGGTCGCTGCATCTAGTGTGGTTGTTTCCATGGAGCTTGTATCTGCCGGCGGCGATCGCCACCGGCATCGACGAACGCCGACGGTGGCGCCGAAGGGACTTTGGGGGGCGGACCCGCTGGTTGTGCTGGATCCTGGCGGGACTCGTGCTGGCCTTTTTCGCGATCTCGACCAACCAGGAGTACTACACGTTTCCGGCATATTTCCCCCTGCTCATGCTGCTGGCGGATGGAATGACGCGATGTGAATTGAGCGATTGCGTTCTGGGAGTGCGCAAGGGATGGCTCAGGATCTCGGCGGGAGCGCTGGCTGTCGTGGGGTTCGCCGTGAGTGTGACACTGCTGACGCTTCTGTGGCAGTCGCGGCATCTGCCGTTTGAGCCCGACATTGGCAATGTGCTGGCGACGCACAATATGGATACGGACACGCTTTCCACGTCGCACATGCTGGACTTGAGCTATGCGTCGTTTGCGGCGTTGCGGTTGCCGGCTGGTTTGGCCGCGGTGACGTTGATGATCGCTCCGCTGCTGTCGTTTCTCCTGCGAATCTGGCGGCGACACTATGCTGCGACGTGGACGATGGCGGCGGGGATGGCTGTCTTCCTCGTGGCGGCGCATATTGCGCTGGGACGGTTTGGGCCGTATCTGTCGTCGAAGGATCTGGCTCGCGAGATTGCGGCGCGGGCGCGTCCCGAGGATCGAGTGATGATTTACGGGGATCAGGCCTTTGGGTCGTCGTTGCTGTTCTATCTGCAGCGGCCTGTGGAACTGGTGGAAGGGCGGACGACCTCGATGTGGTTTGGGTCGACGTTCCCGGACGCTCCGAAAATCTATTTGAGCGATGCGGATCTAGTGCGCGATTGGGCGGGGCAGGAGCGGGTGTTTTTGTTTGTGCCGGCGCATCTGAAAGCCAAGGTGGATGCGCTCGTGCCGAGTAAGTCCGTGGTAGCGGAGATCTCGGGGAAATACGTTTACAGCAATCGGCCCTGATGTACTTCGTGCAGGCTGCTACACTCTTGGTGCTGACCGCAAAAATCTTCGACCGCCGAGGCCGCCAAAAAAGGGCGCGCCAAGATCGTGGAGACTACTGCCGGGCTACAAACTAAGGGAGGGACAGGAACCGATGAACTCGAAGCGGATGGAAGTTTTGGCTGTCGTGGCTTTTTTCTTGGTCTCCGGCGTTGTGATTGCCGTGGCGAAAGTGCAGTCGAGCGGGACTCCGCACACGTCACCTGCCGCCCAGGCCGCCACGAACTTGCCGGGAGCCAAGAAGGCTGAGGAACAGTTCAAAAACATCCAGGTACTCAAGGGAATTCCGGCGGAACAGATCTTTCCCACGATGCAATTCATCACGGCATCCCTGGGGGTGGAGTGCGAGTTCTGCCACGTGCAGGGTGCGTTCGAAAAGGACGACAAGAAAAATAAGCAGACTGCGCGCAAGATGATCGAGATGATGTTTGCGATCAACAAGGACAACTTCGACGGGCACCGCGCGGTCACATGCAATTCGTGCCACCGCGGCAACGCCGAGCCCCTGGCGATCCCGACCGTAATGACCGAGGAACCCAAAGAACTGATTGTCGGACCAAAGCCAGTGGAAGGAAAGGAAAGCGCAGGACCACCGCCCGACCAACTGCTCGACAAATATGTGCAGGCCGTCGGCGGAGTGGCTGCGATGGACAAGGTCACGAGCCGCGTTATGAAGGGAACCATCGATTTTGGCGGAAAGTCGCTGCCGATCGATATCTATTCCAAGGACCCGGAAGAGCGAATTTCGTTCACCCACATGCCGGAGGGAGACAGCGTTACCGCATTTAATGGGCATGAAGGATGGTTGGGCACGCCGGGGCGTCCGTTGCGCGAGATGCACGGCAGCGATCTGGATGGGGCATCGATTGACGCGGATCTGCACCTGGCTACGCATTTAAAGGCCATGTTCAGCGAGATGCGCGTCGAGGGGACGGAAAAGATCGGCGATCACGAAGCATACGTCATCGTGGGCCAACGCGAGGGAAAACCTCCCATGCGGTTGTACTTTGACCAGCAGACGGGATTACTGCTGCGACTGGTGCGCTTCGGAGAGACCGCGCTGGGATGGCTCCCGACGCAGATCGACTACGCGGATTACCGGGATACGAACGGAGTGAAGATTCCATACCGCTGGACGCTGGCGCGGCCGAGCGGGCGGTTTACGATCCAGGTCAGCGATGTGAAGCAGAACGTTCCGGTGGATGACGCGAAGTTTGTGAAGCCGGCAGCGGAGGAACCGAAGGGGCCAGCGAAATAGCGCGGAACTGATCCCAAGCTGGAAGTTGGCTGTGGTTTCGAATTATCGCTAGGGATGATCACTCTTGAACCGCCTGCTCATTTCATTCGTGCTACTCGGGACGCAATTCTCGCCCCCGTTCGGGAAGCCCGTCTCAGGCCTACCTCCACGTCGGATGTAACTGGACGTCCAATTCAAGTCCCTAACCGATTCAATAACAAAACCTGATAGGCACGATAAATAGTTTCGATTTCCGGGAAGCCACCGCCGAACGTTACAGTGAGGCGTTCTTGGATCATGATGCTCGTCAGCGTGGAAGGAGGAAAAGAGCGCGGGGATGAGGCT
>JBARBI010000123.1:0-2896 GCA_049792875.1 Candidatus Sulfotelmatobacter sp.
GAAGGCATGTAGAGCAGCGAGCCTTCATCCACCGAGGGCATAAATTCCGAGCCGATGGTCCAGAACAGGGGAATGGTCAGGAGGACAAGCACCACAGCCACTGCGATCACTTGCCATTTCCAGCGCAGGGTCCATCGCACAACCGGGTCGTAAATGCGCATCAGCGGACCGGTGATGGGGTGATCCTCTTGCGAACGAATGCGCCCGCCGAGCAGCCAACCCGAGAAACGCTGCCAAGTGCTGCCCGAATTCCCCAACGGAGAGCGCCGCTGCCGCACCATCAAGAGGCGCAAGGCGGGGTCGAATGTAATGGCCAATGCCGCTGCCGCGAGCATGGCAAAATTCTTGGTGTAAGCCAGCGGCCGGAACAGCTTCCCTTCCTGCCCTTCGAGAACCAGGACCGGTAGGAACGCTACCGCGATGACGAGCAACGCGAAGAAAGTGGGCCCAGCGACTTCGTGGACGGCCTCCAGGACCGCATCGCGATAGGAGAACGGGAGACCGGCCTGCTGATAGCTTTCGAGCTTCTTATGAGTCTGTTCCCCCACGACGATGGCGGCGTCCACGAGTTCGCCGCAGGCAATGGCAAGGCCCGCCAGCGACATCACGTTAATACTTACACCGGTGTAGTGCAGAGGAATAAACGTCAGAAGCACAGCGACCGGGATGGTAACGACGGGAATCACTGCACTGGGAAAATGCCAGAGAAAGATGAGGATGATGACGACGACGGTGAGAATGACTTCGATCAACGTCAGACGCGCGTTCGAAATCGCGCGCTGGATCAATTCG
Organism: Candidatus Sulfotelmatobacter sp.; assembly: GCA_049792875.1. Classification (GTDB taxonomy): domain Bacteria; phylum Acidobacteriota; class Terriglobia; order Terriglobales; family Acidobacteriaceae; genus Sulfotelmatobacter. Next base: position 793 of record JBARBI010000123.1, read on the forward strand.
GCACGGTCGTACACCGGCACCACTTTTACGCCGCTCGGCAATCCAGGTTCAATGTCCTTAAGACGGCTCTTCACACGGCCGATGACGTCCAGCGCGTTGTCACCGTCGCGCATGATGACGATGCCCGACACGACTTCCCCGCTGCCATCGAGATCGCTGGCGCCGCGCCGGATATCGGGGCCGATGACCACTTTCCCAATGTCCCGAATCCGAATCGGCGTGCCGTCGACAGAAGCGAGCGCGATCTCTTCGATGTCGTGTGGCGACTGCATGTACCCGCGGCCGCGAATCATGTATTCGGCGCCGCCGAATTCGAGCAAGCGCGCGCCCGTTTCGCGGTTGCCGGAACGGACCGCTTCGGCGACCCGTGAGATCGGAATTCCGTAGGAACGCAGGCGGTTGGGGTCGACATTGACCTGATACTGCTGCGTGAATCCGCCGAGCGAAGCTACGTCGGCCACGCCCGGCACGGCCTTCAGGTAGTACTTCAGATACCAATCCTGATAGGAACGGAGTTCACCGAGACTGTGTTTGCCCGACTCGTCCTTCAAGACATACTGAAAAACCCAGCCCAGGCCTGTGGCATCTGGCCCCAGTTCGGTTCTGACTCCTTCCGGGAGTCGCCCCGTCACGCTGGATAAATATTCGAGGGTACGGGAGCGGGCCCAGTAAAGGTCAGTTCCCTCTTCGAAAATGACATACACGTAAGAAAATCCGAAATCGGAGATTCCGCGCACCGTTTTTACATGGGGCGCTCCGGTCATGGCGGAAATGATCGGATAGGTGACCTGGTCTTCGATGATGTCGGGACTGCGGTCCCAGCGCGAAAGGATGATGACTTGAGTTTCGCTCAGGTCGGGCATAGCGTCGACGGGCTGATGCATCATCGCCCAGCTGCCCCACAGACAAGCCGCGCCCACCAGCGTGAAAACCAGGAACTTATTTTGGACGCAGAGACCGATAATCCGGTTAATCATGACGTTGCCCAATGGGATTCAGCGCTAAATAATGCTCCGGTTGCGCGGCGAACTTCTTCTTACAGCGGTCGGAACAGAAATAATAGGTGACGCCGTCGCGATCCAGAGTGTTGCCCTGTGCCACGGCCTTGGCCCCGTCGATCATCATGCCGCACGCCGCATCTTTGACAGTGTTGGCGCTGGCAGACTGGCCAGGCCGGTTGTTGGATCGAGCCTGAACTTTCTCCTGCGACTGCAGTGTTGGTGATGTTTTGGCCACAGGCTTCAACCGGCTCTCGGAATCCACCAGGAAGGTTCCCGCAGCTACCACGCGCTCGCCTTCGGCGAGGCCCTGCACAATTTCGACGCGATCGCCAGAGTGCCACCCGGTCTGCACCTGGCGCGGCTCGAAGACTCCATTGCTGCGCTCGACAAAAACCCGCTGTTCGCGTCCCGAATCGAGTACTGCATCCTGCGGAACCGTGAGCCCTGCCGGCATGGCCGAAGGCAGCTCGACATCCACGAACATATCGGGGCGCAGAGCGAAGCCAGGATTGTCGGCCTCCAGCCGAAGCTTCAAAGTCCGGGTCACCGGATCGACCTCAGGCAAAACGTCACTCACGCGGGCCGACAACGTCTGTCCCTGACCCGGAATGCTGATGTGAGCCAGGGCTCCGGCGCGAAAGCTTTGCGCTTCACTGCTGAAGATGTCCGCCAGGATCCAGATGCGACTCAGGTCGGCGATGCGGTAAAACTCCGTGGAGCGATCGAAATGCTGGCCAGGGGTAATGCTCCGAGCCAGGATGAATCCGTCTGCGGGCGCGACGATATCAATATTCTCGGGAAGTTGACGGCTCTCCGCCATCTCCTTCATCTGCGCCTCGCTCATCCCGAGATTGCGCAGGCGATCGCTATAGCCTTGAAGACTGCTCACCCCTTGCTTGGACACAGCACCCGGAAATGGCATCGTCCGGTTTCCGTCTTTGCCTACGGACCCGGGCACTCGCTCGGTCGCGGCCAGGAATCCGGATGCAACCGACAAGGCATCAGGCCCATAATAGGTCGCGAGTTTTTGGTCTTTCTTGACCCGCACTCCCACCGAGTCGTTAAAGGTCTCCTTAACAAAGCCTTCCATCCCGGAGTTGATC
>JBARBI010000124.1:0-71345 GCA_049792875.1 Candidatus Sulfotelmatobacter sp.
CGAGCAGCCCAATCACTTCCGGTTCTGGCTGCAGTTCGGCCAGCAACCGGCCCAGTCGAATCGCTTCGCCGGTTAGCTCCGCCCGCGTCACTTCCCTTCCCGCCGCGGCAGAGTAGCCCTCATTAAAAACTAGATACACGACCTGCAGCACCGCGCCCAGCCGCTCTGGCAATTCCTGCGGCGTCGGCACTTCGTAGGGAATCTTTGTCTCGCGAATTTTTGCTTTGGCGCGCACGATGCGTTGCGCCAACGTACGCGGAGTGGTGAGGAAGGCCTTGGCGATTTCTTCGGTTGTCAGCCCGCACACCTCACGCAAGGTGAGCGCCACGTGCGCTTCCGGCGCAAGAGATGGATGGCAGCAGGTAAAAATCAGGCGCAGCCGATCATCTTCGAGGCTTTCCGCTTCGTTGGAGCTTTCCGCCGAACTCGATTGCGCTTCGAGATAGTGCACCAGCTCGTTTTGCGACGCATCAAATCTTGCCCGTCGCCGCAGAGTGTCAATGGCTTTGAATCGCGCCGTCGAAATCAGCCATGGTCGCGAGTTGCCAGGTACTCCACTCGCCGGCCACGCGCTCAGCGCAGCCGCAAACGCTTCGTGCATCGCCTCCTCGGCCAGAGCAAAATCACCGAGCAAACGGATCAGCGTCGCCAGGATTCGCCCCGAATCCACGCGATAAAGGGAGTCGAGCAATTCGCGTATCTGCTCGGTGGAACACTCGGACATGACGACGACCTTAGCAAACCAGCTGCCCCGAATCAATTTGGCAAACGGCGGATCGATGCCAAGTGCCCAGGTCGTGACGGTGAAATCTGGACAACAGAACGCTTCCTCGGTTGACTCAAAATCGCCAGTGCAATTATTTGAGCTTCGTACACTTAACCCTACCGCGTTGCTCTGGAGTGACGAGCAATCCGGAAGTTGAACCACAAAAGCGAGACGGTCAGAATGAGGCTTCGGGGACTCGAGGCATTTGTGAAATGGGTTGTAGTTTATCGGGCCTGCCAGCTCTGGGGATTTCAGCTACCTGTGGACCCATCGCCGAACCCGACCGTCCACCGGATCGACAATGCCGACAAAGTCGTAAGCCTGATTCCTCCTGAATATCCAAGGTGGCTGCCAATAGTGCAGGCTCACGGTCATCTCAGCCGCTTTTACCGATTGATGCGGACCGATCCTTAACAGGTTCTCGCAGTGTGCCGTCGTGGTGCCGTACCAGCCCAAGGTCTGATTCTGACGCTGGTATTTTGGGACCAACTTACTACCGCCGGACTTCCCCCGGTCTGTTTCAATATCGGGCGCGCAGTCGTACGACAAACCAACGATCGGCAGAACTGTCCGGCTCTTAATGTCGAACGCGAGAGACATAGGCTGAGTGGGAAATACAGGCCCGGCCACATCCACGGCTGGCGGTGCGACCATCGCAAAATGTCCAGTAATCGTTACTGCGATGGCCATTGGCCATTTGAGCCAATACCACAAGGTACGCTTCTTGGATTCATCGGGTTTTCGCTTTTTGCGCTTGCTCCGGGCACTCATGATGTCCCACTCACTTTTATCGGCCAGTCTGTCGATCTTTTTCACGGTTCTAGGCGCCCACTGGACTGTTGGTCAAAGTCAGTTGGTCTTTCTCAACAGTATTCCGGGCAAACGCGCCCTTGGACGCGGCGAACATACAGGTAGGAAGGTGGTCCCAAGAGGTTCTTGCAAATCAGAGGTGCATCCCCGCCAAAAGCCAGAACCAATCTCCGCCGTGACCGCGAGAGGTGCCAGCCGCAAGGTCAGATGGGAGAATCGGGCTGGTCCATTGTCCGTGGTCAGCCCCTTCAGAATCTGGTCGTTGTTGGCGAAACATCGCGATCACCCTCTTTGACCAGGTTCGGAGTGCGATTCGAGCCAGCAAGACGCAGGGATGCTCGCCCCCAAAGTTCAACGATGGGTGGGAAAGGCTGCGGTCGAGTGGTCTTCGGGTTCGTCCTCGCGTTTTCGGGGGGAAGGGAGGAAAGCTTTGGGAGGGTCGACTTTTTGCAGGGTTGAGGTCACCACATCAAAGGTTCTAACCTGAGGAGTTCCGGCCAATGTTTTTTTGAGAATATGCAGTACCTCTGGATAACCCGTTAAATTGTAGGCCTGCGCATTATCCTCCTGATCCCAGAAGCTAATCGACACGATTTCTGTGCCGTCGGGTTCAGCCAGTGTGATCGTATCCAGAAAGCCTTTTTGCTTGCGAAGCCACGGAAGGATTTCGTTGTCCATCACCCGCGCAAATTCGGGCAAGGTACCCGGTTTTAATTTGACGGTCACGTGGCGAGCAAACATGTCAGCCTCCCCAAGCGGCTGAGGCGAACGGAGCAATCTCCGCCGGTTCGACTGGACCGAGTTCCACGTCGGACGCGGCCCAAACCAGACCAAATTATAGCGGATTCGGTCGCCCGCAGGTCACGGTCGCAAAATCGTAGTTTCCTATCGCAAGTGCCCCGGCGGGAACCACTGGGGTCCCCGCGGAAGCTCACCGCCGGCACTTGTCGATAGGAAACTAAGATTTTTCGCATAGGATTCTAAGCTGAGGCTTCTGTACCGGACTTACACAGTGTCAGCGAAACGTCCCGACTATATCAAACTGCCGAGTCAATTGTTGAATCCCCGTTGCCCGCATCGACCCCGGACCAGGGATTTGCCTGCGACCTCCGCCCCTGTCCGTTTTGACAGGTTACCGGGGCCGCGCGTTCGTCATAGGATTACGCCATAACTTGGAGGGAAGCATGTCCGACAATCAGCCGAAAACCTGTGCCCACCTGCCGTGCCGTTGCGTCGTATCGGCAGAACAGAGATATTGCAGCCAGTCGTGCGAGGATGCGGGATCAAGGGAAGTTGAGATTGCGTGCGAATGCGGCCACTCCCCTGGCTGCGCTCTCACCGTTGCGGAGGAGTCGGTCGCCTAACTGCGTCGCCGGCGGCAACCGCGTAAGCTTAGGGCCACTCCGCCATCACTCTTCGCCAACATCGCCTGGCTGCGGGGTCGCCGCGCATGAGGGAGTGCTGTCCCTGTCCCAGGCAGCCTCTGCTTTCGTTCAGGGTGAGCCTACCCGTCCAGAGAATTGAACACTGTTTAGGACGTGGGTTGCAGGCGGGCAGCGATTTTTTCCAGCAGGGCCGAGGTAGCCGCGCCGGCTTCGAGAGTGGAAAACTCGTTTCCCAGTTCGATGCACGGCACGGCGGCACAGGCTTCGCGGAAGGACTTCTCAATCGCGGGCGAGGCGGTGAGGCCGGCGCCCAACAGCAACAGATCAAACCGCGTGATGCGGATCAGGATCATGCCATCGCGCAGGTTATTGGTGGAGTGGACATCGTATCCGGCGCGGTGGAGGAACTCTCGAAGATAAGTGACTACGTCGAGATTGCGATCGACGCATAAGACGCTTCGCCCTGCAGACACCGGCTGTTCGGCCGGGACGGGCTTGCGGTAGAACGCGGCCACCGCGTTATCTTCCGATTCGTGCGAATCAAACAATTTGGTCAGGCGGGAGAGTTCCAGCACTTTGCGGACATGTTCGGGAACGTCGCAGAGTTTCAGGTCGCCGTGCACCTGGCGCGTGCTGGTGAGAGTGCGCACGATGGTTCCCAGGCCGCTGCTGTCAATGAAAACCACTTCGCCGAGATGCAGGACAAGCGAACGGCGGTCGCGAAGCAGATGGGTAACGTGAGCGCGCAAGGCGTCGCTCTCGCCGCCGGCAACGATGCGTCCTTTGCAGCGGACGATGGTGACTCGTCCGACATCGCGTGTTTCCAGGGTTAGTCTCAATTTGTCTCCAGTGGGATATCGGCCAACCCTTTCGAGGCGATGGTTGGAGAGATTATAAGGGCGCTCCTGGCGTGTCAAGATAATCCCACGCCGGGAAACTCCAGTCCAGACGCCGCACTTGAAGGCTCCATTCCGTGGACGCAATTTTCTGGGGGACTATAATGGCCGCTACATGACCCTGGCCCCTGGCACCAGACTCAGTCAGTATGAAATTCTTTCCCCGCTTGGAGCGGGCAGCATGGGCGAAGTGTATCGCGCCCGAGATACGCGGCTCGAGCGCGACGTCGCGATCAAGGTTCTGCCGGAGTTGGTTTCTTCGGAACCTGGCCGCCTGCAGCGCTTCGAAACGGAAGCCAAGGCGACAGCGGCGCTGAACCATCCCAACATCCTGGCAGTGTACGCGATGGGCACGTATGCGGGCGTGCCCTATCTGGTGTCGGAACTGCTGGAGGGTACGACGCTGGCCGAGACGGCGAGGCGCGGGCCTCTCCCGTTGCGCAAGGCGCTTGACTACGGAGTGCAGATCGCGCACGGGCTGGCGGCTGCGCACGAAAAAGGAATCGTCCACCGCGATCTCAAGCCCGACAATCTGTTCGTCACCAAAGATGGACGGATCAAGATACTAGACTTCGGCTTGGCGAAGGTGATTCCGCCGAAAGATGCGGTGATGAGCCAGGCGCCCACGGTAACCATGCACGGCGTCGCGATGGGAACGGTGGGCTATATGTCTCCCGAGCAGGTGCGGGGACTGACGATCGACCACCGCACTGATATTTTCGCCTTCGGCGCAATCCTCTACGAGATGGTGATGGGGAAGCGCACGTTTGAGCGGCCGACCTCGGCAGATACGATGAGCGCGATTCTGAACGAAGAACCGAAGCCGATCTCCGATCTTGCGCCGGAGACGCCAGTGGCGCTGCAGAGAGTCGTGCTGCGCTGCCTGGAGAAAAACGCGGAGCAACGGTTTCAGTCGGCGTCCGATCTGGCGTTTGCGCTGGAAGCGCTCTCCGATTCCGCGAGTGCGACGCCCACGGGCGCGCATGCGGTAATACAAGATGGGAAGAAGACGCTCGCGCCCGATCGCTCGCGAATTGGGTTGGCCGCAGCAGCGCTGGTGCTTGCGGCCGGAGCGCTGGTCGCTTTTTTCTGGATGCAGCCCGCACCCGCTCCCAAGGTTTCGAACTACATTCAACTCACGCATGATGGCCAGCCGAAGTCGCTCATCGGGACCGACGGGTCGAGGCTCTACCTCGGCGTCGGGGTGGGAGGCTCGGGAAGCCTCGCGTTTCATGGGGTTGCGGAGATGTCGGTTTCGGGTGGCGAACCGAGGAAGATTCCGATCATGCCCTCACCTGACATGGTTCCCGTGGACTTGTCGAAGGATGGGTCGGAGCTCCTCGTGGTGGATGGACGGGGCGCGCCTCCCCGAGGACCGCTCTGGAGTCTGCCCATCCTGGGAGGATCGCCGCGCCGACTGGGGGACGCATCCGCAGAAACGGCCGCGTGGTCTCCGGATGGCAAGATGCTGGCATACAGCAACTTGAGCGACTTGTTTGTGGCCAAGGCCGAGGGGACGGACGCTCGGAAAGTGCTTACCGTGAAGGGTGACATCAAGAACATCACCTGGTCCCCTGACAACGGCCACTTGCGATTCGACACCACGGAAAGCGCGGGAACCATCGGCCAGCAACTCGCCTGGGAAGTGTCGGTGGCCGGGACGGATTTACACCGTCTGCTGGCGGGCTGGCACGATCCGCCGGACGAATGTTGCGGCAAGTGGACGGCCGACGGGAAGTATTTCGTGTTCGAATCGAAGAGTCAGATCTGGGCGCTTCCGCAAAAAGGCAGCTTCCTTCACGCTGATACCAAACCTGTGGGGCTAACTTCCAGCCCGCTTTCGTTGTCGTCTCCGCTGCCCAGCAAAGATGGCAAGAAGCTGTTCATGATCGGGCAAACGTACCGCGGCGAGTTGATGCGCTACGACGCGAAATCCGGGCAGTTCTCCCTGTTTCTTGGTGGAGTTTCAGCGGAATATGTTGCCTTCTCGAAAGACGCGCAATGGGTGACCTATGTTTCGTACCGCGAGGGTAGCCTATGGCGAAGCAAGGTGGACGGGAGCGAGCGCCTGCAGCTGACTTACCCTCCCATGTATCCCTTGCTGCCTCGCTGGTCTCCCGACGGCAAGAAGATCATCTTCTTCGAATTCGCGGTGAGCGCCAACAAGCCTGCGAGGATCTATGAGGTTTCGGCCGAGGGCGGAAGCCCGCGGCAACTGATGCCGGACGATCCGCGTCAGCAACTGGACCCGAACTGGTCGCCGGACGGAACGAAAATCGTCTTCAGCAATGAATCGAATGATCCCTCGTCGGCGATCCACGTGTTGGATGTGGCGAGCCGACAAGTCTCGGACCTGCCGGATTCCCAGGGATTCTACTCGCCCCGGTGGTCGCCGGATGGCCGGTACATTTCCGCCTTCTCGGCGGACTCGATGCGGCTTCTTCTGTTTGACTTCCAGACGAAGAAATGGACCGAGTTGGCGAACGGGTCTTTAAGCTGGCTGAATTGGTCGCATGACGGACAGTACGTTTACGTTCTGGATTATCGGGGAAAGAATGCGGTCGTCAGGATTCGAGTCAGCGACCATCAGACAGAACAGGTGGCCGATCTGAAGAGTTTTGCGACCACCGGTCGTTACGGAGGCTCCCTGGCGCTCGCACCCGACGATTCCCCACTGTTGCTGCGTGACACGGGGACTCAGGATGTTTATTCGGTGGACTGGGAAGCGCCCTAAAGGACATGCGGGCTCGCGGTCTTCAATCGTTGGTCCCTTCGATCGTTCGGACCGATTTCGATTCTGGTTGCACTGCGGGTCGCTCGAGCCGCTGCACCTTGTGCTCCAACAGATCGTTGAGTTCTTGGACAAGTTTCGTAAACATCTCAGGATTTTCTTCCTTGGCGATCTGCTCGCAAAGCAATTGCATGCGCTCTCGTTCGTCGGGGGTCATCGGAACCTCACGGCAGCCGCCTTTTGCGGGGAGATTTGCATCCGGAAGAGCGCATCAAAAATGAACCCCAAAGACACTGAAAAGTTGCCCGCTTCGTCGCCGCGGTGCCCACCGCCACAATCGAAATGGTGATTGGAACAGAGGGTTATTCGCATGAGTTTGGGTATTCGCGGTGCTCTGGAGGAGGCGAGGCGCGCCGCTCCCTGGCCGGCTTACGCGCAAGGAGTTGATTCGCTGCGAGGACCCTGATGCGTTCAATTTTTTCGTGGATTGCGCCCAGTAGTTCCTGCAGAAGGGCTTCCACCTCGTCGTTGGAGGCCTGGGTGACATGGGAGCAAAGGTATCGAATTCGGTCGTCGAGGCGGCGCGTGGGCATGGTAGAAGTAGGCGCGTCGACCAGTGGCTGTTCTGTATGGTGCCCGATTCCGCGAGAGCGTTCGATACCCTACATACTGTAGACCGCACGAAATCGCGGTCGGCTGAGGACGAGCGGGTCGATGTCTTCATTCAAGCAGCAGGCGGATCTACGCCTGGCCTCTGAAATGCGGATACAGCCTTTCCTCTAGACGGATCAAATCGAGCAGCGGCTTGCAAACTGGGTTACGTTCCGAACCGTTCAGCGGCGCGAGCTTTTGCCTTGGCGGCTTCCTCCTCGCGGTTTTTCGGCGGCGCAGTGGTGTCGAGCGAGCGCAGAAGTCGTGTTGAGACCGCGGCAACTTCGTCGACGGCGGCGAGGAACGAGGCCTCGTTGGACTTGGACGGTTTGTTGAAGCCGGTGATCTTGCGGACGAACTGGAGCGATGCGGCGCGAACTTCCTCGTCGGTGACAGGCGGATCGAAATTGAAGAGAGTTTTGATGTTTCTGCACATGGAGAAAGACCTCGCTTAGAAGGCCCCGCGCGCGGGGCTCCACCTCATTCTCACCCAAGTGGGCAGGTCCTTGGAACCCCGATTTGCAAAAACCCGGAACGATGCGAATGCTTCGGTGCGAAAAGAACTTTTTGGCGCCGCGCTGAGGCGCTGCGCCACCTAGAATCGACGCAAGATCGACTAAGATTTCGACAATGGACCGGAGACGCCTGCCGAGGCGTGGTTCAGCGGCGAGCAGCATGCTATAATTCTTTATTCTCAGTCGCTTAGAGCACGGAGGACTGTATCGATAAACGTTTTATCCGCACGAACGATCGTATCCGGGCGCGCGAAATCCGCGTGATTGACGACGAAGGGCAGCAGCTTGGCATCATGCCGCCTTACGAAGCGATCAAAAAAGCCCGCGAAAAGAATCTGGACCTGGTTGAGATTTCGCCCACCGCGCAGCCTCCCGTGTGCCGCATCATGGACTACGGGAAGTATCTCTACCAGCAGGAAAAAAAAGAGCGCGAAGCCAAGAAGCACCAGAAAACGATCACCGTAAAAGAGGTCAAGTTCCGCATCAATGTGGACGACCACGATTACGAGACGAAGAAGAATCACGTGCTGCGTTTTCTGGATGAGGGCGACAAGGTCAAGGCGACCATTTTCTTCCGCGGACGCGAGATGACCCGCACCGGGCTGGGCCGCCAGATTCTGGAGCGGCTCATCAAGGACGTGGAAGCGCACAGCATCGTGGAGTTCCGTCCCCGCCAAGAGGGAAACACGCTGCACGCGATCCTGGCTCCGAAGAAGACGGAGAAGGAACGAGAGAAAGAGAAGCAGAAGGCTGCGGCACAGAGCGCGCCCAACCCAAACGCTCCTCCGGCGCAGGTCGCCAAGCCCGCGTCGTGAGGATCGCAGGAAGAAGCGAATTGCAAGCTGCGCGAACCAGTCTCGCCTGAGCGGTCATCTGACATCCTGCGAGAAAGAATTTGAAACAGACAGCTGATGGCTGAAAGCTGACGGCTGTTTTTTGAGGACTTTATGCCGAAATTGAAAACGCACAAGGGCGCTGCCAAGCGCTTCAAGTTAACCGGGACGGGGAAGGTGAAGCGGGGGCGATCGCACCTGCGGCACATCCTGACGTCGAAAAGCAAGAAACGCAAACGGAACCTGGGATCTCCTGCGCTGGTCAGCGACGGGGATAAGCGCAAAGTCAAGCGCATGATTCCGTATCAATAGAAGTATTGTTGATGGATGATTGTTGATTGTTGATGGAAAACCATCCCACTCGGGTGTTCCATCAACAATCAACAATCAAAAATCGGCAATTGCTTCGGGTGTGTGAAGAGGCCAGAGATCGCCGCCATGGCGAATCGCCCTTGCCTCCAGCCGCCAGTACTTAGAAGTAAAAAAGGAGAACATCATGCCTCGTGTAAAACGTGGGACCAAACGCCGCGCCAAGCGCAAAAAGATATTAGACCGAGCAAGCGGTTATTTCCTCACTAAGTCGAAGTTGTACCGCTCGGCCAAGGAAGCGGTGGAGCGCGGGCTGAAGTTTGCCTACTCCGGACGCAAACAGCGCAAGCGGCAGTACCGCTCGCTGTGGATCGTGCGCATCGGCGCCGCCGCTAAGCTGAACGGGATGAGCTACAACCAGTTCATCCACGGATTGAAGCTGGCCGGGATCGAACTGGACCGCAAGATTCTGGCGGACCTGGCGGTGAAAGATCCGGCGGGCTTCGCCAGCCTGACAACGCAGGCGAAGGGCGCGATCGGCGGGGCGGCGTAGGCGGCTTCCGGTTCTCGGCTTCCGGCTTCGGGAGCAACTGGCTTCTCAGTCGTGTCGTCATCCATTGCTTTGTCATTCTGAGCGAAGCGAAGAACCTGTGCAGTCCGCAGGGAGTTGCACAGGTCCTTCGCGCAAAAAGCGCGCTCAGGATGACAACGCGTAGTGCAGACAACCGTAGTCCAAGTCATCGTGGCATACACCGTTCCCAAACTGACCGACTATTCGGCGGCGGCGCTGGAGAAGGCTGCGGGCGAGTGCGTTGCTGCGTGTGCCGGAGAAGCTGCCGCGGTTCGCAACGACGCGGAACTGAAGACGTTTCGCGACCGGTGGATGGCGCGGAAAAACGGAATCCTGACTCAGATCAATGATCTGTGGCTGAAGGGCGCGCCGAAAGAGGCGAAGCGCGAGGCCGGGATTCGCGTCAATGAACTGAAGGCGCGGATTACGGAACTCGTTGAGGGCGCGCGCGTCGCGGGCGGTGCGGATGAGTCGCTTTTGGCCGAGCGCGTCGACATCACTCTGCCTGGCGTGCGGCGGGCGCTTGGTGCGGAGCATCCGGTCATGTGCACGATGCATGAGATCGTCGGCGTTTTCCAGAAGCTCGGATACTCCGTCGCCGAAGGGCCTGTGGTCGAGACAGATTATTACAACTTCGAGGCGCTGAATTTTCCGCCAAACCATCCGGCTCGGGATACGCAGGACACGCTCTTCATCGCGGGGCAACAGGCCAAGCCGCAGCGCGAACGACTACTGCTGCGCACGCACACGTCGCCAGTGCAGATTCGCACCATGGAGACGATGCGCCCGCCGATCCGCATCTTGATTCCGGGGACGGTGCACCGCAACGATCCTCCGGATGCAAGCCATTCGCCGATGTTTCACCAGATCGAAGGGCTCGCGGTCGACACCAACATTACCTTCGGAGATTTGAAGGGCACCCTCGACCACGCCATGAAGGCGCTGTTCGGGTCGTCGGTGAAGACGCATTTCCGGCCGTCGTTTTTCCCGTTCACCGAGCCGAGCGCGGAGTTGTACGTCACCTGCTTCATTTGCGGTGGAAGCGGGAAGCGCGGCGCGGACCCGTGCCGTCCGTGCAAGCAGACCGGATGGATTGAAGTGTTGGGCTGCGGCATGGTCGATCCGAATGTGTTCGAGTTTGTGAAGGACAACGGATATGACCCGAAGAAGGTCTCGGGATTCGCGTTCGGCATGGGCGTGGACCGGCTCGCGCTGTTGAAGTATGGGGTGGATGATTTGCAGTATTTCTTTCAGGGGGACGTGCGGTTTTTGCAGCAGTTTGGGTGAAAAGGAAGCTCTTAGCCATTCACTCTTGGCTTTTAGCTAAAGGCTCAGAGCTAAGAGCCAAAAGCTGACTTCATGAAACTTTCTCCACAATGGATTCGCGACTTCGTTGATCTCACGGTCGACGACCGGCGTCTGGCTGAGGACTTGACCAATGTTGGGATTTCGGTCGAGGGGATCAGCGGGAGCGGGGCCGATACCGTGTTTGAGATGGAGATTGGGACGAACCGGCCGGATGCGATGAATCATTACGGGGTGGCGCGGGAGGCGGCAGCGATCTATGATCTGCCCCTGAAACCCTTGTCAGGGCTCAGTTCTAAGGCCCCACTTCTCGCAAAGGACGCGAGAAATGGGGCACCCAAGGCGTCGGACGATGCGCCTTTTTCGATCACCGTCGAGGAACCGGCGCTTTGCCCACGGTTCAGCGCGCGGGTGATTCGGGGGGCTCGCATCAAACCTTCTCCCGCGAAGATTGCGCATCGGCTGCAACTGCTCGACCAGCGGCCGATCTCGAATGCCGTCGACGCTACCAACTACGTTTTGTGGGAGATGGGGAAACCGACGCACGTCTTCGATATGGACCTGCTCGAGGGCGGAAGGATTATCGTGCGCAAGGCGCGCGACGGCGAGACGCTGAAGACGCTCGACGGCATTGAGCGCAAGTTGACTTCCGAAGATCTCGTCGTTTGTGATGCGAAGAGGCCGGTGGGGCTGGCTGGCGTTATGGGCGGGTATGACACCATGATCACGGAGAAGACGCGGAATATCGTGATCGAGTCGGCGTGGTGGGACCCGGGAATTGTGCGCAAGATGTCGCGGCGGCATGGGCTGCACACGGACGCGTCGCACCGGTTCGAGCGCGGGGCGGATTTCGAATCGACCCTCGTGTCGTGCGATCTCGTGGCACGGATGATTCTTGAATCCGGCGGCGGCGAACTGATTGGCGATGTGGTCGACGTGGTGTCGAAGGCGATGGACCAGGCCCCGGTAGTATTGCGTGTCGCGGAAGTGCGGCGCATTTTGGGCGGGGGCCTCGATGCGGGTCTGATCTTTCGCCTGCTCAAGCGCCTGGGCTTTTCGCTGGTTCCCGAAGGACAGAGCGACGCGCAATTCCGGGTGCATATTCCCAGCTGGCGATTGGACGTGGAGCGCGAGATTGACGTGATCGAAGAGATCGCGCGGCTGCACGGATACGACAAGTTTGAGAACACGCTGCCCGCGTATAGCGGCGCCGTGGTCGAGTTGCCCCATGCGAGGATGCATGCGACCTTGCGCCAGCGCGCGCTTTCGCTGGGATACAACGAGGCGCTGTCGCTGACGTTCATCTCGCATAAAGATGCGGAGAAGTTTTCTTCCGTCTTGGCCGGGTTTTCTGCGGGGGCGCAGGTGCTGGAACTGGAGAATCCGCTGAGCGAAGAAGCGTCAGTGATGCGAACTTCGCTGGCCCCCGGCATGCTCGACATGCTGGCGTGGAATCTGAACCGCGACCAGGCTGAGGCGCGGCTGTTTGAAATCGGCGCGGTGTACGAACTCTCGGGCGGCGAGCGGGTCGAGCCGAGGCGCGCGTGTCTGGGAGCGACGGCAGCGTCGGTGCGAGGTGCGTTGCCCATGGGTGGTGGGTTGGATGTGAGCAAGAGCGCGCAGGCGGCAGCTGCGGAAGCGTTTCGCGGGTTCAAGGGCGACGTGGAGAATCTGCTGACGGCGTTCGCCGGAGAAATAAGTTACGACCGCGAAACGGCAGAGTATTTTCATCCCGGACGTTCGGCGCGGGCGCGGATGAATGGCGTGGTGGTAGCGCAGTTTGGACAGATCCACCCCGATGTGGCGGCTGCACGCAAGCTGCGGCAAGAGGTGTTCTTGGCGGAGTTGGACCTGGAGCAGTTGTATAAAAACGGCCTGCGGACGGTGAAGTTCACGCCGCTTGGAAAGTATCCGGCGGTGGAGCGGGATTTTTCATTTGTGTTTTCTGATGAGGTTTGGTTTGAGGAGATGCGGAAGGCCGTGGCGGCTTTGGACCTTGCTGAGTTGCGGGAGTTTCGTCCGGTGGAGATTTTTCGCGGCGGGTCGATTGCCGCCGGGAAGTATTCCGTGCTGTTGCGGGTTCGGTTTCAATCCGCCGAGAGGACCCTGCGCGAGGATGAAATTGCGCAGTGGTCGGGGAAGATTGTCGCGGCGCTGGTTGGGTGGGGTGGAGTACAGAGGGTTTGAAAACATTCCCATCCTAGCCGCAAAGAACGCGCCTAGGATGGGGCACTCCGGCACAGGACCTGGCGAAGCCCCACTTCTCGCAAAGGACGCGAGACGTGGGGCACCCGCAGATGTTCTTCAGAGATTTCTTTTATCTCGCTGGCGTCAGGATCGACTTGTCCAGTTCCTTCACCGAGCGGAAGCCGCTTAGGCCCATCGTGAGGTCCAGATCGGCCAGGAAATTTTGTACAACGTCGCGCACTCCTTGCTCGCCGGCGATGGCGAGACCCCACACATAGAGACGTCCCAGTAGCACCGCGCGCGCGCCGAGGGCCAGAGCCTTGATGGCGTCGGCCCCGTAGCGAATGCCGCTGTCGAAGAGGACCGGAATTCTATTTCCGATCGCGCCGGCAATGGCAGGAAGCGCGTCGAGTGCGGCGATGGCTCCGTCGACCTGGCGGCCGCCGTGGTTGGAGACGATGATTCCGTCGACGGCGTGGTCGAGCGCCAGGCGAGCATCATCCGGATGCAGGATTCCTTTCAGCAGGATCGGCAAACGAGTTTGCTGGCGAAGCCATGCGAGATCGGTCCAGGTGAGGGCGGTATTCGAGAACAGCTGCGCCCAGAGGCGAATGGCAGAGGCGGGATCGGCTTGCGGTGGCTGCGGGAGACGCGAGCAGAACACGGGGTCGGTGAAATAGTTGGCGAGTCCGTGGCCGAGCAGAAATGGAAGGTAGGGATGCTGGAGATCGCGTTCGCGCCATCCGAGCATGGCGGTGTCGAGGCTGACGACGAGCGCGGTGTAACCGGATTTCTCTGCGCGCTGCAGCAGGCTGGCGGTGAGTTCGTGATCTTTGCCCCAGTAGAGTTGGAACCAGCGCGGGGCGGCGGTGGTCATGGCTTGAGCAACTTCTTCGATGGGACGCGAAGACACGGTGCTGAGAACAAAGGGAACCCCCAGCGAAGCGGCCGCGCGGCCGACGGCAACTTCAGCTTCCGGATGAATGATGTTTTGTACGCCGACGGGGCCAAGCAGGACGGGCGTGGGAAGAGTACGGCCGAAGAGTTCGACGGTGAGGTCGCGCTGGGAAACATCGCGCAGCACGCGAGGTACAATCCGCCAGCGGTCGAGGGCGGCGAGGTTGGCGCGGGCGGTGCGTTCGCCAGAAGCGCTACCGGCGATGTAGTCGTAGGCCTGTGGAGAGAGAACTTCAGCTGCTTTCTTTTCAAGCTGCGCGAGCGGGATTGGGACGGAGAGTTTCTTCCCCGCCAGGCCGAGTTGATAGATCTCGAACTGGCGCTGCATGCCGGGGCTGGCGGCGGCGGGACTGGGAACCGAGTGGGGCGAATCGGGCATGGGAGCGTCCTTGGGAGTCAGACCCTGGAGCGGGGACCATTCTATATTGGCGCGAGTTGCAAAATCCCCACTTCTGCCGCAAAGGACGCGGCAGAAATGATCGCCCTCGCTGGCCGCACGGCGAATCGGATTTTGTTTCTGCTGGGCCTGTGGGCGTTGATCGATGCCATGAAGGAAATGCCGCTGGTCGAAGTGCTCGACAAGATTCCGTTAGATCATGCGACCAAGGCGGCGCTGCTGGGACAGCCGAGCAGGCTGCGTCCGGCATACCAGTTGATGCTGGCGCACGAAAGCGGGGAGTGGAAAGCCGCGGCAGAGTTGAGCAGTAGCCTGCATCTGGATTCCGAAGATGTTGCCGAACTCTACTGGCAGGCGCAGCAGTGGCACGGGAAGTCTCAAACGGGGGGTAAGACGGCTTACCGCGTCCGGCGAAAGGGTTGTTTGGAATTGGAAGAATCCTTTCAGTCATGTCCTCCTGTGCAAAAGGAGGGCGGGCTAGGCCCTTGCGCGGTTACGCCGGGGCGAGTACCATGAAGATGTTCTCATTTAGGCCTCGTTCCCGCGCAGGCCTTCCGCGCCAGCCGATCCGAGGCGGCGCCTTACGGATCCGATAAACGGAAAATCGATTCGAAGTTAAAAAGTAAAGTTTTCATTCGCGAATAGCAGTTTCGTTTCAAGAGTTGGGGTTCGTTCCAGAGTGTGTCCAGTCGCCACCCGAACTGCGTAGATCCGATTGTGTGTGACAGGCGGAGCTTCGCTCGAAATTGGGGGGATAGCACGACTGGCGGGGCCTTTGAGTTCTGTAAAATTCTGCAGCAGTTACGAAAAGTTTGAGAGGACTATGAACGCAGGACCAGGAAGACCCTCCGGTGGCGGGGGCGGAAGAAGACGGCGGCGCGGACGCCGTCCCCACAACCAGCGCGGA
Source organism: Candidatus Sulfotelmatobacter sp. (assembly GCA_049792875.1). Lineage (GTDB taxonomy): Bacteria > Acidobacteriota > Terriglobia > Terriglobales > Acidobacteriaceae > Sulfotelmatobacter. Next base: position 15,221 of record JBARBI010000124.1, read on the forward strand.
CAACGGCCCGGACCGGGCCTGAGCCGGGAAAACAAAGACGGCATCTACACGGCGCCGATGGATCATAGCTACCGGGCGGCCCTGGCCGGGGGCAACAACAACGGACACAAAGGCGGACGGCAGAGGCCGGGGTTTGCCACGCAATATCCCCAGCCGGAACCAGAGCCGCTGCCCGCGAGCAATGAAGATGCCAACTCGCGCATTTTTGCCTTTATCGAAGACCTCTTCTTCATGGCAAAGATCCAGGAAACCGCCCGCAAGCTCAACGTGAAAGTTGAGTTCGTGAAGACGGATAAGGATCTGATGCAGCGGATGGAGCAAAACGGCGAGGAGAAGCCGTCGCTGATCATTTTCGACCTGAATAATGCGAGCGTGAAACCGTTGACCCTGATTCCCAAGCTCAAAACCAAGCTGAAGAAGGGGACGTCGATCATCGGATTCTTGTCGCACGTGCAGGGAGACTTGAAGCAGAAGGCGCACGAGGTGGGTTGCGACATGGTGTTGCCGCGCTCGGCGTTTTCGCAGAACCTGCCGCAGTTGTTGCGCCGGCACGGCGCGCCCGAGGATGCGGAGCCTACGGTGCAGTAGGGTCTGGTTTCCTGATCCGGGCTTCTTGGACTCGCCTGCGGATTGCGAATGTCCGTTTGACGGGGCGTTCGAACTGCCGCTCTTCTTGATCCCCACTCTCTCGAACGCGCGGGATGTACCTTCGGTACGCGCGCAATTTTTTCTTCGGTGACCCTCGCCCGGCCGTGTTCGTCCCGACCGCGGGAGCAATCCTGATGGTCCTGGGGAGACCGCTCTACCTCATTTGGTTCCCTCTAATCGGTCGCCGGCTGTACAACCTGGGGCGGGTTGAGGCCGGCCGAGCGGGCTGATTTATCCCGGGGGCCACGCGAGCGGACGTCCGCCGAGCAGGTGGACGTGGAGGTGGAATACGGACTGTCCGGCACCGGGGCCGACATTGAGGACGGTGCGGTATCCCTGCTCGATGTTGCGCTGGTGGGCGATCTGGGCGGCGGCGAGGTGGCAGCGGCCGATAATTTCCGCGTCGGCGGCCTGGGCCTCTTTCAATCCAGCAAAATGTTTCTTGGGGATGATGAGAATGTGGGTGGGTGCCTGCGGGTTGATGTCCTCGAAGGCGAACACGTGCTCGTCCTCGTGAACTTTTTTGGCGGGAATCTCGCCGCGGAGGATACGGCAAAAAAGGCAATTGGGATCGGTCATGGCTGGCTTCACCTGGCGGAAACGATAACACCCAGTTGCCAACTTGTCAGCCTGGCGGTGGAGAGATTGCGTCCGGATTTCGCGTGCGCACAATCTAGCGATATTTTGTAGCTAGATCGTTGAAGGGCTGAGAATCCGCGTTCCACGTGCCTTCGAACGGATTGTCCAGGTCGGTGAGCACGAAGTGGGCGAAGAACAGCAGCATGGTGGTGACCGCGATCGCGACCAGCCCGAGCGCGAGGTTGTGAAACGGATAGAAGAACAGCAGAAACAGAATCGTGCCGGCCGTGAGCGTGACGAAAAGAAGAAGGGTGCGGGGAATCCGCTTTATGCTGAGCGCGAGCCTTTCGTCGCGATGAGCGCTGGCCTGATTGGCGATTTCCAGCAGGCGCTCGTACACCCTGTGCTCAGATTCGTCTGCCGGCCTTGCGTCCGTCAGGCTGGACGCGATTCCCGAAAATAGCTTTTCGGTCCTCTCCGTATCCTCAGCTCGAGAAAGCATTCCCCATTCCGACTCCACCACTCCGCGGGCATAGGCGCGCACAGCTCGGACGATGGGATCGCGGGTGGTCTCGTTGAGGCGTTTGCTGAAAAGAATGAGATCCTTCAGCGCGCCCGACTCTTTCAGAATTTCATTTTCGACGGCGGCAAATTGCCCCCAGATGACGTAGGTGGCGAACCCGTAGACGACGCTGTAGAGTGTGCCGATGATCTGGAGCAGCGCGCCGATGCCTTCGGAGTCGTCCGCGAACATCTTGTGGAAGCCCACCAGGCGCAGCACCAGGTAGATGGCCGCGGCGGCAGCCATAAGCGCTAAACCCCGGGCGCGGGTTGCAGAGGGAATCACTTCGATGGCGCTCATCGGGGTACTAGTCTAACCGCACCAGGAACACGGCGCCTTCGGTGGTCTCGGTTTCAGCGGCGAGGCTCTGGGCGCGATCGTGGTCGTCGTCGAGGACGCGGACCCGGATCCACCAGTCTCCGGCCGGACTGGCGAAACGCAGAACCTTGGCCGTGTGGTAGCGGCGGGTGAGGTGATCGGCAAGTTTGGTGGCGACGTCTTCATCGGGGAATCCGCCAATCTGCACGGCCCATTTTCCACCGGAGTCCAGGGGCGCGGCGGACTGCATCAACTCCACCTTCACGGTGGCGACACCCGGCTTCCAGACGTCGAGCCTTTGGGCGGCGGCTAGCGAGAGATCGAGGACGCGTCCGGGAATGAAGGGTCCGCGGTCGGTGATGCGGACCAGCGCAGTGTCTCCGGTCTTGACGTTGGTGACGCGCACGATGGAGCCCAGCGGATAGGTACGATGGGCGGCCGTCATGGCGTGCATGTTGTAGACTTCGCCGTTCGATCCGCGGCGGTTGTGGTAGGGCGGACCGTACCAACTGGCAAGTCCGGTTTCGGTGGCAAGGGGCTTAGCACCAGCGGGGAGGGTGGGCTCGGCGAGGTCGGCATCGGCGTCAGCGTTTTCCCGGGGCTTGGAAGCTGGAGTCTCTTTCGAAGCAGGGACGTTCGCCGCCGGCCTGGACGCTGTCGGTTCGGTTGTTGCGGCCGGCGGCGGAGGCGGTGGGACATTCACGTGCGCCGGCTTGGGGTGACCGCACCCGCTCAGCACAAGGATCGCGATGAGAACGATCAGCAGCATCGAGATGCTGACGAAGGGGGCGTGGCGGCGTGGCGTGCCTGCGAATCGAGCGCTCGACTGCGCTACTTGGGCGGATGGTTGTGCTGCTCCATGTAGTCGGCGAATTCCGTTAGCTTTTGTGAGGCCACGCGCAGGGCCTTGGTGGAGTGCGTGCGCACGGCCGGGACCACTTCGTCGTTGAGATACTTGATGAATTCGGGAATCTCTTTTTCCAGACGTTCGGCGGCTCCGCCGATGGTTTGGCCGACACGGGCCGAAACGTCTTCCACCTTGCGGTTGAAGTCGGTCATGGTGCTCCTCGCGATGACTCGGCGTGAATGGACTCACGCGGGGTTGCGGATTGCCAGGCACGGCTATTATTTCGTGCCCGGAGGGCCGCGTCAATGGAGGAGGGCACCCTCGCCGACACGCCGGTCCAAGAGCGGACCAGGTTCGCGTAGAACTTGTGGCAAGGATTATGTCCTTGATATAGTAAGGAAATGGCGAAGGTCACGAGCAAGCTGCAACTGACCGTTCCCAAGAAAATTGCGGATCAGTACGGCATCCGTCCGGGGGATGAAGTGGACTGGATTCCCGCGGGCGACAGCATCCGCGTGGAACCGGTGCGGCGCAGGATCAGAAATCGCGGTGAGCTAGCGGCTCCGCAACGGCTCGCTTTGTTCGATGCCAACACAAAATGGCTGGACGAACTCCAGGCCGACCAATTGAAAGAAGCGAAGGCCAAAGGCACGCGAATTACCCGCGAGAACCGGGGTTGGACGCGAGAGGAGCTTTACGAAGAGCGTGGCCTGCCTCGTCGACACTAATGTTCTGGTGTACCGCTGCCACCCGCGAGATCCGGCCAAGCGCGAAGGCGCCCGCGCCGTACTGCGCCGAGGGGCAGCGTCCGGGGCGTTTCGTATTGCGCATCAATCGTTGGTGGAATTTGTGAACGCCGTGACGAGATCGCGCAGCGGGGCAGCGCCTCTGATGACCGGCGAGGATGCCACGCGACAGGTCGAATTGTTTATGGCAGAGTTCCCCGTGCTGTATCCCAACGAGCACGTTTTTCGTGTTGCGTTGCGAGGGATGGCGGCCTACAAACTCTCATGGTTCGATGCCCATCTCTGGGCTTATGCGGAACATTACGGCCTCTCCGAGATTCTTTCCGAAGACTTTGAACACGGACGCATGTACGGTACGGTGACCATACGAAATCCATTCGTGGCTCTTGGATTGGCCTAGAGTAGGAAATCACAGGGGACCCATCTTGCCGTCGCAGCCGGTAAAATTCGGCAAACTTCTGCTGGCGTGGTATGACGCGCATGCGCGCGATCTGCCGTGGCGCAAGAGCCGCGATCCGTACCGAGTGTGGTTGTCGGAGATCATGCTGCAGCAAACCCGTGTGGCCGCAGTGATTGCGCACTATCAGGAATTTCTGCGACGGTTTCCAACGTTGGAGAAGCTCGCCCGGGCGCGGGAGGCCTCGGTGCTGGCGGCGTGGAGCGGGCTGGGATATTACCGGCGGGCGCGCATGCTGCATGCGGCGGCGAAGGTAGTGGTCCGGGAACGAGACGGGAAGTTTCCAGCGACGGCACAGGGATTGCGGGATTTGCCCGGTGTGGGGCGGTATACGGCAGCGGCGATTGCCAGCATTGCGTTTGGTGAGCCGGTGGCGGTGGTGGACGGGAATGTGAAGCGCGTGCTGCAGCGAGTTTCCGGCCGGCGCCTCAGTGGGGACGAATTTTGGCTGGCGGCTGAAGACCTGCTGGATCGTGAGCGTCCAGGAGATTTCAACCAGGCGATGATGGAACTGGGAGCGACGGTGTGCACGCCGCGGGCACCGGCCTGTCTGACGTGTCCCGTGGTGGAATTGTGCGCGACCCGCGGCGAAATGGCGGGGGCAGCGAAGGCGGCGCGGCAGAAAAAGCGGGAGATTCATTATGCGTTGGACTTTCGCAATGGAGCGGTGTTTCTGGTGCAGCGGGCGCACAACGCGCGGTTGATGGCGGGGATGTGGGAGTTGCCAGAGATTCCCGCAGGGGCTGAAGCCCTGTCCCATGGGGCTGTTGAGATCGCAGCGCTGGACGCGCTGCGCCACCCAAAAACACAACCTGGCGCCAGTCCAGAAGCGGCCTTCATACTCAAGCATTCGATCACGGTGACGGATTACACGGTGCGGGTTTGGCGGCTTGGCGCGCCTGAGGATATTCCGGGCAAGAGGATCGCTCTTACCCGCCTGCCCAGGCTGGCAATGACTGGACTCACCCGCAAGATTCTCCGCCGCGCCGGCCTGATGACCACAGGCAACGTGCAAACGGGTCGCGCCATACCCCAGACTATCTCCAGGAAGCCACTGTCGATGCTTACTGCATTGATTTCGCTTTGTATCCTCACTTCGTTGCACGGGTATGCTCAACATGCCGCCAGTGCTGAACCGCTGCAAACTGGCGTTGTCCTGGTCAAGTTGTCGCCGCCTTTGTATCCGCCGTTGGCGCATCAAGCGCGAATCATGGGCGACGTGAAGGTCTACGTTCACGTCCGGAAAGATGGAAGCGTCGAGTCCGCAGAATTGTTCAGTGGTCATCCGATGCTGGCTCCGACAGCACTTGAGAGTGCGCGGAAATCTCAGTTTGAATGCCGAGGTTGCGGCGATGAGGTGAGTCGATACCCGATGACCTATACCTTTGGCTTTCTTGACGACGGTAAGCCCAGAGAGGTCGTCACGGAGCGGCCGGCCCGCTCGGCCAAGTGCCTGTTCCTGTGGAAGTGGGGGATTGAGCGCACAACCACTTGGCAGTGCCCGGATCGCCGTCCGGCGGAAACGACGGAATCCCACGGCCACGTGACCATTCTTGTATCGACCGCGTGTCTTGAAACACAGCGCGTCTATTGAAGCGACCCTAGCCTTTGGGTCATCTAATTGATTGTAAGGCTGGCGGCCTTGGAATCATGTCAAGGGAGAAATGAATGAGCGCATTGGCGATCGGGACTAAGGCTCCCGAATTTGATTTAAAAACTTTAGATGGAAAGCGATTCTCGCTGAGCGACGAACTGGCCCGCGGGCCAGTCGTGTTGGTGTTTTTCAAGGTGTCGTGTCCGACTTGCCAGTATGCGCTTCCGTTTTTCGAGCGGCTGTACAAGGCCTACGGGCGTAAAGGCGCAACGCTGGTGGGCGTTTCGCAGAACGATGCCAAAGATACCGCCGCGTTCAACAAGGAATTTGGCGTCACGTTCCCGGTGCTGCTGGACGACCCGCGTTCCTACCCCGCGTCGAATGCCTACGGATTAACCAACGTTCCCACCATCTTCTGGATTGCGCAGGATGGGGAGATTGAAGTTTCGAGCGTGGGGTGGCTCAAGGCAGACTTTGAAGAGATCAACCGCCGGACGGCGGAGGGTGGGAAGATCACGCTCGCGTCGGTGTTTAAGCCCGGGGAAGATGTGCTGGATTTCCGCGCCGGTTGAGGATCGAAAAACTAGCCGCCGGGACGGCGACTGAAGAATCGCCGAGCAGGCGCTCGGCGGACGGGTCCGGGACCCGTCCCCACACGAACAAAAGCAAACCCACGGCAACTCCGCGCATCTGGACACGTCCGGTTGGGTGCATATTCCGGGGGTGATTGCACTCTCGTGCGTGGGGTTCCCCCACTTCCCATACAACCGGGCCGGGGGCGTCCATTACAATCCTTCCAGACCTTCAAAAACAGAGTTCCAGCTAGCGCCGCTTGGTTGGGGGAGATACCTATCTATGCATGGAGTGCTGAAAGCCATTTCAGCGTGTCTGATGGTGTGCGTCGGCCTGTTCGCCTTTGGGGAGGGCGGAGCGGGCGGTTCTAAGGGCGTGAAAAGCGCGCCTTCCGTAAAGCTGCCGGGCACGGCGTTTGTGGCGCTGGAGACGATTACGCCAGAGCACATTCGCTGGCACGTGCGCTATCTGTCGCACGATCTGCTGGAGGGACGCGGCACGGGGCAGCGAGGCGGGGACATTGCAGCGGAGTACATCGCGACGCAGTTTGCCGAATATGGCTTGAAGCCGGCCGGCGATCACGGCACCTACATGCAGAAAGTTCCCCTGGTGGGGATCACGGCCCTCCCCGACACTCAGTTTTCCCTGGTGCCCAAGCGCGGCGAGACTATGAATTTGAAGCCTCTCGATGAATATGTCGCTTACGACCAGACCCAGCAGGCGCAGTCGGACGTGGAAGCAGAGATCGTTTTCGTGGGATACGGGATCGAGGCGCCCGAGTACAGCTGGGACGACTATAAAGGCCTCGATGTTCGTGGGAAGGTTCTGCTGATGCTGGTGAACGAGCCACCTTCGGACGATCCCAAGTTCTTCAAGGGCAAGGCGCTCACCTACTACGGGCGCTGGACGTACAAGTATGAAGAGGCCGCTCGCAAGGGCGCGGTGGGAGTGATTCTGGTCCACCAGACACAGATGGCGAGCTATCCCTGGGAAGTGGTGCGCAACTCGAATTCCGGGGAGAAGTCCTATTTGAAGCTCGAAGGACCGGCGTTGAAGGTGGCATCGTGGATTCATCTCGACGTTGCCACCAGGCTGGCTTCCGCCTCCGGGATGAATCTGGAAAAGATGATGACCGAGGCGCAGTCGCGGGAGTTCCATCCCGTGAGTCTGGGGGCCAAGCTGAAGGCGCACATGGTGAGCAAGGTTCGGAATTTCGAATCGAACAATGTGGTCGCGATTCTGCCGGGCTCGGATCGCAAGATGGCCGACGAGGCGGTGATGTATACCGCGCACTACGATCATTTCGGGATTCGCCCCGATATGCCGGGAGACAACATTTTCAACGGCGCCAACGACAATGCTACGGGATGCGGCATTCTGCTGGAGGTGGCGCGGGCGTTCGGGACAGCGGCGCAGAAGCCCCGGCGGTCGATTCTATTCGCGGCGGTCACGGCCGAGGAACAAGGGTTGCTGGGGTCGGAGTATCTGGGGAAGCATCCGCCGATTCCCGCCGGGAAGATTACCCTCGACTTGAATTATGACGATGTAAAGCCGCTGGGAGCGCCCGAAGAAGTGGAAGTTTCAGGGGCGGAGCGGACGACATTCTATCCGTCGGTCGAGGCCACGGCGAAGGAGTTCCGGCTGGCGATTCGTCCAGATGCGCTGCCTGAGGCGGGACACTTCTACCGCTCCGATCACTTCAGCCTGGCGCGAGTGGGCATTCCATCCTTCTCCATCAACGAAGGCATGAAGTACAAGGGACACAGTGAAGCCTGGGGCCTTGAGAAGGAGAACGAGTACGTGGAAAAGCACTATCACCAGCCCAGTGATGAGTACCATCCGGAGATGGATTTTGTGGGGGACTCGGCGATGGCGCGCTTCGGATTTGCGTTAGGGTGGGAAGCGGCGAGTCTGACTAAGCGGATTGAATGGCAGAAGGGCGATGAGTTCGAGGCGGAGCGGGCGAAGAGTCAGTAGAGTGCACGAAGTCTCGACCTATAGGTAATAGCCCTTGCTGTGATCCTGTTCAAATAATCGGCTTTGCCCGGCCGGACAGCCGATGGCGACTGTCCCCACATCAGCACTTCAGGCTTCCGGACAACAAAATCAATGAGTTAACGCGGTAACCTAGGTAACTTTAGTGGCTCTCGTCTGCGTGCTAACCTCGACATGTCCGTTTGAAATCAGCTACTTCCGAATAGACTTCCTGACGAGGAATGCCGAGAATTCCTATTTTTCGACTGGGTGGGGCGCCGGACAAAGCGACGCCGCCTAATCTGGCTGGTTCGACGCCCTTTGTCTCGCTTGAGGGGCTCTCGGTCGGGGTCGATAACCTGCGGCACGACGTCGTGTTGAGTCCGCGGTTTGTGGAGTTGGCGCGGGCGCAGCTTGCGAGGTTGATCGCGCGGCACGGCGAGTTGGAAGGATTGCTGTCGGCAGAGGCTCCGCGGCCCGCCCAGGGCCCCTCCTGGATGACGAAGCAGGCGGGCAGGGCTGCCCGTCCCAGGAATGATCCCGCGGACTGGAAATCGGCGCTGACGGAGTTGCAAGTCGGAGCACTGAATCGAGCCAAAAAAGAATTTAAGCTGTCAGTCGACCTGCTGGCGCGGCTGGCCGTCACGAAATTTCTGCGCACAGAAATGAACCAGCAGTTTCTCCACGTGCTGGAGCGATGCCGCGTATTGTTAAAAAGCTACGACAACATGCGGCAGCAGAAAGCGCATGAGTACCGCGAGAAACTCGCAGCGTTCCAGGTGCGGAAGCGGATCATCCTGCGCAAGACAGGGCAGGAAGTCTTTGAGACCTTGCGCGAGGTGGAGAAGAGTACGCTGGCGCGCACGCGGCGGTCGCTGTTTGGCGAAGAGACCAACGGCGGAAGCTATTTCACCTATCCGTTGTTTCTCAACCGGCTGCTGTTTTCCGAAGACGGGCGCGATGACTACCTGTGCGCCGAGCACTACGTGATGCTGGGGAACTGGGACCGCGATCCGGACCGCTATGGGCGGATGCGCGAAGTGGTCTCGGGCTTTCTGCGCTCGCAATATGGCGAGGAAGTCAGCGCGGAATCGCTCGATTCGTGGATGAACGTGCCGGAGAACGCACGCGGATTGGTGGGGACGGGCACTCCGGAAGACACGACCGAGGGATTGGCGCAGCAGGAGCGTCTGGCCAGCTGGGTACGGCTGCTGGAAGATGAAGGCGTGATGGAAAACGTTATCGCGTCGTATCACGTGGTGCCACTGCTCAGCGAATATGCGCCGCGCATCAACCCACAACAGTTGAAGAATGCGCTCATCGACCGGACGGGGTGCGACCGGGTCGAACGCATGATCCAGGAGGGCAGGCTTTCGCCCACCAGCTTGTATACCGCGGTCGCAAAGGTCGCGAGTTGCCGCGGGGCGGAACGGGCGAAGGTGGCGGCGCGGTTCCTGGGAGATTTCTTCCATTACCACCGCGATCTGCGGCGGCTGGAGATCTTGAACGCCGCCTTGGATTCCGTGAACCTGGTGGGCAACGAACGGTTGCAGGAACTGTCTCGGGTAAACGGAACGCTCTACGAATTTCTGCTGCCGGAAGAACAGGGGCAGACGGATTCGGAACGGGTGCTGCGCCATGTGGTCCTGAAAGCCGACGTTCGCGATTCGACGCGGCTGACCCGGACGATGATGGAAAAGGGGCTGAATCCGGCGTCGTACTTCAGTTTGAATTTCTACGAGCCCGTGAACAAGCTGCTGGAAAAGTACGGGGCACGGAAAGTGTTTCTGGAAGGCGACGCCATCATTCTGGCGATTCTGGAGCGCGAAGGCGAGCCTGGACTGGCGGTGAGCCGCATGTGCGTGCTGGCCCGCGAAATCATTGAGATTGTGCGCGGGTATAACGAACTGATGCAGCGCTCGGGCATGCCGCAACTGGAGTTGGGCGTGGGCATCACTCTGCAGGAATCGGCGCCGCTGTACCTGATGGATGGCGAGCACCAGATCATGATTTCGGAAGCGCTGAACGAAAGCGACCGCCTGTCTTCGTGTAACAAACGGGCGCGCAAAGTGATGGAGCCGCAGGCTGGGCCGTTCCACGTGTATGCGTTTCAGGCGGCCGATGTGGATGCAGACGGAAACCCGGAGGATGTGATTCTTAGCTTTAACCTGGGTGGGATTCGCATGAATCAGGCCACCTTCCACAAGTTGCAGCAGGAGATTACGCTCGAGCCCCTCAAGGTAAAGCTGCCCCCGTCGCTGGCGTCGTCCGATAAAGGCGAGTACCGGCTCTTTAACGCCACGGTGCCCGTGGACCACGACATCTTCCGCAAAATTGTGGTGCGCGAGAGCCGGATTCCGCGGATTGATCCGGCTGACTTCTCCGTAAAGGGCTGGACCGAACGCTCATACTACGAGGTCTGCACCGATCCTGCGATTTATGCCGCGCTCGAGAAGGGTAAGGGCGCGGGCAAGAGCTAGTGGTCACAATCCTTCCGTAGGAGACGTTGCAGGCAACGTCTCTACCACCTACTCGCCGGGCAATGTCTTGGTCGGTGGTCATTGCGCCATAGGCGCGGCAAGCGACGTCTCTACGACTAGAAATTCGTTCCGACGCGCGCGGGGCGGAATGGGATCTGGAATGTCGCCTCGATGTCGACTGGGGAGCCGTCTTTCATGGCAGGCTGGAATTGCCACTGCGCGATCGCCTGGCTGGCGAAGCGGTCGAGACGCTCGTCGACGCCGCGCAACACGCGCACGTTGCCGACGGTACCGTCGGCGTGGATCACCGCGTAGAGAATCACCGTGCCAGCAACGTTCTCCCGCATGAGTTGCAGAGGATACGCGGGATCGACTTTGCGCGTCGCGGCGGGCTGAGAAAGGTCGGCCGCCGGTTCGCTTAAGTCGTGGCTGTTCGAGTCATGGCCCAGTTCAGCGAAGTGAATGACCCAACTCCCGCCGGCGGAGTTCAGGTTCGGCATGTTGAGCGTGAGCGAATAGAACCTGCGATTGCCAAACACCGCGCGTTCGGCCTCGGAGATCTTGGCTGCGCTTTCCGCTTGCATGGGACGGGAGGGTACACTCGTGACGCGTGGCGGACGTACGCTCGCTACCAAATTTGGGTTAACGGAGTTGGTTGAGGCCTTCCCGGGATCGCCCGCCAGGGGTGAGGTTTTGGCCGCCGCACTTCCCACGTAAAGACCGGCGGGCACTTCGCTGCTTCCCTTCCGGCCCGATCCACTTCCGTTCTCTCTGCCGCCGCCGTTGCCGTTGCCGCCGGTTCCCGCAGTGGTGGCCGAGGGGGAACCGGGCGAGCCAGAAGCTCCGGGATGACCCTCGGGCGTGGCCCCGAAGGCTCCTCGACGGTTCCCTGCGGGCGGGTCGGGGGGCGCACCCACAGCGGGATGCAGGTTCAGCGCAATCACTTGGCCGCGCGATCCGAAGGACTCCCCGGAGGCCCCGGAGCCAGACACCGCCGGGGGCGGAGGAACGACTTGCGGCGCGCCAGCCCCGACGCCCGCGGATCGAGATACAGGAACGGCCCGCTGTTCAGCGACCGCGAGCTGGGGAGCAGGGGCGATCACCGAACTTCGCCCAATATTCAGATCACCGAGGGGACGAGTGGATGCAGCCTCCACACTCGGCGGAGGCGCGACGATGGCGGGCTGCGGAGCCGGGAAGGCAGGCGCGCTTGAAGCCGTCAGGTCTGGCGGCGGAGCCACCACGGAGTCTTGCAGCGTGGGCGAATCGCGGCGGTGCGTGAGATGGGCTGCGTCGGGCGGCGGCGTCACCACAGACTTCTCGAGTGGGGGTGCAATCCGGGCAACGTCAGCCGCGGGAGTCAGCGGCACGGGGGGAATCGCGAGCTGCGGCTTCTCCGACGTGTTCGACCAGGCCACGATGTTGGGCAGCGCAACGTCCTGCTTCAGTTTGACCTTGGGTGGGGTGACGATGGTCTGCGAACGGTTGTCAGCTTCGGGAGGAAGCGAAATGATGGGTTGGCGGGCGAACTCCGGATCAGCCTTACTGGGCTCCGCGGCTTGCGCCCTGCGGGTGTCCAATGGAGGAAGGTATTCCGAGGGCTGGTAAATGATGACCTGGGTGTGATCGAAAGCTGGCCTCGCCACCACTTGAGGCTGGAGCGCAAAAAATCGGGTAAGTCCAATCACCAGCGACACGGCGATGACGTGATAGGCAACAGACTCGACGAAGCCGTACCAGGGAAGCCGGCGTTTCACAAATACGTCAGGCCAGAAGGGTGCAGGAGCGGAACGGAGTTCGAGCGGCGGGAGACGACGGGGAAAAACCAGATCGCGCAGGTTGCCGAAAAAGACGCGCGGCCGCGACGGCAACTCAACCAGAAGCCGCAGATCGGGCTCGGGTCGCTGGATTTCGATAATCGGCCGGGCTGCCGTCATCCTGCTTATAGTAGATGCGGAAAGGGGACTTCGGATAGCTGGGAGGACATCGGGAGGGCAAATTTTGAGCCAATCTGGGACTGCGGCTCGCGGGCCCGCCGTTCCGCGCAAGTCTCTCAGAAGAAAGAGCGTTTATAATCTTGGATTCGGCATTCGGCCGCAATTCAGACGGTAAGGACACACCTTGCTCGATTTCTTAGGAGACTTACGACGAACTCATATGTGCGGGACGCTGCGCGCCTCCGACGCAGGCAAAAAAGCCGTGCTCATGGGATGGGTGAACCGGCGGCGCGACCTGGGCAAGCTGATCTTTATTGACCTGCGCGACCGTACTGGCGTGACCCAGGTGGTGCTCAACCGGGAACTGGACGCCGCGGCCCACGACAAGGCGAACACCCTGCGCAACGAATATGTGATCGCCGCCATCGGCACGGTGAAGGAACGCGACGCCGATACCGTGAACAAGAACATTCCTACCGGCGAAGTGGAACTGGTTGCGAGCGAGATTCGCATTCTGAACGAGTCGAAGCTGCCGCCGTTCTTGCCCTCGGACACGGCACTGACCAATGAAGAGACGCGGCTGAAGTACCGCTACATCGATCTGCGGCGCGATGTAATGCAGTTCAACCTTGAGACGCGGCACAAGGTGGCCAAGGCGATCCGCGATTATCTCTCCGCACAGGGATTTTTCGAGATCGAGACGCCCTTCATGACGCGGTCTACGCCAGAAGGTGCGCGCGATTATCTGGTGCCCAGCCGCGTGCAGCCGGGGACATTCTATGCGCTGCCGCAGTCGCCGCAGTTGTTCAAGCAGATCCTGATGATCGCGGGATTCGACAAATATTTTCAGATCGTGCGCTGTTTCCGCGACGAGGACCTGCGCGCCGACCGCCAGCCGGAATTCACCCAGATCGATCTCGAGATGTCGTATCCGCAAGCGGAGCGCGTGTGGGAAGTGGTCGAGGGATTCCTGACGGCCGCCTTCCAGGCCGCTGGCAGCGCGATCAAGACGCCGTTTCCGCGCATGGACTACGACGAGGCCATCCGCCGGTATGGCATCGACAAGCCCGATTTGCGGCTGCCCGCGTTCGCCGAGGTGCGGGACTGCTTCAGGCCCGAGAGTCTGCAGGAACTGGCAATCAACGCGAACCTGCCGGTGATTGCCATCCGTACGCCCAAAGTCGGCGAGCTTTCGCGCAAGGAACGCGATGACATCAAGCCGATGTTCCATGCCAAAGGCGGCGCGAAGATTTTCGAAGACTTCAAGCGCATCGGGAACAAGTTTCCTGACGCGGCGGCGGCGATCGCAAAGAAGACTGGGGTGGAGGAAGGCGATCTGATTGTGCTGGTCGCCGGGTCGGCGCAGGCCGGACCGCAGACCGCGTTGCCCGCTCACCGCAAGGTTACGCCCGCGGAGCTGGCGATTTACGCATCGGCAGGACTGCTGCGGCTTGCACTGGCGCAGAAGTATGCCGAGCGCCACGGAATTTTTAAGAAGTCTGGCGACCCGGCGAAGGATTACCGGTTTCTGTGGGTCACGAACTTCCCCATGTTCGAGTGGGATGAAAGCGAGAAGCAGTGGATGGCGGCGCATCATCCATTTACTTCTCCCCACGATCAGGACATGAGCTTGCTAGAGGCGGGCGTGGAGTCGGTGAACGATCCGCAATCGCCGCTGAGTGCGGTGCGGGCGCTGGCTTACGACGTGGTTCTCAACGGCACCGAGCTTGGCTCGGGCTCGATTCGTATTCATCGCCAAGATATTCAGCGCAAAATCTTCCGCGCGCTTGGCATGACGGAAGAGGAAGCGAAATCGCGCTTCGGATTCTTCCTGGAGGCGCTGGAGTATGGCACGCCTCCGCATGGCGGGATCGCTTTGGGGCTCGACCGCATCGTGATGATCCTGGCGGGCGCCGAGAGCCTGCGCGAGGTGATTCCCTTCCCCAAGACCGCGCGGGCAGTGGATCTGATGTGCGACGCGCCAACGCCGGTGGGCGAGCGTCAGTTGCGGGAGTTGGGGATTTCAGTGAAGAAGTAGATCGGACTCCTCGGAAGAGCAGCGCATGCTTTGGGGTGGCGCAGCGCTTTTAGGGCTGCGATTCAGGCCTACTAGTGAATGACCGGCTTTAGCCGCCGAGGTACCTTTGGGGCTAAAGCCCATTCTTCTGGGCAAGCCTTATCGCGGCGCTCAAAGCGCCGCGCCACCCCAAAGCACTTTGCCGAGAAGCAAAGCAGTGGCCCGGACCCAAAGTCACGCAGTTAGGAAACCTCGCTTCAAGCGTTCGGGAACTTCATCCATCACAAAACCGGGATACGCCGAGCTGCAGGGGTATTCCCCCGGCGCTCTTGCCAACCCGCGCTTCACCGGATTCTGCCGAATGTAGTGTTTGCAATTTACATGATCCTCTACGCCCCTTACCCGGCGGTCGTAGCAGCTAGCCTGCCAGATTTCTCCTGCATATCCGAGTTCCTTCCTCGCTCGATAAGAAAACCCACCTTTGATGAGTTGCATCGCGCTTTCCAAAGTCTGTGTCGCAGTGATCAGTACGTGAAAGTGATTGGGCATGACGACGAATTCATGCAGCAGATATTTCCCCTGGAGTTGGCAGTGCAAGAGAGTGTCAATAAAGGGCAGAGAGAAACGATCTGACTGAAACAGACTCTGTTTTTGAAAGGTAGACGCGGTTATGAAATAGACGCTGCATCCAGCGTTGCCTCTGGGAGGTGCAGCCATAAGTACCTCGGCGGCTAAAGCCGCATTTTCTGAGGCCACTTTATCGCAGCGCTGGAAGCGCTGCGCCACCCAAAGGCCCTTTCTTTTCTGATGCCGTCCCGATTTGAAACCATTTTCGCCTCTGTCTATACTTGTCCGCCTGCGGCGAAAATCTGCGGTTTTCGCTTCGCAAAGTTCAAAACAATCCTCGGGCAGTTAGCTTTGTGGCATTCGACCGTTTTTCATATCTACAACCATGCCAAAACAATTTCAGACATTCTTCCTCACTGCTTTTGCCTGTGTTCTATCGGCCCCCGCCGTCGCCACCGCGCAGCAACCCGCGAGCGCCGCCACATCCCCGATGGTGGAGGAGGGCAAGTTCACCCTGCACAAATTCGAACAGGCCATCGGCCAGGAGACCTACGAAATCCGGCGTGGCGGCGATTCCATCGCCGTGAAAATCGATTTCAAGTTTACCGACCGCAACACCGCTGTTCCTCTCGCGGCAACTTTCCGAGGAGCTCTGGATCTGACGCCCCTGGCGTTCGAAATCAAGGGCAATACCGCACGCGCTGTATCGCTTGACGAAGCCGTGACCATCGATGCGGGCAAGGTTCATTTCCGCACCCGTGATAAGGAGAGTGATCTCGCCGTGCCCTCCGAGCCTTTCTTCACGATTGCTGGCTACGCTCCGACGACCATGCAGATGCTCATGGTGCGGTATTGGGCTACGCACGGTTCGCCGGCGCAACTGGCCACGCTTCCGAGCGGCACCGTGAAAGTGGAACCTCGCGGGCAAGACACGATTCACGTGGGCACGAAAGACGAAAAGCTTGACCGGTACACGATCGAAGGTCTGATCTGGGGGCGCGAGACGCTGTGGTTTGACGGGAGCCGCAATCTCGTCGCCGCGATCACGACCGACGCCGAATTCGATCACTTTGAAGCGGTCCGCGAAGGTTACGAGAGCGCTCTTGGCGATTTCGTCGGGCGTGCCGGAGCGGACGGCATGAAGGCTCTCGCCGACGTCTCCGAAGGAATCTCGGGAAGCCGCGCCTCGACGCTTGTCCTCCTGGGTGGCACGTTGATTGATGGAAGCGGCGCCCCACCCGTGCCGGACGCTGCAGTGGTCATTCATAACGGACGCATCGTCGCCGTGGGGCCGCGATCAAGGGTGAAAATTCCCAAGCATGCAACCGTGGTGGACGCGCACGGCAAAACGATTCTTCCCGGCCTCTGGGACATGCACGCCCACTTCGAGCAGGTCGAGTGGGGGCCCATCTATCTGGCGGCAGGCGTGACCACAGTGCGCGACTGCGGGAACGAATTTGAGTTCATCACGGCCGTTCGCGACTCCATCGCGCAGGGACGCGGCCTTGGTCCGCGGTTGCTGCTGGCGGGCATTGTCGACGGCACGGGCACCTACACGATCGGCGTCGAACGCGTCGACACATCGGAGCAGGCGCGCACGTGGACCGACCGTTACCACGCAGCGGGCTTCCAGCAGATGAAGATTTACAGTTCCGTCAAGCTCGACGAACTGAAGGTCGTCGCGGACGAAGCTCATCGTCTGGGAATGACCGTGACGGGACATGTCCCGGAAGGATTGGACGCCTACCAGACAATCGAAGCGGGACAGGATCAAATCAACCACATCGGCTACATCGCCGACATCATGCACACGCCGTTTCCCGCGGACATGAGCCGGATCGACAAGATGAAAGCGGTGGCCAATCTTGACCTTAACTCCGCCGACGCGCAGAAGGCGCTGGCGTTCCTGAAAGATCATCGCACCGTAGTCGATCCGACCATCGCGCTGTCAGAATTTTTCACTTTCACTACCGCGAAACCTCCCGCCAGCTTTGAGCCCGGCGTCAACAAGGTTGCTCCCGAACTCGCGCAACAACTCACTGACGTGGCGCCACCGACCGAGCGCTCAGAGATCGGGGAGAAGGTCTACGAGAAGGAATTGGCCATCGTCGGAGCGCTGCATCGGGCGGGGATTCCGGTGGTCGCCGGCACCGATCAGACGGTTCCGGGCCATAGCCTGCACCGCGAAATCGAGTTGTACGTACAGGCGGGTTTCACTCCGATGGAGGCGATCCAGGCTGCAACCATCGTGCCCGCGCGGGCCATGGGACTTGAGAAGGAATCCGGGACCATCGAAAAAGGAAAGCGCGGAGACGTTATTCTGGTCGATGGCAACCCGCTGGAGGACATTCACAAGATCCGCAACGTCGAGCACGTGATCACCAACGGCATCATGTACCGCACCGCAGAGCTTTGGCAGAGCGTCGGGTTCAAGCCGTGAATGTCTTGTGGCCCGACCGGGCCGCAGGCCGGGTGCTTTTGGATGGTCCGGCGCCTTCGCTTGATGGGCTGTCCTTGGGTGCCGCAGGGTGGTGCGGGCTTTTGGGTGGCGCAGCGCTTAGAGCGCTGCGAAAGGTGTCAGAAAAAGAAATGCGGCGTTAAGCCGCCAAGTTACCTCAGTGGCTCAAGCCAGTCACGCTGCCTGTCTGAAATCGCGGCGCTAAAGCGCGGCGCCACCTTAAATCTCAAACTGCTTCCCAACCCCGCCTGCAAGAGTCGCCTCGATTTGAAACCTTCTCCGTTCTGCTGCTAGTCTCCCTGCTATGGCAGACCGTGCATCGTCCAAACCCAAGAAAACCAGGAAATCTCCGACTCGGGCTTCCGGGAGATCCTCTCGCCTCGATCATTCCAAGTCCCCACTTCTCGCAAAGAACGCGAGAAATGGGGCACCCGCGGTTTCGGGGAAACATTTTCTCAGCGACAAGGTAGGGCACTTTACTGAGTCCGTCATTCGAGAGATGACGCGGCAGGCGATGCTCCACGGCGCGGTAAACCTGGCGCAGGGGTTCCCGGACTTCCCTGCTCCGGCCGACATCAAGCAGGCCGCGCAGCAGGCGGTTGCAGCCGATGTGAATCAGTACGCAATCACCTGGGGCGCGAAGAATCTCCGGAACGCGATCGCCCGGCAGATGGGCGTGTGGCAGGGGATTACCGTTGATCCCGAAAAAGAGATCACGGTGTGCTGCGGGTCCACCGAGGCGATGATTTCCACTCTGCTCGCGGTGTGCAATGCGGGCGATGAGGCCGTGATCTTCGAGCCATTCTACGAGAATTACGGGCCCGACTCGGTGTTGAGCGGGGCAAAGCCGAAGTTTGTGAAGCTGCGTCCACCGAAGAATGACGACGGTGAGTGGACGTTCGACGAAAAGGAATTGCGGCGCGCGTTCGACAAGCATACGAAAGCGATCATCCTCAACACGCCCAACAATCCGACAGGCAAGGTTTTCACACGAGCAGAGCTGGAACTGATCCGCGATCTCTGCGTCGAGTTCGATGTGCTGGCCATTACAGACGAAATCTACGAGCACATTCTCTACGACGGGATGGAGCATGTCTCCATGGTTTCGCTCGAGGGAATGCGCGAGCGAACCGTGACCATCAACGGCATGTCGAAAACCTACAGTGTGACCGGATGGCGCGTGGGATGGGCGGTTGCGCCGGAGAGGATTACGAACGCCATCCGCAAGGTGCACGATTTTCTGACCGTGGGCGCGCCCGCGCCCCTGCAAGAAGCCGGCGCGGCGGCCTTAAGCTTGCCCGCAGAGTATTATGCGAATCTGGCCAAGGGATACGGGGTGCGGCGCGATCATCTAATACCCTCCCTGACCGCCGCCGGATTCAAGTGTTTCCGTCCTCGGGGTGCGTATTACGTGATGACCGATATTTCAGCATTCGGGTTCAAGGACGATGTTTCGTTTGCGAAATATCTGGTGCAGGAGATCGGAGTGGCAAGCGTTCCAGGATCGAGTTTCTATCGCGATCCGCGGGATGGAGGGCAGCAGGTGCGGTTCGCATTCTGCAAGAAGCCGGAGACCCTGGATGAAGCGGCCCGCCGGCTGGGTAAGTTGCGAGTGATGTCGAGAGCATAAGCCCAAAGGACACTGAAGACGGTTGCGGCACGATCTTGGCAGCTGGGCTGGTTCGCGGCGTAGATCGCCGCACGGCAGCCAGTCCTATCGACCCAAGCTGTAGCCGGCCACCGTGAATGACGAAAAGGGGTAGCGCGAACTCTCCACGCACCCCTTCATCACGATCACAAATCGGACAGCCGAGATCCTGCCCTGAGCAAGGTCGAAGGGCGGCTGTCGCTACGTGAGTCTTACTTTGCGATCACGCCGCAGGCTATGCGGTCGCCTGAATTACCCGACGGATCCGTCTTGTAGTCATCCGCTTTGGCGTGAACGACGATCGCGGCGCCGTTGGTGAGAAGTGAGTGGGGTCCGTCCTTGAGAGTGACCTCGCCGTCTTGGAGGCGGACGGAGGCTTTGCCGTCCGCGGCGACGGTGAAGTTCTTCATATCGCCGGCATGGTGGCCGTCCGGACTATCGAAACCGTGCTTCTTGCCTTCAGGATTGAAATGTCCGCCGGCCGACTTGAAGTCGGGAGCCTCGCACTTCGGAACCTGATGGAAGTGGATGGCATGCTCTCCCGGAGTAAGATCGTGGAGTTTGAGTTCCAGTGCGACACCCGGTCCCTGATCCCAAACAATGATGTCGCCGACAGATTTCCCCTGAGCATCTTTGAGTTCGACCTTGGTTTTGGCTGCGCTCCGGGATGGGAGGGCAACCAGCGCGAGGAACAATCCGAGAGTGAGATAAGCAAGGCGTTTCATGGGTTCGAGCCTCCTTGGCAGCAGGCATTATAGCCAATCCCGCGATGAGAATTGAATCGACAGGTCGAGGACATGGGATGAGTTGTCCACAAAAATGTGGAGTATACTGCGAACAAGTTCCAGAAATCTTCTGGGGAAGAGTGCAATCATGGCGTTGAATGCGGTCGAGCAGGTGGCAGAGCAGGTTCCGGCTGACGATTTTCAGGCGCTCGAAGACAAGATTTATCGCACCATAGAGATGTACAAAGCGGCACGGCAGGGCCAGGCTGCGGCTGAACGCGACGCGCAGCGCCTGCGACAGCAGATGGAAGACCGTGAGGAAGAACTGGTCAGGCTGCGGCGCGAGGCGGTGCAGTTGAAGAAAGAACGCGAGGAGATCCGCGGGCGTGTCGAGAAGATGCTGCAGCAGATCGAGTCGATTGCTGAGGCCAGCTAAGCAACTGTAGATTGCCGCGGAAAGAGGCGTACCCGGCTACGTCTCCACGGAGAACGGGTCTATGGCTACGGCGACAAAGGATCAGACGATGAAGGACACGCAGAACGCCAGCGTACGGGTGGAGATTTTTGACCAAGCGTACAACCTGCGCGGATCCGATCCGGAGTACATTCTGAAGCTGGCGGAGTATGTCGACGCCAAGATGCGCGCTGTGGCTGAGGCAACCAACACGATCGATACCGTGCGTCTGGCCGTGCTGGCGGCCTTGAATATCGCCGACGAATATCACCAGCTTAAGAAAAGACAGGACAGCGGGGCAACCGACTACCTGAAGCGGGCGCATCTATTAGCAGATGCGCTGGATGAAGTGCTGGGCGAAAACCGCAAGGCAGGATAGTCTGCGGCGTAGCGGGAAAAGCTTCCTCATTTTTGCGTTGCTCGGCGGCATCGCTCTTCCGCAAGAAACCACACTCCGTTCTCAATCCAATGTCGTGCTGGTTCCGGCCCTGGTAAAAGACCAGCAGGGTGGAATCCTCTATGGACTGCAGGCCAAGGACTTCATCGTGGAAGATAACGGCGTGGAGCAGTCCGTGCGCCTCGATGAGGCACCCGAGGGGCAACCGATCTCGCTGGTCGTCGCGATCCAGCGAGGCCGGCGCGCTTACGCCGAGTTCCCCCGGATACAAGGGTTGAAGTCGATGCTCGACCCGCTGTTCAGCCTGGGAACGGCCCGCGTTGCCGTCGTCGCATTCGACAGCCAAGTGGAGATCACAAGAAACTTCACCCAGGACGCGACCCTGGTGGAAGACGCCCTCAGAAATCTGCAACCGGGAGATGAAGGAGCGGTGATCCTCGATGCAATCGATTCCTCCATCAACCTGCTCAAGAAGGAACCGCAGGAGCGGCTCCGCGTGCTGCTGCTGATCAGTGAAACCCGCGACCACGGCAGCCACGGAAAGATCGACGACATCGTGGCCGCCATCGGGCCGAGCAACGCCGTGATGTACGCCCTGGCATTTTCGCCCGCGCTCTCCAACATCCTCGACACCGAACGCGGCACCAACAAGAACGAGATGCATCCGGTCTTCAACATTGGCGATCTCATGTACCGAACGGCGCAGGCCATGCGGAAAAATGTTCCGAGCACGATCGCTTCCATGACAGGCGGCGAGTACGAACTCTTCGCAACGCGAAAGAAATTCGAAGGCCGAATGACTGACTTCACCAATCATCTGCACAGCCGCTATCTGTTGAGCTTCGCTCCCCAGAGTCCCCGCCCCGGTCTGCATCAGATTCGAGTGAAACTTAAGAACGCTGGGGAGGGAACGGTGTTGGCCCGCAGCAGCTATTGGGCCGAGGCGACCAAGGAATGAGCGGGGCTAGGTACCTTGGGGGCTAAAACCCTCCCATAGAAATTGCGCTTTATCGCAGCGCTGAGAGCGCTGCGCCACCCAAAAGCACGCCGACGCAGCACATAAAATTGCCGCACTAGAATTACTGACTACTCCACCCGTTGGCCTGGCGGGGCCTCGCCTTTGGCGTCGAGAACCTCGCGAACTTTCGCGACCAGGGAGGACAAGGTAAACGGCTTGGGCAGGAACCACAGGCCAGCGTCGAGCACTCCATAGTGGACGATGGCATTGTTGGTATAGCCGGAAATGTAGAGCACTTTGATGTTCGGGGAAAACTGCAGGATCTGTTCGGCGAGTTGGCGGCCGTTCATGCGGGGCATGACAACGTCGGTAACCAGCAGGCGGATGTCGCGATGGTTGGCCTTGCAGACGGCGAGCCCTTCCTCCGGACTACTGGCAACCAGTACCTTGTAGCCGCAATGAGTCAGCACCGAGGAACTGAGCTGGCGGAGCTGCGGGTCGTCTTCCACCAGAAGGATGGTCTCGGTTCCGCGTTGCACACTGCTGGGGCGGAGTTCAGAACCCGAAGCGTCGACGGGCTGGTCGACGCGGGGAAGATAAATTTTGAAAGTCGTGCCCCGATCCAGCTCGCTGTAGACCCAGATGTAGCCGCCACTCTGTTTGACAATGCCGTACACCATCGAGAGGCCGAGGCCGGTACCTTTGCCCACTTCCTTCGTGGTGTAAAACGGCTCGAAAATGCGTGCTTGCGTTTCGGGACTCATCCCCTGGCCAGTATCACTCACCGCCAGCATGACATAGCGTCCGGGTTCCGCAGGCTGGTGACCACGGGCGTAGGTGTCGTCCAGCAGTGTGTTGGCGGTTTCCAGAGTGAGCTTTCCGCCGCGAGGCATGGCGTCGCGGGAATTGAGCGCCAGATTCATGATGACCTGCTCGATCTGGCCGGGATCCGCCTTCACCGAACCCAGGTCGCTCGCAGGTGCAGTCAGGACTTCGATGTCTTCTCCGATGAGACGCCGCAGCAAGGAGTCGAGATTCAGTAGAACGTCGTTCAGGTTGATCACGCGCGGGGAAAGAACCGTCTTACGGCTGAAGGCGAGCAACTGGCGAGTGATGCCGGACGCTCGATCGGCGGCCGACTTGATCTGTACCGTGCTGTCGGCCAGCCGGCTGCCGGGAGGAAGTCCGTCGGCCAAGATCTGGGAGTACCCCAGGATGACAGTAAGCAGGTTATTGAAGTCGTGAGCCACTCCGCCGGCGAGACGCCCTACGGCTTCCATCTTCTGCGACTGCCGCAGCCTTTCTTCCAGGGCCACGCGCTCCGTGACGTCGTGGACGAGCGATGCCACACCGAGCACGCTTCCGGAATCGTCGACCAGCGGCGTGTTGTACCAGTCACAGGAAATAGTGAGCCCGCTTTTGGTGACGTTATCGTTCGTGTTTCGAGTTCCGCCCTTCTGGTCGAGGAGTTCGCGCCAGACCCGGTCCACGTGCGGGCGGAATTGTTGAGGAACAATGAAGCTCCCGTGCTTTCCGATGGCCTCCTGGCGTGAGTATCCGAAGATACGCTCCGCCGAGGGATTCCAGGCGGCCACGCGGAACTGGAGGTCCCATTCCACCACAGCCAGCGGAGTGTGTTCGAAGTGAATGTGCAGTTTCTGCTGGGACTGTCGCATTTCTTCTTCCGCAAGTTTTCGGTCCGAAATGTCGCGGCAGATGCCCAGCAGTCCAATGATCTGGCCGTCGGGGTCGCGATAAGGCCCCTTGGTTGCGAGGTAGGTGCGGGTCACCCCCGCGGCCGTCGCGGGTTCCTCGTAGGTTTGCGCCCCTCCTGAAGCAAGCACTACCCGGTCGCGCGCCCGAATCGCACGGCCCACCTCCGGATTGAACAGCTCAACGTCGTCCTTGCCCAGGACCTCGTCAATGCTCCGGCCGAGAAAACGGGCGCCCGCCGAGTTGATCATCAGGTAACGGCCCTCGAGATCTTTCACGAAGACCGCGTCCGTCGTACCCTCGGTGATGCCCTGCAATAGAGAGAGGTTCTTCTCGAGCTCGTGGGAACTGGTCAGCAACTGCCTCTGCACCACGAACAGACGCCCGCTCGCAGCGGCAAAGGACACTAACACCAGCCCGACGGACCAGAGAAATTGTTCCTGGGCAATGCTGAGCACCAGCGGAAACACGATCGCCGGAATCAGCAGCGGAGAAAATTGGGCAAGCAGCTGCAGGCTATGGGAACTGGTCTCATGCGCCGATGGCTCTTCGCGGTCCCTCCAGGTCCCGGCGATCACGATCAGCAGACAGAAGCTAAGGGTCCAGGAGAGGTCTGGCCATTGCCCCTGCTGATAGTGTCCGGAAGCCTGATAGGCGAGGGTGGCATTGAGAACGATCCCATGGACGGCCAGGAAGCCGCCCATGCGCAGGAAGAATGCTCTCTCGGTTCGATTGAAACTCAGCAGCCCGCGAATCAGAAAACTCAAAGCCACCAGGCCAAAGAAAAGGATCCCCGCGTGCAGTGCACGGACCTGCATCGCCTGGCCCGAAGCCTGCCAGCGCGAGGGCACATAAATCTGCGACAACTCGACTGCCAGCGCGAGCATGCAGACTTGCACAAAATCACAGACCCGCAACCAACCGTATCCGCTGCCTGGGTCGCGTGGACTCAGAAACAGCGTCATCATGGCGGGCACGACCCAGAAGAAGACAAGCACGTCGCTCGGCCACAAGGTACCGAGGGGCGCGTGCAGATAGTCGTAATAGTCGGTGTAGAGAGCCTGGCCACTTGCGGCAATCAGGGCGGAGAGAGCGACCAGGCGCCACACGCGCCTGCCAAAGGGCCCGGCCTGGCGCGAAACTATCCAGCAGACGACAGCCGCTACCAGCGGTGCTGCCGTGTCGATCCAGTCGCCCCAAAGTGAAGCGGTGTCGGTGCCGTAGCGAAATGCCAGCACTCCCCCGTGCACAAGAATGAGGGTAGCCGCCGCCGCTAGCGCGGACGTTCGAATTTTGGACTTCACTCCGACTTCTCCGGCGCGTCGCTGACCTGCCCGCGAGTACGCTTTGGGCCCGATGGTTGCGTCCTGAATATGAACTCATAGCTGGCCAGCAGAATCAAGTCCTTCCGTGGTCCGCAGGCGAACGCAAAGTTTTGCCTTTGCGTTTTTTGCAGTCAAGAGCTCTTCGGATGAGCCTCCCTTGCTGTCGGACAGCGTTTTGAGGGCTTTCACTCTCTTTCGCGGACGCTCTGATGGTTTCCCCTCTGGCAAGCCTATTTCGGAATCCGGCATTACTTTCGTTGCAAGCCACCTGCCAACTTTTTGCGGTCTTGCACTTGCCAAGCGCGTGGGATTTGCCTAGCATCCAGATTGAAAGCCGGCCTGCCGGGTTGGTGATGGCGGTAACCGATTTTTGAACCAATGCAGAATGAACGGGGACTCGACTCGAACTAGGATCCGGTGAGCGACGCTCCGCCATGCGGAGATGCCTAAAGGGTCTCGGCGGGTTCCCAACGTCTACCGACGGGTTCATTCTCGGCCCGTCACACGGCTTAGTGGGTCGGCTTGCTTTTTTCGTGCGGGGGCGGAGATTCCTATCCGCCAAGGTTTTGATCCTGCTCGTGTCGTCCGCACGGTTTCTCCTGCTAAACTGATTGCAGTAGCAAATCTCTGCGTTTCCGCATCTAATTAAACTGTGTATCCCCAACTATTTCATCTAGGGAAGTTTTTCCTGCCGACCTATGGACTCCTGGTTTCCATCGGCGTCCTCGTCGGATTGTGGATCAGCGTGCGCAACTCCGAACGCCTGGGGATTGACGGCGACGACGCGTGGAACCTGGGGATTCTGGTCGTGCTGTGCGGCATTGTCGGCGCCAAGGTGCTTTACGTCATTAACGACTGGAGCATTTACAAGGACCATCTTGGCGAGATCTTCAGTTTGGAGACGCTGCAGGCGGGTGGTGTTTTTTCGGGTGGACTGCTGGCGGCATTCGTGGCGGCGGCCTGGTATGTGCGGAAGCATCACATGCCCGCCCTTGGAACCTGCGATGCCTTTGCTCCCGGCCTCGCGCTCGGACACGCGATCGGCCGCATCGGCTGCTTTGCGGCCGGTTGCTGCTACGGGAAAGAGACCCATCACTGGTGGGGCGTAGTGTTTCGCAATCCGCTCGCTGCCTCGATTACCGGAACACCGCTGAACAAGCCACTCGAGCCGACCCAGTTGTTCGAATCGGCAGTGGAGCTCGCGAATTTCTTTTTCCTTATGTGGCTGCTCAAGCGGAGAAAGTTCGATGGCCAGGTCATTGGCGCATTCATCTTCATCTATGGCTTCGCCAGGTTCTTCCTCGAGTATTTGCGCGACGATCCCGGCCGCGGCTCCGTGTTTGGCGGCGCGATGACCGGCACGCAGTTGATCGCGATCGGATTGGTCCTTGGTGGCGGATTCATCTGGTGGCTGCGCCCCGGCTCGAAACCGGTCCCGGCGCGCACCGCGAGCGCCACGGTAGCCCAAGAGCAGCGGCGCTAAGGGAGCCTTCACCTCAGCTCTTGGGACGGATTGCCAGACCGAAATCCTTCTCCATGCGCTGGTACCACGTGTCGTCGTCGGCGCCATGCAGGGCGACCCATTCTTCGTCGGTCAACGATTGGCGCCATTCCAGAAGCGGCACGGCATCGGGTCCGACGGGGTGCCGCAGTTGTAGCGTCCCGCTCTCAATGATCTCCCGAATTTTCTCGGCCACCAGTGACGGGGACGCCGGGTTCTTTAGGGAAGCGGCAAACAGGTGGGCGAAACGCCGTTGCTGCGAGTAGACCGAAGCGTTCCCCGTTTCCTCAATTCGTCTGGCCATCGGCGTCTCGATAATGCCCGGTTCCACCACGGCGACCCGTACTCCAAACGCCTTCATCTCCTGGGCCAACGCCTCGCTGACCGCCTCCAGGGCAAACTTGGATGCCGTGTACGGCGCCAGTGGAGAGTTGGCGATACGCCCGGCGACTGAGGTAACGTTGATGATGCATCCGCTCCGGCGTCGCCGCATCTCCGGCACCACCGCTTGGATGCAACGCAAGGCCCCAAAATAGTTTGTTTCCATCACCGCCCGAAACTCGGCCAGGGCCAGTTCCTCAATGGAGCCGCTCCGCTCCACACCGGCGTTATTAACCAGCACATCAATGTGGCCGGCATCTCTCTGGATGTTTGCGATCGCGGTCTTCACCGAACTGTCCGAATCAACATCCATCGCAGAGATCTGGATGGGGAGCTTCTCCTGCGCGGCGTTGGCGCCCAGTTCCGGTGCCCGGGAAGGGTTGCGCATGGTGGCATAGACGTTGTGACCCGCTCGACCAAGAGCGAGCGCCGTCGCCAGGCCAATCCCCGAACTCGTTCCCGTGATGAGTACGGACGCCATAGAGTGTCTCTCCCTTGCTGCGGTTGCGGCCTGCAAGTGTACCACCCGATCCTCCGCCCAGGTTTGTGCAGCTGTTTCTGAGATAGCCGGAAGGAGTATCATTAAAGCTCGCGATGCCGCGATGCGGTTGCGGTTTCGCGAGACCCATATTTATGCTGACGTTCGACCTCGGCTCCGTTCTCGAGTGGTCGTGCCGCCGCTGGTTCTTATTACTGATCTTGAGCGGCGTTCCCTTCCTCCATTCCCAGACCTCCGTCCCAGACTCGTCCAGCACCGTTCCTCGTTTCCAGTCGAAAGTGAGCGTCGTTCTTGTCGATGTGGTGGTGACCGACAACAAGGATGCACCGGTCACGGGGCTCGAGCAGAAGGATTTTGAGATTCTGGAAGATGGCAAGCCGCAGACGATAACTGGTTTTGAAGAACACAAGGTCATCCACACCAAACCGCCCAAGCTGCCACCAATGCCCCCGGATGTATACACCAACTTTCCTCCCGTCCGGACCACGGACTCGGTCAATATCCTGCTGCTGGACGCTCTGAACACGCAGGTCGCGGACCAATCGTACGTGCGCGCACAACTGATCCGGTACCTCACCACGGTTCAACCTGGTACTCGACTCGCGGTCTTCGTCCTGACCTCGCGACTGCGCATGATCCAGGAGGTCACCACTGATTCTTCGTTGTTGTTGGCGGCCCTTAACAAACAAGACGTGGGAGGCAGTCCGCAGCAATCCGCCATGCTGCTCTCGCGCCAAGAAATGGACATGGACGCGGCACGGACCACCGAGTTGATGGGAAATTTGGTCGGGGAAACCGATCTTGCTCTCTCTGCCATGGCGCCTCGTGCCGTTGCCTATATGATGCAATCCAAGCTCGACTCGCGCGTTGAGACCACCCTGCAGGCTCTGCAGCAGCTCGCACGCTATCTTGGTGGCATTCCGGGTCGCAAGAATTTGCTCTGGTTTTCGGGCTCCTTCCCGATTAGTGTCTTCCCCGACTTGAATGCGGCCGAGCCCTTCCAGGCCGTGCGCCAATACGGGGGAGAGGTGCAGAGAACTGCCACTCTCCTCACCGTGGCGCAGGTTGCCATTTATCCCATCGCAGCGGAGGGCCTCGTCTCGGATTCCGGGTACGAAGCCAGCGCAACGAGGATCGGGGAGGCCAGACTATCGATAAACCAAGGCCCCCTCGACACCGGGGAGCGGAACGCAGATCACTTGAGCATGGAGGTCCTGGCCGAAAACACCGGCGGGAAAGCGTTCTATGACACGAACGGTCTGAAGGACGCAATGGCTCGCGCCATCGACTACGGTTCACACTATTACACGCTGGCTTATACGCCCACCGACAAGAAGATGGACGGGAGGTATCGCCGCATCCAATTGAAGCTCTCCGCCGGCAAGTACAAGGTCGCTTACCGCCGCGGTTACTACGCCGACACAGCGAAGGACGTTAAAGCGAAACAAGAGCAACCCGGTGATCCGCTTTTGCCTCTGATGAAGCGCGGCCTACCCGACTTCTCTCAGATTCTCTTCAAAGCGCGCGTGACTCCCTCCAATCCACAGCCGCCGCCCGACGCCGCGCGTATCGGGGACAACGTGGACTTGAAAGGCCCATGCACACGTTACGGCGTGGACTTCGCGATTGCGGTGGATGATCTTGCATTCGAAACAGCTAGCGATGGCCTGCGCGGCGCCGCCGTCGAAGTGATGCTCATCGCTTACGATCGAGATGGCAAACCTCTCAATTCGGTGGTTCGACAGCGCGAACTAGGTTTGAAGCCCCAGAGCTTCGCTGCCGCCCAGGCAGCTGGCCTTCAACTGCATTTCGACATCGACGTGCCGACCGACACGCTGGCCAAAAATAACGCCTATCTCCGCATTGGAATCTACGATGCGCGGGCGAGCAATGCGGGCACACTCGAAGTTCCATTGCACCCCATCGCTGCCCCTGCGGCTCTGGCGAAGTAAGTCCCACGCCTGTCAGGGCCACGTTGACTCGGATGCTGAATGTCCCGCTTTTCGGTTCACCGATTGGCGATGCGCGGGCCGGTGAGTATAATCGCGGCCACTTGAACGCTGCTCCCCCGCTGCGCATTCAGGGCGAAATGCCGTTCCTGAGGAGGCGAAGTGATCCATAAAATCATCGGTGTACTCTTGCTGTGCTGTGGTGCGGCCGGATGGGGACAGGCTCCCGCAAAAGCACCGCTGCTCGTCAAGGCCGGAAAGCTTTTCGATGCGCGAAACGGGCGGATGTTGGCCAACCAGGCCATCCTGATCCAGGGTGACCGGATCAAGGAAGTCGGGGACTCCGCCGTCGTCGCGGCACACGCACCGGGCGCAAGAGTGATCGATCTGTCGTCCGCCATCGTTCTGCCCGGCTTGATTGACTGCCATGCGCACGTGCTGGGCAACTTGAAAGACCTTTCGCCTGTGCGCAGCCTGCGCACGTCTTCTCCGCAAGGCGTTCTCTGGGGCGTTCACAATCTGCAGGTCTGGCTGGATCACGGCTTCAGCGCACTGCGCGATGCTGGTGAGGATGATCTGGCCTACGGCCAGCTCGCTTTGCGGGATGCCATCAACCTGGGTTTGATTCGTGGACCGCGGATGGTGTCCGCTGGCAACTATGTCTCTGTCACCGGGGGGCATGGGGACGTCGATCCTCTGGCTCCCGATCAGGCCCTGCCTCGCCGGCCCAATCTGGCCGATAATGTCGACGAGGTCAGCACGGCCGTTCGGCGCGATCTCAAATACGGTGCCGATTGGATCAAGCTCATGGCCACCGGCGGCGTGGCCGACGTGCTCAGTGACTTCAATGTGCAAGAACTGAGCCAGGAACAGATGCAAAAGGCGGTGGAGATTGCGCACCGGGCCCACAAAAAGGTCATGGCCCACGCCGAGGGCACCGAGGGAATTAAGGCCGCCGCGCGCGCCGGCGTCGACTCCATTGAGCACGGGACCATGCTGGACGAAGAGGGAGCGACCCTGTTGGCGCAGAAGGGAACTTGGTTGGTTCCGACCTTGGAAACCTTCCAGCGCCTGACCAACCCCAGCATCGAGAGCGGGCAAGAGGCTGCCGAAACCGAGAAAACCAAGGAAATTCTGAAGTTTCAACCAGCGGCCTTTCAACGAGCCCTTCAGCACCACCTAAAGATGGCCTTCGGTTTGGATGATGATCCTGATTTCCTGGACAACGAGTTTGTCGCCCTGGTGAAAGGCGGCATGACTCCCACCGAAGCTCTGCAATCGGCAACCGTCAATGCCGCCGAGCTTCTGGGACTCTCCGAGCAAATCGGCAGTATTGAGGCGGGCAAATTTGCGGATGTCATTGCCGTGAGCGGCGACCCGCTCACTGACATCACAAACATGAAAAATGTAGTTTTTGTGATGAAGGGTGGTGAGATCATCAAGGATGCGAAGTAGATTCCGCTTAATGTTTACGCGGGCGCAATACGAATGCTGAAATGGCGCAAACCTTCCCAATTCTTATTAGCGTTGCGCTCGACGCTGCCGGCCTGCGCCTCGATCAGTTCCTCGTCGCTCACCTGGATGTAAGCCGGGCGCGGGTGCAGCAGCTCATCTCCGAAAAGATGGTTCTGGTAAACGATGCCGCTTCCAAGGCTTCCCTGAAGCTGCGTGGAACCGAACGCATCAGCGTGCTGGGATCGGCAGCGCGGCCACCTTTGCGCGCCATTGCCGAGGAGATTCCTCTCGACATCGAGTACGAAGACGACGATCTCGCGATCATCAACAAGCCCGCCGGTATGATGGTGCACGCGGGCGCGGGAGCCACGGAAGATCGGCGCAATCGCGGCACCCTGGTGAATGCCCTGCTGCACCACTTCGCGACCTTGTCGGCTGTGGGCGGCGAGATGCGCCCCGGCATCGTGCACCGGCTCGACAAAGAGACCAGCGGCTTGATCCTGGTGGCGAAAAATGACGAAGCGCATCGCAAGCTGGCAGCACAATTTGCCCGCCGCGAAGTGAAGAAAACTTACACTGCGCTGGTGCACGGGTGGGTCAAGAAAGATCAAGGGACCATCACGGCCAGCGTCAGCCGCGACCCCGTTCGACGCATACGGATGACCACGCGGGGCACGGGCGGACGCGACGCGATCTCACACTACCGCGTGGTCCGGCGTCTGGACACACCCTTTGGGAAGTTCTCGCTGATTGAAGTGAAAATTGAGACTGGACGGACCCACCAGATTCGCGTCCACATGGCGTCGCTGGGACACGCGGTCGTGGGCGATGCGCTGTATGGTGCTCCGCGCGAGATGCGGGCCCGGCGTGGCGGCGCGACCGACGAGGGCGGTGCGATCTCGCTGTCGCGAAATTTTCTGCACGCGGCGCAGTTGGAGTTCGTGCATCCGCGGACCGGGAAACGGATTGCGCTCAAGAGCCCTCTTCCCGCAGAACTTCAGACGTTTCTGGCGACAATCGAGGGAGACGTTGCAAGCAACGTCTCTAGCAAAGGGGTTTGAGGCAGGCTGGGTTCACGCGGCGCGGGCGGATATAATATCGTATCAGAGGGAAACATTGGGGACAAAACGGTTTGCAGGTTCCGCACTGGTTCTGTTGCTATTTTTAGCGGGGAGCGTGACGGCGCAGTCAGCGGCTCCAACAACGGCTCCTGCGACGGCGGCCATGCCGCAGCAGGCGCCATCGTCCATTACCCCGCCGCCCACAGCTGGCAGCGCGCCTGCCGGGCAAGAGCAAAAGCCCGCTGATCCCGCCGCTCCGGCCGACGATACGGTCACCACTATCCGCGCCACCACCAACGAAGTAAACGTTGTATTCACGGTGACCGACAAACACGGCCGCCGCATCACCGACCTCAAACAAAACGATTTCCGCGTCGTCGACGACAACAAGCCACCACAGGAGATCCGCAGCTTCCACGCAGAGACCAACCTCCCGCTCGAAGTCGGCCTCCTCATCGATGCCAGCAATTCCGTGCGGGACCGCTTCAAGTTCGAGCAGGAATCCGCCATTGAATTCCTGAACCAGACCATCCACCCGCGCTACGATCTGGCATTCGTGGTCGGTTTCGACGTGACGCCCGAAGTTACGCAGGATTTCACCGACAACACCGAATTGCTCGCGCATGGAGTGCATGAACTGCGTCCCGGCGGCGGCACGGCGCTCTACGATGCGCTGTATTTTGCCTGCCGCGATAAGTTGCTCAAGGCCCCGAAGACCACCACCGTGCGCCGGGCCATCATTCTGCTCAGCGACGGTGATGACAACCAGAGCCACGTGACCCGGGAGGAAGCGATCGAGATGGCGCAGCGCGCCGAGGCCATCGTCTACACCATCAGCACCAACGT
The DNA here is from genome assembly GCA_049792875.1 of Candidatus Sulfotelmatobacter sp. Lineage (GTDB taxonomy): Bacteria > Acidobacteriota > Terriglobia > Terriglobales > Acidobacteriaceae > Sulfotelmatobacter. The sequence continues at coordinate 47,890 of JBARBI010000124.1, forward strand.
GAGCGGGACCAAGGGCCCGGGCGACAAAGTGCTGGAGCGCATTGCCGATGCCACCGGCGGCCGCGCCTTCTTCCCCTTCCAGATTCGCGATGTGGCTAACGCCTTCGCTGAAATTCAGGACGAACTCCGCAGCCAGTACGCCATTTCCTACAAGCCAGCGGATTTCAAGGCCGACGGGCATTACCGGACGATTGAAATCGAGGCCAGCGACCGGAAGAATTTTCGCGTCCGGGCGCGCCGTGGATACTACGCACCGACGCAGTAAGGGCATCAACCACAAAGGTTCAGGAAGGAAACCCTTGGTTCTTGATGCTACGCGGAACTTCGTGTCCTTCGCGGTTAAAGGCTTTTGCCGACCGGAGCAGCGACCTAGACTATGCCAGGTTATTCCGGAACGCCACTTCCGAAGAAGCTGGGAATCAAACCTGGGTTCCGCGTGTGCCTCGCCGATGCGCCGCCTGAGGTGCAGGCCGCGTTGCGCGCGTCGCTGGCCGGGTGCGAAATCGTGCGCGACGGGAGATCTCCGCTCGACTTCGCGATGAGTTTCACGAAATCAAAAACAGTTCTGGCAAGAGAATTCGCGCGAATCAGCAAGCATCTCGCACCCGCAGGGATGTTTTGGGCGAGCTGGCCCAAGAAGAGTACCGGCGTGGCCACCGATCTGGACGAGAACATCGTCCGTGAAATCGGCCTGGCCGAGGGTTTGGTGGACGTAAAGGTATGCGCCGTGACTGAGGTCTGGTCAGGATTAAAATTCGTGCGGCGCGTGAAGGACCGCTAAGGACCATCGGCGCAGGAGAGAATATGGTGCGAGTGGGCTTGATCGGATTCGGTCTCGCGGGCCAGGCGTTTCATGCGCCCGTCATTCGGGGCGTCCCGGGAATGGAACTGGCGTGCATTCTCGAACGGCACGGGCCTAACGCAAAGCAAAAGTACCCGGAAGTCCGGGTGGCCCGGACGCTCGACGAAATGCTTTCCGACCAGTCGATCAGCCTGTGCGTGGTGGCCACTCCGAACGATTCGCACTACTCGTACACTAAGTCCTGCCTCGAAGCGGGCCGCGACGTGGTTGTGGACAAACCATTCACCCCGACTCTGGCAGAGGCCGAGCAACTCGTGCGTCTCGCCGCCCAGCGCGGCCGCCTGCTTACCGTGTATCAGGATCGGCGCTGGGACGGAGATTTTCAGACGGTCAAGAAACTGGTGAAATCAGGCGCCGTAGGCGCGGTAGCCGAGTACGAAGCGCGCTTTGACCGCTTCCGCCGGGAGTCCAAGGCCAACGCCTGGCGCGAGCGTCCAGGCCATCCCGCGGCCGGTGTGCTCTGGGATCTGGGTCCGCACTTGATCGATCAGGCCCTCGTGTTGTTCGGCACGCCCGAGGCCATCTGGGCGTCGGCATTCTGCCAGCGCCCGACTTCGCAGGTAGACGATTCCTTTGACGTGCACATGGAATATCCCCACCTGCTCGCCACCCTGCGCGCAAGGATCCTTGCCTATGCTCCCGGACCTCACCTGCTGATTCACGGAACCGAAGGATCGTTCGTGAAGTATGGCATGGATCCACAGGAAGAAATCCTGCGCAGCGCCAACTGCCCCGACGGACCTTCCTGGGGCGCGGATTGGGGCGAGGAACCGGAGCAATGCTGGGGAACTCTGAGTCGCGTCGGCGAAGACCCTCGCAAAATAAAGACCGAGCGCGGAGACTATCGCTCCTTCTACGCCGACGTGAGAGACGCGATGGAGAAGGGATCTCCGCTGGATGTGACGCCCGAACAGGCGCTGCGCACCATGCGCGGAGTCTTATTGGCGCACAAGAGCAGCCGTGAAGGGCGCAGAGTACAGTGGACGGAAGCGCCGGAGTAGGCCGTCACCGCGTACTCGTGACGGGTACCGTCATGGTCCCTCGCGGGCGGGCCGCACGCGCCACAGTCAGCCTTTCATGACTTTCTGGAACGCGACCTGGAAGTGCTCCATCTCTTCCTGCGTCCCCACCGTGATGCGAACACACGTGGGCATCACCGGCCAGACGCGACCAATCAGTACGTTCTCCTTCGCCATTGCGTCCCGCACTTCCTTGCCTGGTCGCTTGGTGTCGAGCAGAAAACAGTTGGACTCGGAAGGAATGTAGGCATATCCGTTGCGATCCAGCCACTGAAACGTCTGCTGACGAATGCTGGCATTAATGCGCTTGCGCTCCGGGACCAGTGCCGGATCCTTCAGGCTGGCCGCGGCCGCCACGACCGCGGTAACCGGCATGAAGTTCCACCCGGAACGGTCCAAGATCTTTTCCAGAAGGTCCGGACGGGCGACGGCAAAGCCGCACCGCAGGCCGGCCATGCCGTAGGTTTTGGAGAAGGTACGCAGCACGACCACATCCTTGCCCCCCTTGACCAGATCGAGCGTGGACGTGCCGTCGGAAAAATGGATGTAGGCTTCGTCGACCATCACCACCGAGCCCTTGGGTTTGTTCTCGACGAGGTACTCTACGTCGGCGTGCGGCGTGAGCGTGCCGGTTGGATTATTGGGCGAGCAGACGTAGAACAGTCCTGCGTCGGGCGCGGCCGCGATCATGGCCTTGACGTCGTGCGCATAGGTCTTGGTGAGTGGCACCTTGACGACCCGAGCCCCGGCACTTTCGGCGGCGAACATGCCAGCTTCGTAACCGGGGTCGGCGGTGACATAGCTTTTCTGCGGCGAAGAGAAGGCGACCACCCCGAAACGAAGCGGAGGAGTGGAACCGGGGAACGCGCGGACATAGTCCGGGTTCAGGCCTTCGAGTTGGGCAAACGTGCTGACCAGATCGTCGGTGAGATCGTCAGCATAGCGGCCGCCCTGCGGAATGATGGCCGAGAGCGCGTTGCGCGCAGCCTGGCAGGGACCGAGTGGATTCTCGTTCGCATCGATCAGCACCGCATCCTTGGCGTGCGGCTTGCGCCGTGCTGCGGCAGCCAGCATGGGCTCGTTCACGACATGGAAAGCAGCCGCCGCAGACGCAGCCGCCGACAGATGCAGAAACGAACGCCGGGAGAATCGGGGCATAGCAACCTCCGGAACGGAAGTGTATCAGGAAGTTTGTGTGTTTACGTGGAGCGGGCATGACCTTGCTCCTGATTTGTAGGGGCTGCGCTTGTGGATGCGTCACGGGAAGAGAATCAAACCCTGCGGGCGAGGGCGCCCGCGCCACATGGTCGGGTTACTCCTGGCGATGCCCCGCATAATATCCGGCACGGGACTGGATTTTGTAGCTCTGTTTGCACTTGATCTCGAGCTTGCGGTAGCTGCCATCTTGCTTGGTGTTCGTCGGGGTATAGCCAATGTTGTACTGGCTGCGCAGCTCGGCAGCGATCTGGTCAAAGGCTTCCTTGAGCTTGTCGAACTTGTTGCCTACGTTGATCACGCGCCCGCCGGTTTGCTCGGTGAGCTTGCGCATATCCGATTCGCCGTAATAGCCCATTCCACCGTAGAATCCGCGGTCCGCGCAGAGCAGCACGTAGACGATGGCGTCCGCCTTCTGCGCGGCTTCAACGGCGTCCTGTATTTTCAGCCGGCTGCCCTCGTCCTGGCCATCGGTAAGCAGGATCATCGCCTTGCGTCCGACTTCCTTCGCCAGCATGTCGTGGGCAGAAAGATAAACCGCATCGTAGAGCAGCGTGCCGGGCGAATTTCCTCGCTGCGGCACCGGACCGCCTCCCATTCCGGGGATGCTCCCGCTGCTGTAATCTACGTTGACCTTCGCTTTGTTCAGCGCAGCCTGCAGACGGTGAACGTCTCTCGTGAAGTCCTGCAGCAGGTCTACCGTGATATCGAAGCTGATCACGAAGGCTTCATCTTTGTCCGTCAGAATCTGGTGCAGGAATGCGCCGCCCACTTCTTTTTCCATATCGATGACATTGCGCTGGCTGCCGCTGGCATCAATCATGATCCCCAGCGTCAGCGGGAGATTCGATTCGGCGGTGAAATATTTGACGGTCTGCGGCTGGCCATCTTCCTTCACTTCAAAATCGTCCTTGGTGAGATTGGGAATGAGCGCGCCGTGCTTGTCCTTGACATTGAAGAAAAGCTGCACCACGTTGACATTCACTTTCAAGGTCTCGGTGGGCTGCTGCGAGTCGTCGGATTTCTGGCCAGAAGCCGATTGCTGGCTGGAAAGGGATTGCGACGCAGAGGGCGGCTGGGCCATCATGAAGGGGGCTGCCAGGGACAGGGCAACCAGGGCCATCCCGGCCAGAATGCGGCGCTGCGAAACTGGAAACTTAGGCATTCAAGACTCTCTCGCGTTTCTTCGGTAAGTGGTAGTCTAACCCTATAGGCTTGGATGCACCAAACCGGCTGGCTTGGGCATCTTAAGAAATGGGAAAGTGGGATTTCTTAGAAGACGAGGAAGGCCATGGCGCCAGTCAACGTTTGTGCACGATGGCGGAGCCCCTGGGGAAACGCGCTGGCGGCTCTAACGATAGTGGTGGCTCTGGCGACCCCGGCCCCGCAAGCCCAGTCCGGCGCAGGCCAAACACAGTCCCCGCCTCCCGCCAATTCCCACCCCGCGCAAGACATCCCTGACGCCCCCTCCACCGTCCAACCACCACCTCCGAAGCCTGCCCTTCCGGCCGCCCTTCCACCCGACGCGGGCAGAGGCACAATCCCGATCCCGTTCCCGGGCGACACCCCCCAGCAACCGGGTCAGGACCAGCAGGCTCCGCCTCCCATGCCTCCAGTGGAGACGATTGCCCCGGGCAGCCCGCCGAGAAACCAGATCAACCCCCAAGACGATCTCTACAAATTGGTGGTGCCCGTAAGCTTCGTGCAGATCCCCGTCACCGTGAAGTATTCCGACGGGCGCCCGGTCGAAGGTCTGCTGGCCAAGGATTTTTCCGTCCTCGAAAACGGTAAGCCGCAGACCCTGACCTACTTCACTAGCGATCCCTTTGAGCTTTCGGTAGCGATCGTGCTCGACATCGGCATGCCCGACGTAGAGGTGCAGAAGATGAACCAGACCTACTCTTCCCTGGTCGGAGCCTTCAGCCCCTACGACGAGTTTGCCCTCTATACCTACAGCAGCACCGTTAGCCAGATGACCGACTTCAGCGGGAAGGCAACGAAGCTCACCGCCGCGCTCAATCAGATGAAATTGGTGCGCGGGAACAACAATGGCCCGCCGATCCTGGACGGCCCGCTGGCCATGGGTCCCATGGTCAACGGATATCCCGTCGGCGGCCCGCCCGTGCAGCCTGTCAATACTCCGCCCAGGGAAGCGCACGTTTTGAATGACGCCATTCTGCGTGCTGCCCTCGATCTGAGCAAGCGCGAGCGCACCCGCCGGAAAGTCATCTTCGTCATCAGCAATGGCCGAGAGTTGGGCAGCAAGGCCAGCTATAGAGACGTTCTGCACTTGCTTGAGACCCAAGGCATCCAGGTAAAAGCGGTTGTGGTCGGCAGCGGGGCCTTGCCCCTTTACCGCCAAATCGACAAGCTCCACCTGAAAGATCAAGGCTACAGCAACATCCTTCCCAAGTACTCCTCGGCTACCGGAGGGGGGCAAGTCTTCAGCGAACTCTCGCGCAATGCGATGGAAGAAGCCTATGCGCAGATCACCTCCGAGGCGAGAAATCAATACACGCTGGGATATATCCCGAAGGCCGCAGGCGGTGCATCGGCCTACCGCGACATTGAGGTCCGGGTGTCTGGCCATGGGAAGGAGCTTAAGATCTACACCAAGGCCGGGTATTATCCGATTCCATCGGCCCATTAGGGGGCCGAAATTTGCGTAATTCGAGGCTGATTTGCCCCCGGGGTCACCTGAGTAACCTGCGTCCGGTACCTCCCGTATGATATAAAGACCGCGAGCCTCCATAAGGGACATAAGTGTGCGCGGCAGCCCCCTGAGGGTATGCCCGCATTTGAGGAAAGCCTTGAGTTTCATCAACTTCGCAGCCCGAGAGATCAATTGTAAGATCGTGTACTATGGCGCCGGTTTAGGCGGCAAGACCACGAACTTGCAGGTGATCTACCAGAAAACTGCGGACCAGCAGAAGGGCAAGATGATCTCGCTGGCCACCGAGACGGAGCGAACTTTGTTCTTCGACTTTCTCCCGCTCGACCTCGGATCGGTGCGCGGTTTCAAGACACGCATCCACCTCTACACCGTGCCCGGCCAGGTCTTTTACGATGCCAGCCGCAAGCTGATTCTGCGCGGCGTGGACGGCATCGTGTTTGTCGCCGACTCCCAAGAGCAGCGCATGGACGCCAACGTCGAGGCGCTCGAAAACCTGATGTCCAACCTGAAAGAGCACGGCTACGACTTCAACAAGATTCCCTACGTACTCCAGTTGAACAAGCGCGACCTTCCGAACATTCTCCCCGTCGATCTGCTCGCCACCGAACTGCGCAAGAAAAATGAAGCCATCGTCGAAGCGGTCGCCTTCCAAGGCGTCGGCGTCTTCGAAACCCTGAAAGAAATCGCCAAGCAGGTGCTGACGGAATTGAAAGCCGGCGGGTAGAAGAGCCGTTCTCAGCGGAGCTTCACTTCGCGGGTGTCCCATTTCTCGCGCTTTCTTTGCGCGAGAAGTGGGGCTTTTCCCTCGCACCGCCACGCCACAGTAGCGACGCATCTTGCCGGCTGTCGCGAGGGCGCCTCGCCCTCGGTCGCTCGAGCACTCAATTCTAAAGAGTGTCTTGCGAGAATTCCCAGCCGAGTCGAAAGCGAGGCTTTTCATCGAGTTCTTCATCCCCCGCGCTCTCCGAATCCGCGAAATTCCGTCTAACGTCGAAGCACGCACCCTCATGCCTGATCTACAATGGCTGTCCGCCCATTCCGCCATCATCTGGAGAGAATTCATGCACCCCTTGCGAGGTCTTTTGCAAGCCCTGCTCGCTCTATTGTTGTCTTTGGCGCCCTTCGCCCGGTCCCAGACCTCTTCCCTGCACGGCATCGACCTCACCGATCTCGATCGGAAAGCCGATCCTTGCACAGACTTCTTCCAATTCGCTAACGGCACGTGGCGGGCGAACAATCCCATTCCCGCGTCGATGACCCGATGGAGCAAACGCTGGCAGGCCGGAGAATCCTCAAAGGACAAGCTACGCGACATTCTGGCGGCCGCTTCCGCCGATAAGAACGCGCCCAAGGGCAGCACCGAACAGATCATCGGCGATTACTACGGCGCCTGCATGGACGAGTCCCGCGTGAACGCCCTCGGCATGGACCCGATCAAACCGTGGTTCGCTCAAATTGACGCGGCCCGCGACGTCGCCGCTCTGCAGCAGGTGATTGCAGAGTTGCACGACATTGTGGTGACTGCCCCCTTCGCCCTCTCCAGCCAGCAGGATCCACACAAGCCCTCTTGGGTGCTGGCCGACGTGGGTGCCAGCGGACTGAGCCTCCCCGATCGCGACTACTATCTGAAACCCGAAGCACGCTTCAAGGAAGCCCGCGAAAAATACCTGGAACACGTCACCGCAATGTTCAAGCTCGCTGGGTGGGACCAGAAGTCCGCCGCGGCCGCGGCCCAGACCATCATGGGCATGGAAACAAAACTAGCCGAGGCCTCGCTCGATAACGTTGCCCTGCGCGATCCCGTGGCTACCGATCACAACACCACCTTTGCCCAACTGCAGGCGCTGGCTCCGCATTATGACTGGGTCGGCTACTTCAAGCACCGGCAACTGCCAACCGACGTAGATATAAACGTCGACCAGCCCAAGTTTATGCGGGAAGTCGACCGCCAGATGCAGCAGACGCCGCTGGCCGACTGGAAGGTGTATTTGAAGTGGCAATTGCTGAATTCGGTCGCAAATTCGCTCTCCGCACCGTTCGTGGAACAGGACTTCGCCTTCAATGGCAAGTACCTGAGCGGCACAACTGAGATGAAGCCGCGCTGGAAACGCTGTGTCGAATCCACCGATCAGTTACTCGGCGAGGCGCTGGGCCAGAAATATGTAGAGAAATACTTCCCGCCCCAGGCCAAAACCCGCATGCAAGAGATGGTGCGCAACCTGCTCGCGGCGATGCGCGACGATATCCTGACTCGACCTTGGATGAGTGACGACACCAAAGAAAAAGCGATGGCGAAGATCGCCACTTTCAATCCCAAGATCGGATATCCCGACAAGTGGAAGGACTACAGCCACGTCGAGATCCGCCGCGACGCTTACTTCGACAACATGATCGCCGGAAGAAAGTTCGTCGAAGAGGACGATCGTGCCACGATCGGCAAGACCGTTGACCGCGGCCGCTGGCAAATGACACCGCCCACCTCCGACGCTTATTACAACCCGCTGCTCAACGAAATCGTCTTCCCCGCCGGCATCCTGCAGCCTCCGGCCTTCGATATGAATGCCGTGGATGCGGTGAACTACGGTGCCATCGGCGTCGTCATCGGGCACGAAATCTCCCACGGTTTCGACGATGAAGGCGCCCAGTACGACTATCTCGGCCGCCTGCGCAACTGGTGGACTGAAGCCGACCTGAAGAACTTCCAGGAACGTGCCGCTTGCGTGGCCGATCAGTTCGATCACTACTACATCGAGAAAGACATCCACCACAACGGCAAACTCGTTCTCGGCGAAAGCATCGGCGACCTGGGCGGAGCTAAAATCGGCTACCTCGCCTATCGGAAATCGCTCGAGGGTAAGCCGCGCCCGGCGGACATTGACGGCTTCGACCCCGAACAACAGTTCTTCATCGCTTGGGGACAGTTCCGCGGCGATGAAATCCGCCCCGAAGCACAGCGCCTGATGGTGCAGGGCGATCCTCACCCGATCGCCAAATACCGCGTCATCGGACCCCTATCGAACCTGCCGGAGTTCCAGAAGGCGTGGAGTTGCAAGCCGGATGCGGCGATGGTTCGGCCGGAAGGCAAGCGGTGCGACGTCTGGTGAACTGACTGCGACCGTACTCATAGCGCCGGCATCCTGCCGGCTGACCGGGAGCGTCTCGCCCCCGGTGAAACGCCGTTGCACATCGTTCGATCCCTCCGGCCAAACGTCATTACCAACGTAAGCCCGCTCCGCCGTTTTCTGCTGCCCCTCCGCTTCCCCGTTCGCTAGCCTGATCACAGGGAGGCGTGTACTAGCCTGCCCGCGGACTCCCATCGGTGACACTTTCTGCCCTTATCCTCCGCTCGTCTGACCCGACCGGACTCCTGCTCTGGTGCGGCGTCGGCTTCTTCGCCGGCATCGGCCTTTTCGTCTACGGATTTCGCCTGCTGCAGCGCCGCCGCCTGATCCTCGATACCCCGTTCTCAAAGATCCGCAGCGCTTCGATCGGCATGGTCGAAGTCAGTGGCCTGGCCGCTGGCCCTTACACCATGGTCGCGCCCATCACCGCGCGTCCTTGCTATTACTACCGCACGCTAGTCTGGGAATGGAAACAGCACGGCAAGAACAAAAACTGGGTCAAGATCGCCGCCGAATGCATGCACGTGCCCTTCTTCATCGACGACAACACCGGACGCCTGCTGGTCGATCCGCGCGGCGCCGATCTCGACCTGCACCAGGACTTCCAACAGGAATTCTGCGACTCGTTCTTCACTACGAAGGATCCCGCGCCGGACAACGTCCGCAGCTTTCTGGCGCGTCACGGCGTTGTCACGAGCAACAAAATCAAGGTGGAAGAGTACTGCATCAAGCCCAAGAATTCGCTCTTCATTCTGGGCACCCTGGGTGAGAATCCGGGGCTCGAAATCACCGCCCAGCCGGTGCGCGACACTGAACCAATCAACTCATTCTCAACCCACGGTTTCTCGCTGTCGTTCAACTCTGTTTTTTCCACCGGCGGCGCCGAGGGGGATTCCGGGGTCGGCGCAATGACCCAGAGGTTCGCCATCCAGTCTGGCGCTCCTCGACATGAAGTCATCCGCCTGTCTTCTGAATCCGCCTCGGAGAAAACCTCAGACATGACCCAGCAGCAAAAAATCGCCGCCGCCCTGCTGAAGGCGGGAATTTCGAACCCGGAAGCGTGGGCGGCAGCGGGCATGCCCACTCCCGGCGGCGTGCAGGTCCTTGCCGACCCGGCAACCGCCACGCCGCGCGAAAACACCAACGAAGACGCCGGTTCCGCAGCTCAGACCAATGCTTTCGATGCCCATCCGCCAGTCGTGCTCATGCAGGGTGCCAATCACAAAACATTCCTGATTTCATGGCGCAGCCAGCAGGAAGTCGCCCGCTCCCTGGGCTGGAAATGCACTCTGATGATCTGGGGCGGCCCCGTGCTCGCCCTGCTCAGCCTCTACGTCTTCCTGGGCATTGAGCATCTGTTGTAGCTCATGTGGCTCGGGCGCTCTCGCCCGCGATTTCAGCATGCATCTGCAGTGCTCTCCACGCACCACGCTTCTAACCCTATCCACGCCAATCCGGCACAGTCCAACTCCGCGCCTCTAGTACAATCAACCCGTGAGTGACGCAGTCCGCATCGGAATCCTAGGTGACTTCAATGCCGATTTCCGCTCGCATAACGCCACCAACGACGCCCTCCAGCACGCCGCCCGCAAACTCAACATGAAGGTCGAGTCCGAGTGGCTCCCCACCCCGTCGCTCACCGCACCCGGTGCGGAAAAGAAGCTGGAAACGTTCGACGGCCTGTGGGCCGCTCCCGGCAGTCCCTACAAGAGTTTTGACGGCATGCTCAACGGGATCGAGTTCGCCCGCCGCCGTGATTGGCCCTTCCTCGGCACCTGCGGCGGATTCCAATATGCCTTCATAGAATTCGCCCGCAATGTTCTCCACATCGCGGACGCCGACAGCGCCGAAAATAATTCTGGCTCGAAGAACATCATCATTTATCCCGTGGCCTGTCCCATGCCCGACCGCCAGGACAAATCCCTAAAGCTTTCCGGACCTGTCCCCGACATTCGCCTGCGCCCCGGTTCGTACCTGCAGTCCTTTTACGGCAAAGCCAAGGAAACCGCTACCGAGGAATTCTTCTGTAACTTCGAAATCAATCCTGACTTTGAATGGGCCGCCATGGAAGCCGGGTTCCCCGTAGTTGCCCGCGGCGCCCAGGGCGAGATCCGTGCCATCGAATCCCCCACGCACCGCTTCTTCCTGGCCACACTGTTCCAGCCGCAGCTATCGTCCACGGAAAAGAAGCCGCACCCCATCGTGCTGGCCTTCGTGCAAGCCGCCGCCGACTGGGGTAAGAAAAAACTCGACGACAGCGTTCTCGAATAGTTCATGTGGGACGGACACTCCTGTCCGTCAACTCTCCCCACCAGATCGGGAGCTTGGGAGCTCCCGGGTGCCCCATTTCTCGCGCTCTTCGCGAGAAGTGGGGAATTCGAAGCGGCGCAAGCCTGCAGCCAACTCCAAGGTCACCCCGGTTACCAAAGTCCCTGCCCCGCACACGTTACCCGCCCCGCACCAACCGCATCTAGAGCCCCCGTCCCCCTCCCGATATTCTCTTCGAGATCGTTACTCGTTCTCGAAACCGCGTCCGCAGGAGCCACACGCATCCATGCACATGCAGTTGATGAACTCGTATCGCATCCCTTTCTCCACGCTGATCAGCTACATCCCGATCATCGCCACCATCGTCACCACTCTGTTCAGCGTGATCCTGGCCCGCGCCACCCTGCGTTATGTCGAGGCCACCGATAAAGGCCTGGCCCTCGCTCGAGAGGAATTCGAGCGCGAGTGGTCCCCCGACCTGCACATCAAGATGGAACGCGTCTCCGCGACCGAAGCCAGAATCATCGTCACCAATCTGGCGAAGACCTCGGTCCTGCTACAGCTCCTGCAGCTGCGCAAGCTGACCCATGCCACACCATTCGAGCGCTGCCGCCTGAACGATCCTCTGGTCGGCGGCATGACCTGGACGCAGGAAATGGGCCGGCGCATCGTCGGCTGCACCGGAGCGGAATTCGAAGGCCCCATCGCGGCCTCGATGACCTTCTATGCGGCTGGACGGATGTTCCGCACCGACTGGTTCCGCTCGCAAATTCAGGTTCGTGACGGCCGCATCATCAGCCTCGAGCCCAGCAACATGCCCGCCCGCCGCGTCCGCGTAGTCGAGCGCAAAGGCCCCGAACGCCGCCGCGAGTTCGTGCAAGACGTAACCGCCGCCGTGGCCCCAGAAAAGATAAACACAAAACCCGACGAGAACTTCTTCGTAACCGGCGCCTGATCTCGTCGTGTGGGGACGGGCGCCTTCGCCCGTCCAGCGAAGCGCAGCGAGCGCCCTTGTTGGTGTGGGGACGGGTCTTCGACCCGTCCAGGCCGAGCCGAGCTCGGGTGCGAAGGAATCTTGACTTCACCCAGGAATGAACTTCCGCGGCGCTCCAACCGACTCCTCCCTGCTATTCTGCTGCTAATCCCCTCGACAACTTGAGATCACAAATTGTGATCTCAAGGTTGAAGCGAGTTCTTCCCTATGGCAAAGACAGCAATTGTGGTCGCAAGAAAAGTGGATACGAAAATCTTCGTTCTTCGCGGGCAGCGGGTCATCCTCGACACCGACCTCGCCGAGCTCTACGGAGTACAAGTCCGGCACCTGAATCAGCAGGTCAAGCGCAATGCGAAACGATTCCCTCTCGCCTTCCGCTTTCAACTCTCTCCGCACGAACTCAAAATCTTGAGATCACAAAATGTGATCTCAAGTGAAGGCCACGGCGGCGCGCGCTATCGTCCCTACGCCTTCACGGAACACGGTGCCATCATGGCGGCCACCGTGCTGAACTCCGAACGCGCGATCGAAATGAGCGTGTTCGTCGTTCTTGCCTTTGTCCGCATGCGTCGCGCCATCGCCGGAAACCGTCATATCCTGAGCAAGCTGGGGGAACTGGAACGCCGCCTGAAGAATCATGACTCCGACATCCAGGACTTGATGGACGCAATCCGCGAACTCATGAGCCCCCCAGAGCCCAGCCGCAGCCGCATTGGATTCGAGGTGCCTTCAGGCCCAACTAGCAAGGGTCTCAAAGGTCGCACGGAGCAATTCCGACGGAACAGGTAAATTGAAGGCCGATTAATCCTGCGCCCGCCATGAGTTGCTGAGTCTAGTAACCCTTACCAAAGATCGCTCGTCCCACCTCAATTCGCTAAAGATTCTGCACCCGCTGCCGATCCTCTCCCCTTAGAGGACCAGACTATGATCACTTCAGTCAGCAGCGCTCACGCCAACGACGCGCAAGAGGTCTCCAAGCCACATATCCTCAAGGTGGAACCACAAATCCAGACGCCAAAGAGCGGCGCCCTCTCGCACGACCAGGTCAGGCTCAAGAGCGCCGGCGAAGTCGACCACGACGCCGGCCGGAAGTAAACGTCGTTTCCACGATTCCGCAAACCACCACAGACGCCCGCGTCACCGTGGAAGAGCGGCGCTTTGAGCGGCGCTTTGAGCGCCGCGTTAAAGCGCGCTTAAATTATCAGGGCTTCAGCCCCTGTGGTCGTCTTTCCCTCCACAAGACCCGGCATGCCGACGAAAGTAGAAACGCCGGCGCCGGCGTCTCTACCCTTCGGCCTCGATGCCCCCAACCTCCGGTACGAATCCGATTCGCACCGGGCACATCCGGACGTTTCGGTCGCGGTAGTCCGTGCAGTAGAGCACGTCAAGCTTGACCGGCCGCACTCCGCCGCCGAACGTGCAGAACACGGTATTGCCGCCCGTCGCGCCGTATTGCATGTGGACGGACGCGCACCCGACGCACAACCCACGCGGCCGCTTCGCCCGCTGGCGCCGCATCAGTCGCACAGCTCGCAAACCCGCGATCACAATCAGATAGAACACAATCCAAGGCATCGAAACCTCCTTTCCCCGAAATTCATCTCCTCACTTAATTTCGGTCACCGGCCTTTCGCCCGCCAAACACTTCCCTGGCTTAGCGTGTGTCGCTCTCTCGCCGACGGCTCTGGCGGCCTGGTACTTCCGGGCCGCCGGACGGACGAATGCGTCCGCCCCCACATGAGCCGTTTGCGTTTTACTCCGTCTGCTCCAGCGTGCGGATGTACTCGAGGACCGACTCGCTCCAGCCGTCGATGTGCGTCCACTTGCCGTAGCCGACGCCGTTCTTGTAGCTGGCCACGTTGATCACATAGCCCTTGCCGCGAGGCGCAGGCACCGTGTCGTGCGCCTGCTCGTCGGTGATAACGATCAGGCGATCGTAGCCGTGCTTCTGATTCAGCTCGCCAACAGCGTTGCCGAGCTGCGTGCCGTTGTGCCGCTGCGAAGCGTCGATCGCGTCGCGCAGCGCAAAGCCGCGACGCGCCGGCACTTCGACCAGGGTGTCGGAAAAGCTGAACACCGCCACCTTCTCGCCGATCTCTCGCAGCAACACCGCGAGCCCGTACGCTGCGTCCGTACGCTGCATCTCGGAACGCTGCGAAAGCGGGGCGGTCATCGAGCCGGAAACGTCAACCAGCACGATGGTCTTCCCGCGCAGCGTCTCCTGCGGGTTGACCTGAGACACGCACTTCAGCATGGCCTGCTCCAGAGCCTCTTCCCACTGCGGAGCGTAACGCGCCGCAGCCAGGAAGCGGAACGGAAGCACACGCGCCGTGCTCATGGAACCGAGCGCGGCGAGCACGAGATCCTCGTCCACTCCGACCTCGCGCATGTTGCGCAGGTTCCGGAGCAGAGCGAGAGCTCCCAGCTTCTGCTCGCGGAGCAATCGCTCCCAAGCCTCGCGTTTGTCGGCGCCAGAGCTGAGAGCAACTTCCCACGTGTCAGGAGCAGTGAGCTCGCCCGCGATCAGGCGCTTCCACACTTCGGCCTGCGCCTCGTCCCGCGGCTTGGCGTGAGCGAGGAACAGCACATCGCGCAGTTTGACAGGTCCGCCGCGATCGTACTTCGCCAGCGCATACTCATCGAACTTGGGGAAAGCCGCAGCCAGCCCCTTCTTCACCTGCGCCGACAGAGGCATGCGTCCGTCCTTCCAGTAAATGGCCACGAACTCGGCAAGCTCGTCGGCACGCTGAATAACGCGCGCCAGCGTCTCCGCCACAAAGCCGCGATGCGTGGCATGACGCGCCATTTCGCGTACGAGCAGAAGCGGCGCGTGACGCAGCTTCATCCTCTCGCGTCCCTCGACCGCAAGCGCGGCCACCTTCTCGGCCGCAACCTTGGGAACGAGCTCCGCGATGCGCCCCGCGATCTCGACCCCGTCTTCGTAGAACTGGCTCTCCCAGAGCAGGCAAGCCAGCACCGAGCGCCGCAGCTGCAGCTCCGTCGAAATGTTGGGGGCCGGCGCGCCTTCGTGGGTGCGCGGGCGGAAGTTCAGGTTAACTAGATTCAGTCGAGCCATAAGTGTGGCCTCCTTTGCGGCTGTCAGCGATCAGCTGTAAGCTTTCAGCAAGAAGCTTCTAGCTGCCGGCTTCTAGCTAAACTTGTTTGTCATTCCGTACCTGCGTTCGCTGCCGTTGAGGAATCTGTTGTTGTTTCAATCGCCGGGGAATTAGGCGACGACGGCGTTTTAGACGGAAGTTCTGGCTAAACTACAGAGCGAAAGCTCTGGCAGGATTCCATACCTGCGTCGTCCGTTCCGAAGTAGCCGTTGTCTTCACCACCGGCGAACGTTTTCGGCGCTTGCGACTATCCCCCCACAGACACCATTTCCATTTCTTCATCTCGGGGATGCGACCTTGCTACGCTGTCAGCCACGTGCCTGCCTGTCTGATCCTCCGCCATGCCCAGCAGAAGACCCTGGAATTCCGCCATGGTCTCTGCCGAGCGACAGGCTTCTACGATCTCGCGTGCCTGATGCTCCGTTGCCTCGGGAAAGAATCTCCGATACAACTCCATCTTCTGTAGGTCAGACGCTTTCCCCAGATACAGCCTGTAATCAATTCGGCCTGGCCTGAGAAGTGCTGGATCGAGCGCTTCGATCCGGTTCGTGGTCATCATGAACAAAACTCCAGTCGGTGCGAAGAACCCGTCCAGCACATTCAGCAAGCCCGAGAGTGTGACACCATTTTGGGTTGTGGCACTCTCCTTTTCCTTTCTGAAAACGGCTGATACTTCGTCGCCAACAGCATTAGTGCTTGCAGCTACGCGAGCCTGTCCGCCTTTCATGCAGTCGATGTCTTCAAACAGCAGCACCGAATCCGCGGGAATCTGGTTGACCGCACTCATCAGGCTCCGGTCGTTAAAATCGCCCAGGTTCAGGCAATACACTGACAACCCGAAGTGTGCCGCCAGCGCCGACACCAGCGAAGTCTTCCCCGTTCCGGGAGAACCGTACAGCAAGTAGCCACGATGGTACGGAACTCCGAGACGCGAGTACCGCTGCTTCGATTTCTGAAAGTTCGCGACGTCCGGCACCAGGCGCTCCTTCTCGCCAGGTGGCAGAACCACCGATTCGAGCAAGCGCGGCGCGTACCCTTCCGAATGGTCCCAACCGTCGTTGTACGTGCATAGCCAAGACTGCACGCCGAGGCGCTTGAGATGGCAGCGCACGACATCATCGACAAATCGTTTCAGAAAAGACTGGCTCCTCCCGACCGTTCTGAAGGTCAACGATTCGAGGCGTCTCGCGGCGCGTTCCCGCGTGTTCTCGCTGCGCGAAAACCAGACCTGAAACGGCCTTCCTCCATACCAGAACCAGTGAAGGCCCGGCGCGGGAATGAGCGCAACCCGTTCCGCGCGCAACGTTGTATCCAGATCGACGCGCCGCATCCGCTTGAGAAAGTGCTGCTCGAGAAACCACTCTTTAACCCATACGAAAGCGACATCGTCGTCCTTCACGGTGATCATCATGGTGGTTTGCTCCACGAACCATTCCCATGCTTTGAGAGGGATAGCTCGCAGCCAAACGCCTAACCCACCGACCAGCATGAGCAACAGTCCGCCAGAAGCAAACTGGTTCTGGCCGCTCAATACGTGTTTTAAGAACTCGATCATATTCACTTACGAACCATTCGGACCGGCGCTTCGTCCGAAGTCGCCAGGAGAAATCAACTCGCCGGGGAACGTGCGAGAAGAGATTCGACTCGAGGCCGGTCTCTGCGGCAACCCTGAGCTTCGGGACAACGCCCCCAGATCCTCGCGGATCCCGGCATTCCCGCAGATCAGCACCTCGGCAGGGTTCGCCACCCTGCAGCGTCGATCGTTTGGCGCGAAGTAATTCTTCTCTTTCACCACCGGCGAAACTTATTCTGCGAATCCAAAACATCCCGGTTAGGGCGCAGGCGAGATTGCCTGCGCCGTAGTGACGGACACAGCCAGGGAACTGGGATCACGGTTGAGGGCTCGAACCCCGGCCTTAATAACAGGCACGCCACGAAGTTGCCGTGAACTTCACCACTGACTGAATTTTGTCGTGCGCGGCACTCCCCCGCACGTGGACGACAAAGCGACAAAGGTCAGGGAACGTGCGGCGACGGAGCGGGCTTCCGCCCATGAGGAGTCGAACCTCACAGCCTGGAAAACCAGGACTGTTCTGCCAAGAGAAGTATCCGTAACCTTTCACCACTGACCGAATTCACACCACGTCGAACTGCGCTCGACGGGACGGACGAATGCGTCCGTCCCCACGCAATGGAGTCCTTTGCTGGGGGAATTGGCGACAGCGGTGTGTCGTGTCAAGGCGAAGGAACCGCAGTCTTCACCACCCAGCGTGCTTTTGTTTTGTTAGCTTTGCGTTAAAGAGCGCCGAGGATTAACTGACGCAATCGGTTGACGCCCGAAAGCCGACTCGGCTAGTTCCTGGCCGAGGCAGCCCGCATAGCGATTTGTGCTTATGAATCGACAAATTTGGGCGTCCTTTCTCTTGGGGATGTTTGAAGATGCCATAACTTCTAGCTTTGTGCAAGAGGAAAAATGAGATTTTATCGAAATTATTTTGCCGGGCCTTCGGACAAAACAAATCAATCTGCAAGAAGTTCGAAAGCAGGATAACTCTCAGCGATAGCGGCGAAGGCTTCGGGAGGCGAACCCGCGGGAATCGAAAAGTAACGTTGCACTTCGCGCTTGAAGGAGTCGAGGTACGCTTTCAGGATCTGCGGCTTGTCCGTGTCGGGAATCGGGCGCAGGCGGAATTTCAGGCGCTTACTTCCCTTCTTCAGTGTGACTTCTCCCGCAGCTTCGGCGTTGCGTACCCATTGCGTGCGTCCACGTGGGGCGACCAGATAACGCTTGCCGTTCCGTTCCAGCAGATCGACCGGGGTGGAGTAGAGCTTGCCGGTCTTACGTCCGCGGACTTCGAGCAGGTAGTTGTGTGAAAAGCCAAGCCCGAGGCCGACAAGAAACCCGAAGGTGCGGTTGAAGATTTTTTCGACGGCACTGGGTTCGCGGAAAGCTGGGAGGCTGGAGTTCATACCACGATTATAGTGACCTCGGCCGCAACAGCGACAAGCTCCCAACTGCTGAGTCCGCCCAGAAAGGGCCGCAGAGAACGCCGAGCAACTTCATGTGGGGACAGCCGCCCTCGGCTGTCCGGCCGAGGAAAGCTCGGCGCCTCCGCGCCCAACATCCTACTTTCCCGTGTAGAGGTCGGGAAACTGTTGGCGCAGGTGCTCGACTTTGGGTGCGTCGTTGAACAGGATGTAGGGCTGGTTGGGATGCAGCGCTGCATAGTTCTGGTGATAAGCCTCAGCGGCGTAGAAGGCCTGTAGCGCCACGACCTGGGTCACAATGGGTTGCGAAAAAACCTCGGCCTTGTCGAGTTGGCTGATGTAGGCCTCGGCAATGCGCTTCTGTTCATCATTACTGTAGAAAATCGAAGATCGATACTGTGTGCCTTCGTCCGGGCCTTGACGATTGAGTTGCGTGGGATCGTGCGCGACGGAGAAGAAAACGCGCAACAGCTCGCCATAGGAGATCTGCGAGGGATCGTAGACGATCTGCACCGACTCGGCGTGCCCGGTTTCGCCGGTGCTGACGATTTCGTATTCGGCGGTTTTGGCGGAGCCTCCGGAGTAGCCGGAGGTCGCTCTGATCACGCCCTTCACGTGCTGGAAGACCGCCTGGATTCCCCAGAAACATCCTCCGGACAGGACAGCGGTTTGCTCGCCGGCTGTGGCGGCGCGTGGCGCGTCGAGCAGCGGCGCGGGAAAGGCGGCAGGCGTACCCGGGCTTGCCTTGGCGTTGCACGCCGTGGCTCCGAGGAGCGAGGCGAAGAGAATCAAAGCAAAGCGAGTGCAAGATGGCATTTTCGTTTTCCCCCTTCTTTAAATACAAATACGGTGGGCTAGCAGATTGGAGTTGTGGACGGGCCAAAAGTTTCAACTTTGGAACGAGTGGCTCAAGAACGCGACGGCGGCCGGGATCATGGTTAACTCAAAGCAGGTTAACTCAAAACCGGGCTAACTCAAACCAGTTGCGGGCCGATACCGCCGGGCAGCCTGGACGGGCGAAGGCGCCCGTCCCCACACAAGTTCAGCACACAAGATCCCCACACAAGGCCGTCCCACATGAAGCCTCACTTCGTACTTGCTTTTTCGCCTTCTGTTCGCCAATAATGGCGGCATGGCCATTACACGCAGGCAGCGGGAAGTATATGACTTCATTTCGCGATTCGTCGCGGAGCACCAGTATTCTCCATCGTTTGAGGAGATCGGTAAAGGCCTGGAGCTGACCTCTCTGGCGACGGTGCACAAGCACGTCACGAACCTGGAAAAGAAGGGACTGTTGACGCGCGATTACAACCGCAGCCGCTCGATTGACCTGCTGCCTCCCAAGGGACGGCTGAAGCAGGCAATGAGCGTGAACACGGGTTTGGTGCTGCCTCTGCTGGGGCGCATCGCGGCCGGGCAGCCGATCGAAGCGGTGCAGAATAACGAGACGATCTCGCTTGCGGACTTTGTGCGCTCAAAGGAAGTGTTTGTGCTGGAGGTACGAGGTGACTCGATGCAGGACGAAGCAATCCTCGACGGCGACTACGTGTTGGTGGAGAAGGCCCGCACCGCGCACAATGGGGACATTGTGGTGGCTTTAGTGGACTCGAGCGATGCCACGCTGAAGCGTTTCTACCGAGAGGGCGAAAGTATTCGACTGCAGCCCTCGAATGCGACCATGAAGCCGATCATTGTGCCGGCCGCTTCGGTCGCTGTGCAGGGGCGGGTGATTGGGGTGTTAAGGAAGTATTAGAGGCAGCTTCTAGCTCCTAAGCTTCTAGCCGCAAGTTCTCTGCGTACCATTAGAGGCTAAAGCCCTTACCTAAACAAAAGGCTTCCACCGCAGCCCTGAAAGCGCTGCGCCACCCAAAGGCGAGTTTCTCAGCAGACTTGTTCAGGTGGAAGGGCCTCTTATCGGGAGCCCAAAGATCAAAAAAACGCACGCTGGTCAAAGGACGGAGCGTGCGTTGAGTTTGTAGCTAGAAGCTAGAAGCTTACCCGATGTGCTTATTCAGGGCCTGGGCGATCGCGTCCTTCGGCTTGTAGCCGACGAGTTGCTCGACGACCTGGCCGCCCTTGAACACCAGCAGCGTCGGGATGCCGGTGACTTTGTAGCGCATGGGGGTGGCGCTGTTGGAGTCCACATCCATCTTGCCGATTTTGATCTTGCCCTGATACTCAGAGGCCAGCTCTTCGACAATGGGGGCGATAGCGCGGCAAGGGCCGCACCAAGTTGCCCAGAAGTCGACTAGAACGGGCTTGTCCGATTTCAAAACATCCTGGTCGAAGTTTGCATCGGTGACTTCGACGATTCCGTTGCCTGCCATTTTGTTTCTCCTCGTGGTGAACGTCCGGCTGTCGGCGGACGCTCCATCGGGATGCGCTGCCGTGCCGGGCGATCTTTATAAGTGCGTCCCGTAAGGGAGCCGAACTTATTATCGTAACACCGTTATTCGATGCCTGGGGAGGGGGGAAAGTCGCAAATGCTAGGGCAGGGATTTGAGGTAAGTAATGAGTTGCCAGCGCTGGGCGTCGGGCAGGCGACTCCAGGAGGGCATTCCGTTTTTCTGACTGCCGTTGGTGAGGAGCCAGAATAGTTCCCCGGGTTTGGCCTGTTTGATGCGGTCGGCGTGGAGATTGGGGCGAATGTGTTTGCCCTCGGTCTTGCCGGCGGCATCTTCGCCGTGGCAGGCGGCGCAGTGCTCGGCGAAGATCTTGGCGCCGGCGGCGGGAGCGTCTGGGCTGATGGCAAGCGGATTCGCGCGATCACGATCCTGGGGTGGAACCTTGCGCAGCCATTCTCCGTCGCCGGCATCCGCGAGCAGAATTCCTGCCAGAGTCAGAATCAGGAAT
Source organism: Candidatus Sulfotelmatobacter sp. (assembly GCA_049792875.1). Lineage (GTDB taxonomy): Bacteria > Acidobacteriota > Terriglobia > Terriglobales > Acidobacteriaceae > Sulfotelmatobacter. Next base: position 69,001 of record JBARBI010000124.1, read on the forward strand.
GCGGGTGCCGCGCGGCGCGTCCTCATGGATGGCTCCTCAGTTTCGAGAAGAGTTGCTCGATTTCGTAGGAAAGCATAAATCGGAAAAGGAATCCGTTGCTGTTGCTGTTGAGGCCGAAGTTTGGGGAGAGGCGGATCGTGGGGCCCCGGGGAATGTTCCAGGTGACGACTGGACCGAGATACTGGGACGTGTCGGCCAAGCCGAAGCTGTTGGCGTCCCCGAGTCCGCCGTACATCTCGGCGCCGAGCGCGAAGTTTTCGCCGCAAAACTTGCAGGGTTTGGCACTCGCAGCAAGGGCAAGGGGGCGGCTTGCGCCCACCGCGTAGCCAAACTCCCACGGATCTTCCGCGAGATTTTTTTCCGCAATGAAGTTTTCCGAGACATTCCATCCTTTGAAATTGCTGGAAAGGATGAGCTTGAGCTCGACCTCGCGCAGCTTTTCGCTGCGGTCGTTGCGGACCAGGAAGTCGGCGCGAGAGTCGTGGCCAACCACCTCAAGCAGGGTTTTGTCGGCGCTGCTGATGTCCTCGAATTCGAAGTAGAGCACGGGGTTGATCCAGTGCTCGCGAAGAAGAGGGCGCATGCGGTTCTCCAGGCGGAACCCGGTAAACACCGTACTCTCGCCGCCCGTGGTTTGGCCGTCGAGGTAGAGTTCGGTCGTCCACCAGGCCTTGACGCCGTATTCCAGTTCAAAGGCGGTGGCGACAAACGGGTTGCCACCCTTGGGATTTCCAGTGACGCTTTTGGCAGCGATTTCGAGATTGCCGGGCTCCTCGAGTTCCTGCGAGTAGGTAACGAAGTAGTTTTCCTGGGCCTGCATCTGGGGGCTAAGAACCAGCGTCATCAGGACGAGAAAGGACGGGAGGATCAAGGGGCGGGCGCGGCGGAGGAGGCTGTTGGGTTGAAAGGGACACATACTTAGTTGCAACTCAGTCGCATCTAGCGATACCATGAAATCATGCCGGATTGGACGGGGGACTGTCCAGTTACGGCAGAACAATATGTCGCACGTGGATTGCGACCAGTTGCGACAACGAGAATGTGATGCCCCTTCCCCAGACGGAAACGCCGGGCCGGTTACAAGCGCACTTCGCCGAGCGCGGCATCCGCATGACCCAGCAGCGGCGCGCCATCTTGAGCGTGATGGAGACGGCCAGGAAACATCTGGACGCCAGCCAGATCTTGCGCAAGGCGCAGAAAATCGATGCCAGCGTCGACCGCAGCACCGTTTACCGCACGTTGCGACTGCTCAAGCGACAGGGACTGATCGATGAACTCGACCTGATGCACATCAACGGCGAAGGACATTATTACGAGCGCAAACTGGAACGTGATCACATCCACATGGCCTGCCTGCGCTGCGGCAAGATCGCCGAGTTTGTGAGCGACAGCTTTGAGCAGCTCAAACAGCAAGTGGAAAGGGATTGCAGGTTTCGGGTGCTGGTGTCACGGCTGGAGATGGGCGGATATTGCGCGGCTTGCCGCGGGTCGCATTGAAGAACCGTCGTGCCGCCAGGGATCAGAAGAGAAAAAGCGCCCGGGACTTTTCAGTCCAGGACGCCTCGGCAGCCCTCCCCCAGAACTGCCAAACCACGAAGTCGATGTTAGAGTTCCCGCTATTCTGTGTAAACGTCACTTTGGTAACGGAGTTAGCGCAGAGCTAAGCTGAGGCTCACCGAAGTAACTAACGTGAATGGCGTGCTTCGTTGCTGGGGAGCTACCGCTTCTGCCAGGTTTGGCCATTGTCAGCGGTTGTCCAGACTTCGGCGGTGGAGGTTGAAAGTTTGCCGTGCTGGGAGTCGGGGAATTCGAGGCTGACGATGTCGCCGGTAAGCATCGCACCGGCTGAGGCAGGGACGACGAGGGTCCAGTGGTTGCCGGCGTCCTGCGAATGATAGAGCGCGGAACCACCCGCCCAGACCTCTGCCCCAGCCGCCACGACGGTACGGAAGGTGAGCGGGGCTGTTTGCCGCTTAAGGGTCTGGCCGGAAGCTTTCGCTTTCGCCCGGGAGGTCTTGGCGGCAACTTCGAGACTGGTCGCGCTCGTGTAGGATGCGGAATTCGCGTTCACGTCGACATCCTGCCAGGTGTTGCCCTGGTCGAACGAGCGCTGCAAGCCGCCGGAAGGACTAATGGTCCAACGCACCGCCGAAACCAGCACCGCGCCGCCGGTCGCCTGCGTGGGCGCCGGACTCTCCGGAGCGGGAGTTGTGCCGTACGCAACCGGCGGGGTCACGGCGGGTTTGGCCTTGCCGACATGGGCGGAAGTGGAATCGTCGCCTGCGGATTGCTGTGCTGATTGAAGATCCGGGACCTGACGGCCGTCGAGACTCTGAGCTTGCGTT
>JBARBI010000125.1:0-7480 GCA_049792875.1 Candidatus Sulfotelmatobacter sp.
AGGAACTTGTGACTCGGAACGAAATAGGCAATGTTCTCATCCACCCAGAAATGGTAGTTCCCGGTAACGCCTGAGATCTGGTTCCCGTCGGAATTATTCAACCGGCCGGCGGAGTAGTTCAAGGCCATGTTGGCATAGGTGATGCCCGGGTCGGGAATCACACCCGCATTGAGGCCAAACTGTCCTGGCACCCATTGCCCCTTCTGTTGAGCGAGCAGAGGCGAAACGAGTCCCACGATGATCAGTCCAAGCACCAAGACTCCAGCTTTGATGTGTGAAAACATACACCCTCCTTGATTGAAATGTGGGCTCTATGCCGAAGCTCCCAAATCTGAAGTTCGCGGGCACTGCCGACAACGGCTATGAGGCTCTACTCGCGACCACAATCACGCTGACTTGGGAATTGATTTCTGATAGCCCTTGAAGTCCTCGCCTACCTTGATGTTGGGGTACTCCCTTAGGCTTAGTTCATACTGACCGATGAGCTTGAAATCCGGCCCAGTCATCCAACCGCAGGTCAGGCCTGTGTAAAGGAGGTTGTTGTCTTCGTGCGGATCGCTGCTCAGGTCGTAAAACATGGGAAACTGTGGCTTGATGAACCCGCTCTCGACGGCAAGCGACGTTGTGTTTTCCGTGTAGCGGAAGATCGTCTTGTAGATCTTCCACTTGATCGACATCAGCCCACCGTCTACGCCGAAGAACATGTAGCTGTCGCGGCCGGTCGTAGCGCTCTTGCCCAGCGTGAAGGCCGAGGCGTCGACGCCATCGATCGGTCGATCCTTGGGCACGAGATTCGATGCGCCCACCATCCCGGCCAGCGTGGGCAGCCAGTCCACAGCGGCGATGATTTCATTGGTGACGACACCGGCAGGAACCTTGCCCGGCCAGCGGATCATGGCTGGTACCCGCATGCTTCCCTCGAACGGTGTGTTCGGGAAATTGCCGCGCCAGGGCCCATTCGTACCTCCCCCGAGCTGTGGGATGCATCCGGCGTCCGCGTTGTCGCTGCTGAGGATGACGATGGTGTTGTCGTCGATGCCGGCATCCTTGACCGCGTCAGTGACCTGCCCGACTCGGTCGTCCATCTCAGCGATGACGTCGGCGTACAGCCCTCCGCGCAGGGTAGACTTGCCAACGTAGTCCGGGTGGCCGATCACCGGCGGGTGCACTTCGGAGTAGCCCACGTAGACGTAGAAGGGCTTCTTCGCCGCCGCGTTCCGCTTGATGAACTCGACTGTCTTTGGAATGATGTAGTCCCCGTCCACAATCGGCCGCACCGTCAGGTCGAGCGGCATCACCGGCTTAGATGGCTCGCCTTTCTTTCCCTCCCAGATCATGGGCGTTGGCAGGCCGCTCTCCTTGAACAGCGGATATGAGGTATAGCCCGCCTCATCCCAGCTGTTCACGATGCCCCACCACTCGTCGAATCCTTGATCGTTTGGCAGCCGGCCTGTATGTTCGCCCAGGTGCCACTTGCCGTACAACGCAGTGGCATAACCGGCGTCGGAAAGGAGTTCGGCGGTGGTGTATTCCCACGGCGCCAATCCAGCCTCGCCTTGCCCGGGAAAAGGGACGGTGTAGGTCCCTGAGCGCACCGGATGCCGCCCGGTCATGATGGCCGAGCGCGTCGGTGTGCACTGCGCCTCGACGTTAAAGTTGTTGAAGCGGATGCCCTCGCTGGCCATCTTGTCGATCCGCGGTGTGGGTATCGTTCCGCCGTATACCCCGAAAGTTCCCCAGCCGACGTTGTCCACCAGGATGAAGACGATGTTGGGTTTTTTCGGCTGCGCCGACTGAGGCGCTGCGAGATTGGACGACAGTTCCTGTGTCATGTGCTTGTCCTCTTCGTGCTTTGCTCTGTCGTGCTGTGCAAGCGCCTCAGAAAACCCTAAATTCTTTGTCGCGGATCGAATTTCGGCGCACCAATAGCGAGAGGATCCTGTCATCAGCGCGACAGAAACGTGCGGTGCAGGTAGGACTCGCGTGGTACATCCTCGGACTGGAGTCCGCCCACAGACCGGTTCCAGTTGAGGCAGCGCAGTTGGATTTAATGACGAGAAGAGTCTTTGCGGATACTGTCAGTGTTGACAGGGGAATTGCGCAAGCCGGCGCACTCAAAATAACCGCATGTCCCGAGGTCACGCATGGTGCCTTCGAACCGGTAGAAACTGCACAAAGATTGGACCCCCCATGAACATTCGACTAGTCATCCTCAGCGCCGTTCTTGCTTCCGCGAGTCCTCTCCTCGCGCGAGACAAAACCGACGTCATTGTCATGAAGAACGGCGACCGCATGACCTGCCAAGTGAAAGGACTCGACGCCGGAGTGCTGTCCGTCAGCTTCGATTACATCGCTGGCACAACTTCAGTTCAATGGTCGAAAGTGGCCCGGTTGGAAAGCAATCAGTTGTTCATCGTCAAGACGGAGGATGGCTCGGTGTACACGGGGACGCTAAACACGCCCGAACGCCCCCTGGCCAGCCGGTGCAGATTCAGATCGTGGAGACTCCAGAAAAGAAAGTGGTGCTTGACAGCCCAAGGGTTGTCGGAATAAGTGAAACGTCGGAAAAGTTCTGGCAACGGTTCAACGGCGAGATCAGTTTGGGGAGCACTTATTCCAAAGGCAATCAGGCAACCCAGTACAACCTGGGCACCCAGGCGGAATACGTTCGGGAACGCTGGAGCGCTGATGCCAACTTCAGTTCGAACCTTTCTGCGAGCAAGGGCGCCAGTGCCTCCACCCGGAACGATTTGCAACTGAGCGTCTCCCGTCTCTTGCGCTGGGACAATTATTTCTACTCATGCCTGAATAGTTTTCTGCAAAGCTCGGTGCAAGGAATCACGCTCCAAAGTACTCTCGACGGTGGCATCGGACGTTATCTAAAGAACACCAATCATGCGAACATCTCGTTGCTCGGAGGCATAGCTTGGCAGAACACGAATTACGCACCGTCCATCATCCCGCGAAGTGCACAAAATCTCGCAGTGGCCGTTATCGCGGCAGAGGTGAAGCTCTTCAGGTTTAACAAAACCAACCTGAATGTAACCGCCACGCTACTTCCGGCGATCTCCGAGCCCGGCCGTGTTCATTTCAATACGAACGCGGCGTATTACGTGAAGCTCTTCAGCAATCTCAAGTGGAATGTCTCGTTCTACGGCAACTGGGACAATCGGCCGCCAACCGGCCTCTCCGGCAGCGACTACGGTTCCAGTTCGGGGCTTAGCTGGACGTTTGGCAATAAGTGATAAAAGAGTCCGTACATGTACGCAAGAAGTGGTGCAAGGAATTCAGTGCTCCCCCGGGGCGTGACAATTGCGGCTGGGCTAGGCCAGCGCGATGAGATGAGTTGATCTGAGGCTGAGGCAGAGATGATCACCGTTCCAGAATCAAGTCGTTCTGGAAAGTCGGGAACTCGCCATTTCGAACACTGCAAAAATCAACGGGTTCTGGCCACGTGAGCAGAGAGGCTTTTGGAATGCCTGGGGTTTTGAGTTCCCATGGGCCTGCGGCCCACCATAGGGATGAAAGTCCATTTCTAACTCCGACTGATTCCAAACGGTTTATGCGTGGACTTTCGACGGAGTGGAATGGCCTTTTATAATGCGGTTACAACCTACACTCGTGCATCAGCGCGATTCTGAGTCGCGGAGTCCCAAACCCTGTGAATGACGCCGAACAGAAAGAACTCAAGGGAACTCTTTGGCCGGCTTATCGGACCCAGATCAGATCCAAATTGGCCGATCCGGAATGAAGCCACCGCCCTTGCGGTTATGAGCCCATCAACAGAAACGACAGCATTTCATCTCAACGACTTGACTGTCGCCGAGAACGACACAGAGTCGTTGGAAAGACTCCAGAGTACCGCGATTGGACCACCGTCGGACCACACTGGGCTCCTTAGCGGCGAGCGGCAACCGCCCCCATCGCGTTCACTACCAAGGTAGGCGGTTTCCGGCTGGAATGGGGTTTGGGCGTGACGGTAATCTGCACGTCATGGCCGAGTAAGAGCAGGAAGCCGACAAGCCGCTCAATGGAGAAATCAGTGAGACGGCCCCGCTTCAAGGCAGAGACTTTGGGCTGGTCCACACCTAACACCTTCCCGGCTTGTACCTGTGTCAGTTTGCGGGCTGCGATGATGTCAACGATCCGGTGCGCCAGATCAGCCTTCGCTCGTGCCTCTTGGGGATTAACAACACCCAAATCAGCGTAGACGTTGCCAGTGCCTTCCACGTATCCATGCTTTTTCATCGTGATTTGTCCCCTGTTTTAGCGTAATTCTTTCTGTTCAGCCTAAGTCTTCCTGCTCGGCTTTTCCAGCTCCACCACTTGCGCGAGGAGCTTTTCCACGAGTTTCATTTCATGCCTCGGCGTCGCAATGCCCCGTTTGGACTTCTTCTGGAAAACATGCAAAACGTAAACGGCCTTTGGAAATCGCACGGTATAGACGGCCCTGAACGTATCGCCCCTAAAGTCGGAAACAATCTCCAGAACGCCTGGTGCAATACCTTTCAGTGGCTTCGCGTTCTCCGGCATTTTGCCCCTCTGGACGCGCTCCAACGCAAACCCAATCTCGTCCTTGACCTCTTCCAGCAGTTCGCGCAGCACCTCCAGCGAATCCCCTACGAAACGTAGCGGCCTCATCGAAGTAGCTGTCATGTGCAACTGTAGAATATGCTAGTTCTAGCATACTGTCAAGCGGAACAATCCGGACGCTCGTGAATTAAAGAGGAGAATGCAAATTCAGGCGAGGGCTTTGTAATGTTCTCATCCTGAGTACAATTGTTCTCGGAATGAGTACACACAACGGTTTGGCAGACCTTCTGTTCGGTCAGACGCGGGGCGCCATTTTGGCCCTGCTCTATGGCCATGCGGATCAATCGTTCTATAGGCGTCGAATCGCACGCGAAGTAGATGCCAGTGTTGGTGCGGTTCAAAGGGAGCTTGAAAACCTATCCGCGAACACCAATTGATGATCTGCGACTACTTGCGTCACAGCGATCTGCACGTGACCAACAAGTATCTCCAGGCAACGACAAAAAGCAAACGCCTGGCGCAGGGGAAGCTCGTGGATGCCATTCTGCCAGGGGGCGTGCTGTCGGGAAGCAAATCAAGCTTGATCCACTAGGGTTATATGAAGGGGGCGAAACAGCGAATCCGCAGATGGGAAACGCTTATTGGACCCAAACGGACCCAGATCGGTTTTCGGGGTCCTTTGTAAACCATTCAAAGGAATGGCGGGGACGACGGGACTCGAACCCGCGGCCTCTGCCGTGACAGGGCAGCGTTCTAACCAACTGAACTACGTCCCCACTTGCCAAATCAACAAATTGCCGAAAACCCTTTATGAATAAGTCGTCTGCTGGCTCTGCAAGCAGCACCGGGTGGCGTTCGGAGCGGCCGTTGCCGCAATATCCGCGCCTTACAACGCCTACAATTCGTAGAACGTTCAGTGCAAAATTATCTTAACACAGCGTAAGTCTGGACGCCTCTCGCCTCGCCCCGAGTCGCAACCGCAACGAACTGATGTCGTCGGTCCCCACCGTTGAGCGAAAAAAGATCCTCAGTCTCACCCCGATTCGACACTGTCACTTGTGACAGCTGCCAACAGGTGCACCTGGAACTAGTATCGGTATGCGAATCATCACGACGCGGCCGCAGCTCGCAAATTTCTTTTCCATAGAGGAGCCTGAATGTCGAAAAAAGCTAGACCAACCATTGGAGCTGATGGACGTCCGCTCCCAATCCTGCCGCCGGAACGCGACGCGCGCGTTTGGGCGAAACTCGTACGCGTGATGTTCTACACGCCCGGTTTTTTGGCCATGCTGCTACTCAAGGCAGGCGAACCGGAGTCCTTCGGCATCACGGTAGAACTGCTGATGCTGGCCAGTGGGGCGGCCATCGTGGGGGGATTGTTCATCGGAACGCAAGCATCGGGCGCGGGCGCCGATCCCGCTTCCAAGATCGGTACCTGGTGCGGATCGCTGGTCCTCGAGCTACTCGCCGTGGTGCCCTTGATGTCTGCAATGCCGGCGCTGTTCCATCAACTGGCGCACAGCAGGCTGCTGCACGCGGTGGCGCCAGGGACGATTGACGTCACGCTGGGGGCCTCGGAACTGCTCCCCATGGCAGCGATCCTGCCGTTCATGATCTACCAGCTCGGCGGCTTCGGCACCCTGGACTATATCGTGCCAAGGCCTGTGAATTGGGCCATTAACCTCCTCATTCTCGGGTTGATCGTCGCCGGCTATGTCGCCAACCGAGAGGGCGCGTACGGCATCGAGAAGAAGTTCGTCGGCGCTCTGGTTGTTGCCATGGCACTTACCGTACTCTACGGCGTGCTGAAACTCAGGCAGATGCAGACGACCTTCGATGCGCAGTGCCCGGCGAAAGATCCCAAGTAGGGGCTAAGCGCGCGAGGGCAAGTGGCGGAGAATGTTTCCCTGACGGAGTTACGAATTCTTGCGCCTGGTTAGGTTTTCTTTGACGTGTCAAAAACTACCTGATCATACCACCAGAGCCGTTCGAAAAATGTCCGCGTAATGTCGAGGTTCCGGGTTGGGTGGCAGGATGACTGAGTGCTTTCCACTATTTCGCCGATAGTATCAATCCCGTCGATGGCGTCGAACAACTGCTTTTCGCTTGGCCCTATCGGAAAGAAGAGATCCTTGTAGGGGTGCGTCTGGTTAATCAGCACTCCCGCAGCGCCGGCGGGCAACCGCTCTTGCACGCAGATCGTGTCTGACATTCGAATCGGCACGTAATCCAGCCATGAGTCACCAGTAAGGCTGAACTGTTGCGGGGGGGTGGGGAGGTCATCCCCATACGCAATCACGCTGTGGCGCACCATGGTACCACGAAACAGTTCGATCGCGGCATACTGTTCTGGAAGGGAAAGGCGTGCCATCGTGGCAGCTTGCGGAATCTTTGCGATGACGCCGCAGTGAACGGAGTAAGGCGCCTGTCGTACCCAGCGGCCGAAGGTCAGTCCTGCGTTTTCGAGAAAGTCGAACAATTGCGGGACGGAATAGGCGCGGTCCTGCGGGTGCAGTAGCGCATCGGCGAGCGCCGCCTCATTTCGAAAGTCCGGAGCGTGAGCGAGCAAGCTTTGCAGAGGGTGTCCGGGAGGCAACGCCCCGAGTGCAGCGATAAGATCCCGGATAGTCGCGTCGGTGGCGTGGATCCCGAGCCGCCGGCAGAACTCTTGCAACATATAGATACCGGTCCGGCCGTAGGGCGCGTACACCATGAGGTGCAGCGCTCCATCCGGCTTGAGCACCCTGCGCACGGCGGTGAGGCCCGCATCAGGGTCGGCGAGATGATGGAGAACACCCGTGCACACGATCTGGTCGAAGGTCATGCCCAAGTCGTTTATCCGTTCGATCGCCAGTTGGTGGACCTGAAGGTTTTCCAGCTTGTATTTCTGCTTAAGTTCTTCCGTACGGCGCACACTGGTGGCGCTACAGTCGATGCCGGTAATCTG